>CAVSCO010000087.1:0-33193 GCA_963726475.1 uncultured Phycisphaerae bacterium | reverse complement strand
TGACCAACCTATAATGCGCTCTTTATCGCCGGTGAGTGTTCCGCAATGACCGATTAGAAGAACCATCTCTACAAGGGCTGCCGATCCGGCTCGGGGCCATGTGGGATTCGCTTTGATGTTGTTGCGCACGTTGCGCGGAGTATCTTTTTCACACAATCAGGAGTTCATCATGTCGAGAAAGATGGTTGTCACTGCAACGCTCATCGCAATCGGGTTGAGCACCGTCGTCTGGCGCAGGGCAGTTCGGCCCTCGCAGACGAGAATGCACAGTTGAAGAATCGGGTCGATGCCCTGGAAAAGCAGGTCCAGGAGTTGGCCTCCGCAACCGGAACGGGAGACAAGGCATCGGACAAGAAGTCCCTTTGGTCCAGCCTGGACATCCAGCTCTACGGCTACATCAAAGGCGATGCGGCCTGGGACAACTCGAGTGTCACCAGCGGTGACTATATTCTGTACGTCGATCGGGGCGGCGAGAACGACAGTGAGTTCAATCTCACGGTGCGCCAGACACGGCTGGGGCTCAAGATCAAGGGGCCCGACCTGGGCGAGATTCAGACCAGCGGCTTGGTCGAGGCCGACTTCTACGGAATGGGAGGTACGGAGAACAAGCCCACCGCCCGGATGCGACACGCGTACATGAAACTGCTTTGGCCCGACACTCAGTTCAGCATCCTCGCCGGTCAGACATGGGACGTCGTCTCGCCACTGTATCCGGACACGTTGAACTTCACGATTCTCTGGGACGCGGGCAACATCGGCTACCGCCATCCGCAAATCAGGGTGACCAAAGAGATGCAGTTGGGCGCTGACAGCCGGCTGGAAGTCTCCGGCGCCATCTCGCGGACGATCAGTGAAATAGAAGAAGCCTCCGGTTCGGGTCACCCGGGCGCCGCGGCGGGCTTCCCCACCGTGCAGGGACGGGTGGGCCTGACGTCGCCGTTCGTTTTCTTCAGACCGACGAGCGTAGGTGTCTCCGGCCACTGGGGACGGGAGGACTATTCCACCGGCGAGAATCGGAAATCCTGGTCCGTCAACCTGGATGTCCAGCAACCGGTGAACGAATGGATCTCCGTGAAAGGCGAAGCTTTCGTCGGCGAAAATCTCAACGACTATTTCGGGGGGATCGGCCAGGGAGTGCGGATCGTCCGCGATGCAAACGACACCATCACCGCCGTGCCCAACGGCATTGCCAGTAAAGGCGGCTGGGTGCAAGCCACTTTGACGCCCTGCAAGAAGTGGCGATTTCACCTCGGAGCCGGCGTCGACGACGTGGACAATTCAGACGTAGGCAACAACGGGCGAACGCTGAACCGGGCCGTCTATGGCAATGCCATCTACGCGTTGAACAAGAGTGCGGATGTCGGCGTCGAACTCTCCCATTGGCGGACGGACTACAAAGGGTCCGGCACGACCGAAGACGTGCGTCTTCAAACCTCTCTCATCTACAAGTTCTGAATTTTGGTTTGACAGCCCCCTTTTGCGGCATTATAAAGTTGGCTTTACATTACGCTCGCCCCAGCGACCGAAACAACCGCGATGTTGGCCTAATTTGACATCACTGGCGAGGAGCGGAATGGGAAGCCCTCAGTACGAAACATTCATCACGCAAAAAGGAGAACGCAATGACGCAAGAAAAAGCCATCAATTCTTTGATGACCGAGAGCCGGACGTTTCCGCCGCCCGAGGCGATCAAGAAGAATGCCTATATCTCCTCTGATGAACAATACAAAGAGATGTGGGAGAAATCGATCAAAGACCCGGACGGGTTCTGGCTGGAGCAGGCCAAGACGCTGTCCTGGTTCAAAGAGCCGACCAAGAGCCTCGAGTACACGTGGGACACCAAGGCCCGCAAGATCGAGCACACCTGGTTTGCCGACGGGCAACTGAACGTCTCTTACAACTGTCTCGATCGCCACCTGGGTACGCCGATCGCCAAGAAGACGGCGATCATCTGGCAAGGCGATGCCGACAGTGACGTGGTCAAGTTCACCTACGAAGAGTTGTACAAAGAGGTGTGCAAGTGCGCGAACGTGCTGAAATCCAAAGGGATTCAGCGTGGCGATCGCGTCGCCATCTACATGGGCATGGTCCCCGAACTGGCCGTCGCCATGCTGGCTTGCACTCGGATCGGCGCCATCCACTCGATCATCTTCGGTGGGTTCAGCTCCGACGCGATCAGCGGCCGGGTCAATGACTCCGACTGCAAGATGCTCATCACATGCAATGTCTCGCGTCGAGCCGGCAAGGCCATCCCGCTCAAGGGTATCTCTGACGAAGCGCTGAAGAGCTGTCCGACCATCGAGAGCTGCATGGTCGTCAAAGTTACCGACGACGCCTGCGACATGCAGGATGGTCGCGACTTCTGGTATCACGAGGCCATGGCTGATGCCAGCGAAGAGTGCGAGCCGGAGAAGATGAATGCGGAAGACGCCCTGTTTATCCTCTACACCTCCGGTTCCACCGGCAAGCCCAAGGGCGTCGTCCACACCACCGGTGGGTACCTGATGCACACGACCTTGACGCACAAGATCGTGTTCAACATCCACGACGATGATGTCTACTGGTGCACCGCTGACATCGGCTGGGTCACCGGACACAGCTATATCATCTACGGCCCGCTGGCCAACGGCGCCACCAGCCTGATGTTCGAGGGCGTCCCGACGTATCCGGACGCCGGCCGGTTCTGGCAGATCTGCGACAAGTTCGGCGTCACGGTGTTCTACACCGCGCCGACGGCCATTCGCGCTCTGATGCGACTCGGTGACGAGTGGGTCGCCAAGTACAAACTCGACACGATGCGAATCCTCGGTTCGGTCGGCGAGCCGATCAACCCCGAAGCGTGGATGTGGTACTACGAGAAGGTCGGCCACAAGAACTGCCCAATCGTGGACACCTGGTGGCAGACGGAGACCGGCGGCTTCATGATTACTCCCTTGCCGGGCGCCATACGCTCAAGCCGGGCAGTGCCAGCCGGCCGTTCTTTGGCGTTGATGCCGTCGTACTCCGCGACGATGCCAGCGAGTGCGCCCAAACGAAGGCGGCAAACTCTGCATCCGCAAACCCTGGCCGGGCATGATGCGAACCATGTGGGGCGACCACGACCGCTTCATCGACACGTACTTCACCATGTACAACGACATCTACTTCGCTGGTGATGGCTGCCGTGTCGATCAGGACGGCGATTTCTGGCTCATGGGTCGTATCGACGACGTCGTGAATGTCTCCGGCCACCGAATCGGGACGGCGGAAGTCGAAAGCGCCCTCGTCGGCCACGAGAACGTGGCGGAAGCGGCCGTTTGCCCTGTTCCGCACGAAGTCAAGGGCCAGGGCCTCTACGCCTATGTCACACTCAAGGAAGGCGTCGAAGAAAGCGATGACCTCAAGAAAGAGCTGATCAAGCACGTCCGCAAGGAGATCGGCCCCATCGCGGCGCCGGAAGCCATTCAGTTCGCGCCGTCTCTGCCCAAGACCCGTTCCGGCAAGATCATGCGGCGTATCCTTCGCAAGATTGCCGAGAAGAGCACCGACAACCTCGGCGATATCACGACCCTGGCCGACCCCAGTGTCGTTGAAGCCCTGATCAAGGGCCGTGGCTGAGCCACTGTAACAGAACCATCGTATGCCGGGTGCATATCCATCAGATATGCACCCGGCAGCTTTTTCACACAAGGAGTTGCTATGGCCCAAGAAAAAGTCATGAATCGCTGGCTGGTTGTGGTCGGTGCCCTGCTCATCCAACTTTGCCTCGGAGCCATCTACGCCTGGGGTGCTTTCACGGGCGCTCTCCAGGACCCCGAAGGGCCGTTTAAGTTCACCGCCACCCAGACGTCCTGGATCTTTTCGGCTGGCCTGGCGACGTTTGCCATCGTCATGATTTTGGCTGGACGCCTACAGGACAAGTATGGGCCAAGGATCATCGCCATCATTGGCGGTCTCCTGCTGGGAGCCGGCTATATCCTGGCCAGCTTCACCGGAGCATCGTTCCCGCTCATGCTTCTGTGCGTCGGCATCATCGGCGGCGCCGGCATCGGCATGGGCTACGTCTGCCCCATCGCCGCCTGCGTCAAATGGTTCCCAGACTTGAAGGGCCTGATCACGGGTTTGGCTGTCGCCGGTTTCGGCGCCGGGGCCTTCATCTTCGTGAAGATGGCGGGAGCCTGGTTGAATCTCATCGACAAGCAAGGCGTCAACGGGACGTTCCTGATCTTCGGTATCATCTTTGCCATCTCGGTCGTAGCCGGAGCGATGTTGTTGTCAAACCCTCCCGCGGGATGGAAACCGGCCGGGTGGAATCCACCGGCCGCTAAGGATGGTTCCAAGAAGCGGGCGGTGAAGGATCTGACCCAGGGGCAGACCGTGCGAACTGTCCAGTTCTGGATGATTTGGCTGGCCTTTGTTTTCAGCGCCGGCTGCGGCCTCATGGTTATCAAATGTTTGAAGAATTTCGGCGTACTGGAAGGTGGCCTGACCGCCGCCGCTGCGGGCTCTGCTTTGGGCCTTCTCGCCCTTTTCAACGGTCTGGGCAGGGTTGTCTGGGGAACCGTCTCTCAGAAACTGACTGCCAAGTACTCGGTCCTGCTCATGTGCCTGCTTCAAGCTGGAATGATGTTCTTCCTGCTGGGAATGGGATCGAAGTCCAGCACTCTGGCAATTGCGGCCTGCTGGATCGGCTTCAATTTCGGCGGCAACTTTGCGTTGTTCCCCCTGCTGACGCTTGAGAACTTCGGCAGCAAGAATCTCGGGGCCAATTATGGCGCCGTTTTCACGTCATACGGTGTGGGCGGTATTCTCGGGCCAGTCATGGCTGGGAAAGTGTGGGACAGCATGGGGACCTTCAAGACGGCGTTCATCATCGCCGGCATCGCCTGCGTGGCAGCGGCCGTCTTAGCCCTCGTCCTGAAACCTATTCAACCGGAGGCCGCGCCTGCCGAGGAATCCCCTCTGGCCATTGAGGCGGAAGCAGAAACTGACGCGCAGAAACCAGCGCCTAGAGAGTTTCTACATGACCAAACCAAGGCCGGGATCTGCAAGACCCGGCCTTTTTCTTGCGCGTCCAGACGCACGATGTGGCCATCAAGTGTGCCCCACGGATACATTCATGCTTGCTATCCGCCACTTCGGAAGACGTCGGATGGATTCGTGGCACCCCGCGTGTGCGCTGGTCTCCACTGAAGATGCTTCCAGGCGTGCGCATAGCCAAGCCGGCAGATCAGGAAGGTCACTGCCAGACAACGAGGTTCTCTGATGCCCCGGCAGTAATTTCTAATCAAAGGCCGTGGACGGGGAAGACCTTGGCCTTGATGATATCGATCGAGGCATCCAGAGCAGGCAAAACCGCCTGACGCTGCTCATCCGTCACGGCCAGTTCGCGATCGCGCAGCCCCCCTGCCAATCCGTGCTTTCCATCATGACCCCGCCCATCAACGCGCCGAGACTTAGATAGTCATCGTCGCCAGTGAAGACCGTCCAGGCCAGTGCCCAGGCACGAACGGAATTCTCGACGTTGTAACCGCCTCCGCCGGTCGCGAGGATCGGCTTGCCGAAGGCCAGCAGCCGCTCGATGACCTCAACGTATGTGTTGTTGGTCAGTTGCAGATGGGCGAGCGGATCACCCGCCAGGGCATCGGCGCCCAGCTCAAAAACGATCACATCGGGATCGAAGGCACCGATCAACGGCACGGCGACCGACTCGTAGGCATGAAGGTACGCTCGATCGTAGGTTCCCACGGGCAAAGGCAGATTGACACAATAGCCCTTGCCCTTGCCCTCCCCGATCTCATCTTCGAATCCGGTCCCCGGAAAGAGCATCTTAGGATTCTCGTGGAGCGAGATGGTCATCACGTCCGAGCGATCGCGGAACGCGTAGGCCACACCGTCGCCATTGTGAACGTCGACGTCCAGATACAGGACGCGTTTGCCCGCATCGGCCAGGATCGAGCAGGCAATCGCGTTGTCGTTAATGTAGCAGAATCCCGCCGCCTTCTCGGGGAATGCGTGATGATATCCTCCCGACGGATTGAATGCGATGTCGACTTCTCCCGACAGGATCAGGTCCGCACCAACGAGTGTGGCGCCGGTCGCCAGAGCGGCGTACTCATACATCGCTCGCCAGACGGGCACATCTTCGGTGCCGATGCCCATGTGAAGCGCCTCGAGGTCCCACTGCCCCTTGGCCGCCTTCTTCAGGGCATGCAGATACCGGGCGGAATGGAATCTCTTCAGGACCTGCCGATCCGCCGATACGGGGGGCACTTCCTTTATGTTTTGCCCCGAGAGCAGTCCCATCGAGTACAGCGTCTGGCGGAGCTTGCCCGCCCGTTCACTGCGGAACGGGCAGCCCTCTGGATAGCTGTACTGCTCAATCTGCTCTGAGTGGATGAAAGCAGCTCTTCGTCCGGACAAGGTCAATCCCTATGGCTATTCTTTGGTCAGATCGTATGAAACGTTGTAGACGTCCCCATCGAATTCCACGTTGACTTTGTATCCGGAGTTCTGGAAGACCGCCAGCATCGGCCGGTTGTCAGGCAGGACTTTGGCATAGAAGCGTTTGACGCCGCGTTGCCTGGCCACCTGCATAATGTAGTCGAGCAGGAATGTTCCCATCCCCTTCTGCTGCCACTCGTCTTGTACGAGGAAGGCCACCTCGGCCGCCAACGTCTTGGGATCGAGGAAGTACTGAGCGATGGCAACGATGTCGTCGCCGCCAATGCCGGGAACGATGCCGACGATGGCGATATCCCCTTTGTAGTCGATGTTCGTCAACTGCTGGATATCCTTGTGCGGGAAAGCCACCGTCCGCGTCATGTAGCGTGTGCGAACCGACTGCTCGCTGAGTGAATAGAGCATCTCAGACAGTGCGGCCTCGTCGATCGGTTTGATCGGTCTGAAGAAGATCTCCGTCCCATCCCGCAGCGTGGCGTAATGTTCCAGCTCCTCCGGATAATTGACCTGGTCCCAGGACAGCTCGATCTGGTCCTGGTAGATGTAGTTCTTGGCCTTAGCGGCCTGGATCAAGCCTTTGCGGAACTTCGGATGGGCAATGTTGATCAGGTCGAGCACGCGTTGCCTGATGCTCTTGCCGTGGAGATACGCGACGCCGTACTCGGTCACCACGTAATGCACGTCTCCTCGGGTGGTCACGACCCCGGCGCCTTCGGTCAGGTGAGGCACGATTCGCGAAACCTGGCCATTCTTGGCGGTCGAGGGCATGGCGATGACGGCCTTGCCTCCCCGACTGCGGGCCGATCCGCGAATGAAATCCACCTGGCCACCAATTCCGCTGTAGAACTTGTGTCCCAGCGAATCGGCACAGACCTGCCCGGTCAGGTCGATTTCCAGGCCAACATTGATCCCCACCATCCTGTCATGCTGAGCGATGACATTGACGTCATTGACGTACTCGGTGGGGTAGAATTCGAAGAAGGGATTGTTGTCGATATAGTCGTAGAGCTTCTTGGACCCCATGCAGAAACTGGCGACGATCTTGCCACGATTGAGGGACTTCTTGGCACAGGTGATCGCCCCGCAGTCGATCAGATCGATGATCCAGTCGCTGAACATCTCCGTGTGGACGCCCAGGTCCTTCTTGTAGACGAGGTATTCGGCCAACGCTTGCGGAATGCGTCCGATGCCGCACTCGATCGTACTGCCATCGTCCACCAGACGGGCAACGTTCTGCCCGATCCGCGCAGGGTTTCATCGGGTTCGTCGATCGGGATCTCGATGATCGGGTCATCGTGCGGAACCAGGACGTCGATGGTGTTGACATGCAGGAAGCTGTTTCCGTACGTACGCGGCATGTTGCTGTTGACCTGCGCGATGACATAGCGTGCGTTGGCAGCCGCCGACTGCACAATGTCTACCGAGACGCCCAGACTGCACAGGCCATTGGCATCGGGCGGAGCCACGGAGATCAGCGCCACGTCGATCGGGATACGCCCCGTCTCGAACTCCGCAGGGATCTCAGACAGGAAGATTGGCGTGTAATCCCCGATGCCTCGGTCGAGTGCGTTGCGCACGTTGTCCGCGATAAAGAAGCTGTTCATCTTGAACTTCTCGCGGAACTTCTCATCGACGTACGGTGCCTCGCCCATCGTCAACAGATGCACGATATGGGCATCGTAGATGTGGTCGGAGTGCTCCACCAAAGCATCGACGAGATGCTGCGGTTGGCGCAACCGGTCCCGATGAAGATGCTGTTGCCCGACTTGATCAGTTTCATCGCCGCGGGAGCGGTCTTGACTTTGTCTTTGTACTTTGCTTGCCAATCAAATGGTTGCATGTCACTTCTCTACACTAATTCTGGCGTCTACGGCAATAGGCGTGGTCCCGGGAAGGCCCACGACATACGGATTGATATCCATCTCCTGAATCTGAGGGAATTCCGTCACTAACTGCGCTGAGCCTCTGGAGTCCTTCGGCAATCGCTTCGATATCCACTCCCTCCTGGCCTCGCACTCCCTTGAGAAGCTGATAGGTCTTGGTATTGACCAGCATCTGCTTGGCTTCGTCACCCGTCAGCGGCGCCAGGTAGAACGCAACGTCTTTGAGCACTTCGACCATGATACCGCCCATACCGAACATCATCAGCGGACCAAAGTGAGGATCCCGATGCATACCCAGGATCACCTCGCGGCCACTGGCACACATCTCTTGAACCAGCACGCCCAGAATGTGGGCATCGGGCATCTTCTTTGGAATGCGGTACATCATCAGGTCGAAAGCATCCTTGACCTGCTGGGCGCTCTTGAGTCCGACCTTGACGCCGCCCACATCGGATTTGTGCAGGATGTCAGGCGACCAGATCTTCAGCACGACCGGATAGCCGAGCTGCTCGGCGATGTTGGCGGCCTGATCGGCCGTCGTGGCAATCGAGCCGCTCGGGGTAGCAAACCCGTAGGCCTCCAGGATTTCCTTGGACTCGGCTTCGCCGATCTCTCTGGCGCCCTGCCTCAAGTGGCGTTCGATGATGCTTTCGACCTTGCGGCGATTGACCGGGAAGAGCCGGACAACGCGCTTCGGACGAGCCCGCCATCGGACGTAATCGGCCATCGCCTTGATCGTGGTCACCGCGTCTTCCGGAGATTCGTACTGCGGGATCTTCGCTTCGCGGAAGACCTTGACACCTTCCTCCACTTTGCTGGCTCCCATGAAACAGGCGAGGATGGGCTTGTTAGGCTTGCGTCGCGCCGTCTTGACCACTGCTTCGGCCGTCTCCTTGGCCTCGGTCATGGCCTGTGGTGTCAGTAGGATGAGCACGATCTCCACATTCGGATCGTCGAGGAGCACGTCCAGGGCAAACTCGTAACGATCGGCCAGTGCATCGCCAAGCACGTCGACCGGGTTGTGGAAGTTGGCCGCCGGCGGAAGCTTCGTCTTGAGCTTCTCAATGGTCTCTTCGCTCAGTTTGGCAAAGGTCAGTCCCTCACGTTCGATGGCGTCGGCCGCCATGATACCCGCCCCGCCGGCGTTGGTCAGCACGACCACGCTGGGGCCCTTGGGCAATGGCTGGTTGGCGAAGGCCTGGGCAAAATCGAACTGCTGTGTTACGGAATCGCAGCGAATAATGCCTGCCCGGGCGAACATGGCCTCGTAGGCCACCTCGCTGCCGGCTAGCGAACCGGTGTGCGACGAAGCAGCTTTGGCGCCTGCCGAGGTTCCGCCGGACTTCATCAGCAGAATGGGTTTCTCGTGGGAAATCTCCTCGGCAGCGTGAACGAAGGCGTTCCCGTCTTTGATATTCTCGAGATAGCCCGCAATCACTCGCGTGTTGGGGTCCTGGGCCAACGCTTCAACAAGATCCAGCTCGTCCACATCCGCCTTGTTGCCGATGCTGAACAGGCTGCTGAAGCCGATGCCGTTGGCCTTGGCCGTATCGAGGATGGCCGCCAGCAGTGCGCCCGACTGGGATAGATAGCCGATCCCGCCGACATCGGGCAGGTCGCCTCCGAAACTGGCGTTTAGTTTCGACGCCGTCACGGTCACGCCCAGGCAGTTGGGCCCAATGACGCGAATGTTCGCCCGGCGTGCGACACGAACGATCTCGTCTTCGAGCTTCTTCCCTTCCGGCCCGATCTCTTTGAAACCGGCCGTGATGATGATCACCGCCTTTGTGCCGATCTTTTCACATTCTTCCATGACCCCCAGCACGAATTTCGCTGGAACGATGACGATCACCAGTTCCGGCGTCTCTCCAATGCTGGTCAGGTCGGGATAGCACTTGAGTCCTTCGACTTCATCGGTGCTCCGGTTGACAGGGAAGATCTTTCCCTCAAAACCGGATGCGATCATATTGACCAGGATTTCGTACCCAACCTTGCCCTTCTGCCGCGAGGCACCCACGATGGCGACAGACTTCGGAGTGAAGAAGCTTTCAAGACTCATCTTGCGGAATGTCCTTTCTTGAGCTGCATGATCCCCTGAAAAGGGAATGATTCTATGCCAAGCCTTGCGGACCTGCAATAGTTTTTCGCCAAGTCAGTCAAGGAAAAAGGCTGGCCCGCCTCCCCACTTTATAAAATCTATTTTCTAAATGCGGGCAGGTCCGGCTCGATGTGTACGGTGACGTTGACGGGCGAAGCGATTTTCTCGTCGAGGGCTTCTTCCAGCCGATCCGAAATCTCGTGGGCGGCCGCCACGTTCAGCTCCGGGTCTACCAGGATGTGCACGTCGAGAAATACCTCGCGTCCGACCGTCCGGCTTCTGAGTCTATGCCATTGACGGACCCCGTGGTGCCCGTCGATCACCTTCATAATCTGCTCGACCGTCTTAGGATCGACCGCTCCCTCTGTCAATTCTCTTAGCGCATCTCCAATAATCTTGACACCGACGAGAATCACCATCAGGCCAACGGCGATGGCGGCCACCTGATCGCCATGGTCAAACCCGATATAGAGCACGGCATAGCCGATCAACACGGCAACGGAACTGAGGGCATCGCTGCGGTGATGCCAGGCATTGGCATAAAGTGCGGGGCTATGGGATCTTACGGCAGCGCGTTTCGTAACTCTATAGAGTGCCTCCTTTGCAGCGATCGAAAGGACCGCCACGGCCAGAACCGGCCAATGCGGTACCACAGCCTCGTTTCTCGCAATCGCGAGCGTGGCTTCGTAGATCATGGCGCCGCCAACGACAATCAGGATAATCGCCACCACGACCGCCGAGAACGTTTCCAGCCGACCATGTCCGTACGGATGCGTCTCGTCGGGTTCTCTGGCCCCCAGGTGCAGCCCAAGCAGAACCGCAAGGTCGGTAACGAGATCACTCAGCGAGTGAACGCCGTCGGCAACCAGCGACAGCGACGAGAAGACCAGACCGACCGCAACCTTGATGACCGAGAGAGCAACGTTCACGACCATCCCCAGGTAGGTCACCGACCGAACCTGTCGCACGACTGCGTCGTTCTTGGCGTTGGCTGCCACCGGCTCACCCCATCACAGAAGCGCGAATCTCCGACACGGCATCGATGTAATGCGACGCCGCTGCTTCGTCATTGGCCTCGACGATGATGCGCATGACCGGCTCGGTGTTGCTGGTTCTGAGATGCACCCATCCGTCATCGAAATCGAAGCGGCATCCGTCGGACGTGTTCAACGCCGCGTCGGCGAACCTCTGCTTCGTCAGATCGATGATCCGGCCCGCCTGTGAGGCGTCGGCCGAAAACTTGTCCTTGTGCATGTAGTAGCTGCCGATCTCCTGGACCAACTCGCTGACCGTCTTGCCCGTCTCGGCCATGAGTTGCAGTACCAGTGCCATCGCCACCAGACTGTCGCGGATCGGCCCGATTCGAAGGTCGATGACCCCACCGTTGCCCTCACCGCCAATGATACAATTGCTTTGCAGCATGGCACTTGCGACGTTTGCCTCACCCACAGGCGTGCGGATGACATGGCCGCCGGCAGCCTTGGCCACATCGTCAATCATGCGAGAAGTGGACAGATTCGCCGCAGCGGGCCCGGACTGACTCGAATAGACATACTTGGCCGCCAGAGCCAGGGTATACTCCTCACCGATGTAAGTACCGTTCTCATCGACGATCGCCAACCGGTCGGCGTCGGGGTCCTGAGCGAAGCCGATATCGGCCCCAGCCTCCCTGACGCACTCACAGAGTCCTCCCAGGTTGGCGGCGGTCGGCTCGGGCTCATGCGCAAACAGCCCGGTCGGCTCATCGTTAATCGCAACAACGTCGCAGCCCAGTTGAGCCAGGAGCTTCTTGGCGATCGGTGCACCGGCGCCGTTCACACTGTCGAGCGCGATCTTGTACTTGCGGCGCGCAATCTGTTGTGACTGCACCACCGCTAAGACTTTCTGAATGTGGACGTGATCGGTCTCGGAATTGACCGCCACCCGTCCACACTCGGGCGATGCCACGAATGAAAACTGCTTGTCGAAGTAGCACTGGCGGATTCGCGCCGCCTTCTCCGGAGGCGGCGCCATGCCGTTATCCAGCAGCAGCTTGATTCCATTGTACGGGATCGGGTTGTGCGACGCCGTGATGATGACGCCTCCCTGGCACCCGAGATGACGAAGCATGATGCCGACACTCGGGGTCGTCACCAGCCCCAGGTCGATCGCTTCGACGCCGACGGAACACAAGCCCGCCATGACCGCTGAGGCCAGCATCGGTCCGCTCACGCGAGAATCACGACCGATACATACCGAAGGTTTCGCGGCACCTGGATCGGTTTGCCCTTTCAGGAAGCTGCCAAAGGCGCAGCCATATTCGGCGGCGATGGCCGGCGTGAGATTCTCGCCGATGATCCCTCGCATCCCGCTGACGCTAATGATGAGTTCCTGGGCCATGATATCCATTCCCCTCGAAATGGCATCCTCGCGTCCATGATCAAAGACGAAAGAATGCCGCCGCATCCATGCGTTCGTGCCCACCTACCGCCCGTCAAAGCGTGCAGACGTAGATCTCGTTGACAAAGTCAAGCTTGCTCAACTCCTCGACGGTGTCGGCATCCAGCTCTTTGTCAAGACTCACGGCCAGAATGGCTTTATGCTCATCGAGCTTTTGCCCAACACCCATCGTCCCGATGTTGATACCGTGCTTGCCACACACCGTACCGACGGCGCCGATGACGCCGGGTTTGTCGTCGTTGAAGATAACCAGCACCGCGCCCTGCGGGGTCATCTCGATGTTGAAGCCATCGATCTCGATGATACGCAGCAGCCGCTCGCCAAACACCGACCCCGTCACAGTGCGGGTGACTTTTGTTGTGACCACCTTGGCACTAAAGCTCGATGCCACGTCCTTGGCTTCACTGTTCTTGGTCTCATCGATGCTGATCCCGCGTTCTTTGGCCAACACGGGGGTATTGACCATGTTCAGTGGCATCTCAAAATGCTTCTGAAGCAGCCCCATGGAGAAGCCGAGCGTCACCGGCTCGACGTCCATGGCAGCGATGGTTCCACGATACTGGACCTCGATACCCTTGATATTGCCCGGAGCGATTGTGCTGAGCAACGCCCCGATACAGCGAGCCAACTCGGCATAGCGACCGACGGCTGCCGGCATTGCACCAGCCGTCGACGGCGCGTTCAGAGCATTCCGGACCGGCCCACCCTTGATTGCATCGAGCAGAATCTCGGCAGCCTCAACCGCCACTTCGACCTGGGCCTCCTCCGTGCTGGCCCCCAGGTGCGGGGTAACCAGGCAGTTCTCCAGCTTGGCGAACCCGATATTCTCGGGTGGCTCGCTTGAGAACACGTCGAGGGCCGCACCGGCAATCCGCTTGGCCGCCAGTGCTTCATACAGGGCTTCTTCATTGACAATGCCGCCTCGGGCGCAGTTGACCAGACGCACGGTCGGCTTCATCATCTCGATCTGCTTGGTGCTGATCATGTCCAGCGTCTGCTCGTTTCGCGGCACGTGAAGACTGATGAAATCAGCTTCCTTGTAAATCCTTTCAATGTCGTCGGTTACATCGACGCCTTGCTGCTGGGCATCCTTGGGAGCCGCCAGCGGATCATATCCCAGCACCTTCATGTTGAAACCACGGGCCATCTGGGCGACCGCCATGCCGATACGTCCCAGACCGATGACGCCGAGCACTTTGTGATTGAGCTGGTTCCCGGTGTACTTCTTCCGATCCCAGGCGCCTGCCTTGAGGCTGTTGCACGCCGGCACAACGTTTCGGCTCATGCCCAGCATCAGGGCCATCGTATGCTCGGCCGCACTGAGCGTGTTGCCCCCCGGTGTGTTCATGACGAGGATGCCCTTGCGAGTCGCTTCCTTGACATCGATGTTGTCCACACCCACGCCGGCTCGGGCGACCCCCTTGAGCTTACCCGGATTGGCCAGAACCTTGGCAGTCACTTTCGTTCCACTGCGGATGATCAGGCCATCGTACTCTCCGATGATGGAGGCCAGTTCGTCTTCGCTGATCCCGGTCTTGATGACGGCTTCAACGCCGTCGGCGGCATTGATGATATCGATCCCTTCCTGGGCCAGTTTGTCTGTAATCAGCACTTTCATCATAACAGCACTCCCGCAACTCCCCATTGTCCGTACGGCTAACCAGAACTCTGGGCCGCGAGGGCATGGGCCAATGTTACCGCCCAGCCGGCAGCCAGAATCACGAGCAAGACCGCAATCCAATACGTCACCTTCATCTCGTGCAATAGACGATCGAAGAACTTGAAATATACTCCAAGGGTTGCAGTGAGCAAAGTCAAAAATGCGGTCAGCACGAGGATGCTGCAGACGAAGGCGGCGGCGGGCTGAATGTAAAATGAATCTAATAATCGGCCTCGCGAAAAAGCGAGGACAGAAGTTGTCATTCCACAGGCCGGACAGGGCCAACCCGTTCGCTGTTTGAACCCGCATGGATTGAAGATCAGTCCGAAGTCAAAGCCGATCCTCTGAAGTATCCAAAGTCCTGCAAACAGCCCGAGGATGGATAGTGAGATAACCAGGGACGCGCGGCGTTCCGATGCCGTGGCGCGACGTGTGAGTTTGGCGGCATTTGCCGATTGGCGTGTCAACATAACTCCGATAGAATACGATCGATTAGTTCTCCTGTCAACGACAACGAAGAGGTGGTGCCACATGAGCTTGGAACAACAGGCATTGAGTCAGATTCTGGAAACGGCCATCGTCGCGGCGCGTCTGGCCGGGCAGCGAGCGATGGAAGAGATCAACTACACCAAGGCCATGCTGAAGACCGAAACGGAACTGGTCACGGAAACCGACCGGCATTGCCAGCAGCTTATCGTCGACCGTGTCAAGGAGACGTTCCCCGACCATGGGTTCATCGGCGAGGAAGGCGAACCAGGCAAGATATTCAAACGTGCACCGCGAGGCGAGCCGGAAATATGGTGGGTGATCGATCCGATCGACGGTACGAACAACTTCGCCCATGGAATCCGGATCTTCACCGTCAGTATCGGGGTGCTTCATCGGGGTCAGCCGATCGCCGGCGTGATCTTCGATCCCGGCACCGAATCGATGTATACCGCCGTCCAGGGAGGTGAAGCGCAACTCAACGGTCGGCGCATCGAGTGCGGAACGGACGCGATCACATCGTTGACCAGCGTCGGCCTCGACAGTCACTTCGGTGATCCCCTTCCCTCCTGGGTGGCTCGCATCATCCAACAATCACGATTCCGCAACTTCGGAACAACCGCGCTGCAACTGGCTTATGTGGCCGCAGGAGGGTTAGTGGGAACTGTGGTTTGCACGCCAAAATTGTGGGACATCGCGGCCGGCGTGATGATTGCCGAGGCAGCCGGAGCGGTGGCCACCCACTGGAACGGTGAACCGCTGTTTCCCACGGATCTGGACAGCTACGAGGGGCAGGCGTTCGACGTCCTCGTCGCCAACAAGACGGCACATCCGAAACTCATCGAGTGGATTGGTGCGTAGACGCTATCGCGGATCGGGAACCGGACACAGAGAGACCAGCTTCAAGTTCGGATTCGCCTGGGTCGTCTGGCTGCGATCCAGGATCGCCATCATCCGTTTTTGTGGTCCGTCGGTCCCGATGCGAACCAGGATGTAAGCCGTAAAGACATCGCTCCGCACCGTGACCAGGTCGCTGATTCGCGTGAAGAGCACGTCACGCTCTTCCAGGTCGTCACGAACCTTGTCGGGCGTCAGATCGGGACCACGCGGCGTATCCTCGTGCTGATTGTCGAGATCATCATAGCCCAACTGGCACAACTCAGGCACTTGCAGCAATCCAGCGGCATTGAGATAAGGACCGTGCTGCTCCCTGTAGTTCACGATCGCCTGGGCCCGATCCAGGGTAGGCAGCCCGCTGGGCTGGTACTGAATCCACGGCAACTGGGCAATCGCGAACGCAGGCGCCGTGTTGATGTTGATCCGCCCCATGACGCGAGTCTCAGTGGGTGCCAAGCCGTGCTCGGCCGGGTCGATAACGGTCAGATAGTTCAGCAGTTCCGCGTAGTCCGGCTTGGCCAGGTCAAGCAGAACCCCCTCTGCCGTATCGGTCTTCGTTACGCCGTACGCACTCGTAGCGAAGAGCATTCCCAGTTCGCCAATGTTCTTCAGCGGGCGGTTGGCCGGGTGGGCCTGAATCACTCCTTCATCCGGATCGACGTAATTGTCTGCCGAGGAGCCGAGCCCGGGAGTACTCGTCGGCGGATCGCTCCACAGCCCACGAATGCACTTGCCCGGGGAAATATCGCGTTGGCGACTGCGGGCGCCCTGGTCAGGCGTCATCCAGCCGGTCCTCACTCGCATGAAGTCAACCAGGGCCCACGTGTCGGTTTGCTCGACTTTCCGCTCGAGCGAGATCGTGGAGCCTTCCTCGAAACCGTTCGGATCGATCTGGGCGGTGGGGTTGGCATAGTCACTGGCGCGATACCCGTACTCTTGAGGCGTGTCGGCCAGTTCCTCCGGATCGGAGAATGCACCGTCGTTGAACAACTCCGCCATCGGGTCTTCGTTCAGGATCACGTGGAACCGGCGAGTGCCCGACCACACGATCGGCACTTCCGTTGACACTCCCCCGCCCACGATGCGAAGCCGCCATTGGCCAGCTTGCGGCTTTCTGTCTTCGAAATAGGGCTTGTAAAGCTCTATGGCCGTCGAGGTATGAACGACACCGGTCGCGTCGGTAACCGCATTGTACGCGACTTCGGAAATGTAGATGCAAGGCCGTTCGAAGCCGTAGTAGTTCGCGCCGGAGGCGCCGGGATCGGGCACCGCCGTGATGACATCATCATCGTCGATGTAATCCCGCAGGTTGGCTGTGATGCGAGCCGCATCAGCAATGATGACGTTTGGATCGCGTCCGTCTCCGCTGAGGGCGGTGATGATGGCGTTTTGGATGGCATTCTCATCGGCCGTGTTGACGTTTACCTTCTTGTCCAACGTGAGCGGACCGACCTCGATCGGCTTGGGCGTGAGGATTCGGTCCATGTTATACGTCGTAGTCATGTGTCGATACGCGTAGTTGGGATCGAGCGATCCGTCGTCGCGCGTCCGCGCAAACCACCGGTCCAGCGCCTGACCCGCCGAATCCACCGGAGTGGAGATCGTATTGGGCTTGAACCGTCCCCAGGATTCCACCCGAGCGTCCACGCCGGCATGATTCAAGAGAAACCGATATCGAAGCTCCAGCTCATCCGACAAATCGAATGTCTCAAAGGAGCTGTTTGGATCCGGATAGCCATACGCCCAGATCACCGCATTCTCATAGTCCTCCAGACCATCGGCAGGATCGATTCCTCGCTCGGCCAGGAGTGCCGCGGCAGCGTTCTGGCGATCGGCCGGCGTGGTATTCCGCCCCCCGGCCAGCGCGATCACGTTGATCTGCTGCACGCTGCTTCCATCGACGCTGTCGACATCGGACCGGTTCGGGTCGAACCAGTACCCCGTGTTGACATTCAGCATGCCGCCGTTGTCCACGATCCGAACCGCAGCGTAGATCGGCTGGCCCTTGCTCGACATCACGCCGGGCACTTCGAACCACCGTGCGTCTCCCACGCCATCGCCGTCGGCGTCGGCATTGGTTCCGGTCATGTTGACATCGACCACGTCACGGTCTCCGATGACGCGGACAAGCACGTTTCTCGCATCAGCGGCGTTGGCGTCCGCCACCCGACTGATCTGTTGCCAGTAGTAGTCCGAGCCTGCCTGGAACGGTTCCAGGCTTGCCAGCCAGGGATTCTTGAAATCCGGAAAGTCATAGTACTCCGGAGGATCGTTGGCATCCGGCGAATTGAGGTATTCCTGCCGGTCCGAGACGCCAGGCGTATCGGTAACCAGGATATCGTCGATCTGAGACACGACCGTATCGACGGCCAGACGGAGCTGCTGGTTTTCGGTGGTCGCCGACGTGGCCATCCGGTCGATCCGCGCGGTCATGATGAACAGCACGCCCACGATCGCCAGAAGGCTCGTGAGAACGACCGTAAGAATAAGCGCCGAACCACGACGAGGGTCCGTCGATGATTGTCTAACCAGTGCCGCCATCCGTAATCCCATCAGTTGTCCAAATAGACAATGTGCGTGAACGTCCTGCCGTTGGTAAGAATGCCCTTCGAATCATAGAGGGTGAAGGTGAACTTCAGCGCGCGACCGAGGCCGGGGATCTCGTGCAAATGTTCTTCGTCGATCTGCGAGGCCGGATAGTCGTTGAGGTTTCGCATCGTCACGGCCCCACGTGGATACCAGATCCCGGGATTGTTCGCCGGATCGATGTCGTCGCCCTCCAGGAGGAAATCCGAGTCATCCTCCAGGCTTTCGTCGCCATTCGGATTGACCTCCGGCATCCAGCGCTGTTCCGCGTCGCTCCACCCCTGGACACAGAACTGCCCCACGCCCTCGCACAGGAGCGCATGGACAGGGTCCGGCTGGGACAGATCGATCACCGTGCCTCGGGCGGCCTCATCCGTCGTACTGCTGGCTTCGCCCGCACCTGCAATCGTGACATCACCCACCACCGAGAGGATGTCTATCTTCTGCTGCGGCGGAATCTGCATCCATTCCTGCAAGGAAATATTGTCGTATTCGAGCGTGCTGTTCCATTCACGCCATTGATCGTCGGTGAAAGAGGCCGCATCGAATCTGTCGCCCGGATCACTCGTGGGCACGAGGATGTGTACCGTCCGCGCCAACATCCGATCGGCCGGTTTCTGTCCCTGAGGCCGCATGCGTCCATCGGGGTCATTGCTGTCCGGCACGCTCACGAGGGTATAACAGACACGTGCGACGTTCCCGCGAATCGGGGGATCGGCGTTATAGGTTTGGAAATCCCCCGACGTGAAGAACATGATCCGGTCGAACCGCTCGAACCCTGCCGGATCGTTGGCATTGATGCCGCTATAGTCGCTCTTGCGCTTGGCGTCCCAGATGATAAACAAGTCTCCATCTCGGCGCCACCCCTGGAAGTCGGCATCGAGCTGATCGGTAATCACGCGAAGCTTCTGCATGATCTCGGCGTTGGCCAGGGCGACCCGGTGTGAATCGATGCTCACACGGAAGATCACACTGGCAAACGACATGACCACCGCCAGAATACCCAGCGCCACCACCAACTCTATCAATGTAAAGGCTTTTCGCATGCCGTCGCTCTAGAACCTCAGCACTTTCTGATAGACCGCGACGAGAGGACTGCGTCCGCCCGCCACCGGTCGTGGCACGACCCAGACCTGCGCCCCTTCGGCCGAACTGATGTCGGCACCATTCCAGGCGCGGTCCAGCCTGATTCGATCGGGGGGCTCTCGATACCGTTCGAGAACACGGTAGATCTGCCCCGTTTTGTCGTCTACCAGCATGCTTCCTTCACTGGCGAACGTGCTTTCATCGACCTCACCCGAAGCCACATCATCGAGAACGGATACCTCGTCTTCCGCCAGACCACTCTCCTGGCTGATCGCGACGCGCAGCGGTCGAGGCAACGGCCCCTGCTCGAGCCCCGCGTCAGACGAAGGAACCCAGTATCTCGCATCATTCCCGGCATGACGACACACAAACACCGTGATCTGAATCAGGCGATTGCTGTTGTTCATACGCCTGCACAACGCCATCCAGGAATACTGTCTGGTCGCCCCATCCGCGTACGATGGATACAGGAGCTCATCGGCCGGAATATCTGCAAGCTCATCGTATGCCACGAATCCATCGCTCTTCAGATTCGGATCGCCCGTATCGAGACCATACAGGCGAATCTTGGCCAGAGCCTCATCACTCGCCACCGCCGCAATCGTTCGCTCCGTTGAAAGCGACGTGAAGTAGATGCCTGCCATGAACGTGCCGGCGACAAACACCATGCCGATGGCCAGCGCGCTGACGGCCAGCAACGTCTCCAGGAGCGAAAAACCTTGTTGTCGCGATCGTTTCCTCATGTCGTCAAATCACTCGGATGAAATCAACGTCCCGGTGTAGGGGCTCACGTACACCACGTCCTGCCCCGACACGTCCGACAGATAGTCCGACCACAGCGTCTTCTCGCGGAACAACTGCGTCAGCCGCTGGCGATCGCAAATGACAAACCCCGTACGACTCATTTCCTTGCCAAGACCGTAGTCCACCCCGTTGCCGGGCGATGGGTTGCGATCGGAATAATCGTCCTGAATGAACATCCCCCGGCCGTACTCCGTGATGTTCAGGGCCGAATTGAAGATTTGGTCCAGCGAGACCTTGGCCGAACCGCTGTCGTTGCTCGGCAGACTGATCCCGTCCCGGTTGCGGACACGAATCTCATGGGTGACGAGCCGGCCCGAGGGGGAGAAGATGATCGAAAATGCCGAGGCGTCGTTGAGTTCGAAGTCCTCATCGATATCCTCGTTGTCGGCAAGCTGGCTGATGTCCAGAACCCCAATCGTGTCGGGCAGCTTAATCGGTTCGAGGCCCTCCACGGCTCTGAACCCGATGGCCAGGCCACCCATCTTCTTCGGCTCTTCGAGTACGACGAAGATCATGTATTGCGGCGCTTCCACCACGCCGATGAGCGGGTCCTGCGAGTCTCTCGATCGACATATTCTTTGAAAACGCACACCCGTGTATTGCTGATTCCGCGCGGCCATGGCCCGCGCCGAACTCAGGGCCGCACTGATCATACTCCGTGTGCCGCTCTGCGACTCGAACGAGTGAACCAACGAGCGTATTGCGGGAAGACCGAAGCCCACCAACAGCGCAATGGTCGCGATCACGAGAGTCATCTCGACCAATGTCAAACCGCCTCTTCTGTGTGATCGGCAATCCATAAGCTTCGGCTTTATATCGAGCAGGCCGCGGTTTGTCATTCCTCGACCACCCTTTGCGGCTGCTCGCTCGTCCCACAACAAAATATTCGCATCATGCGTCACTTCATCAACCGGTCATGCTGCTGATGTCGTCTTCCGTTCCGAAAGTCTTGTCCGGTCCGGCCGAGATGAACTCGGGAAAATCGTCGTCCGGGCCAAACCGATAGTCCAGCACCGTACCCCACGGATCGCGAATCGGAGCGGCTTCCAGATCGGGCCCATCCTCTTTGGCCGGAAAACGCGCCAGATGAGACAAGACCTTACGTGAGGCCGGCTCGGCCATGAGTTGCTCATAGAGCCACTCCATGTGCACCGTCGCATTGGCGAAATCCAGTTCCGCTTGCTGCGGAAACTCACCGGTCTGGTCATGGTATTCCTGCAGCGCACTCTTGAACAAGGCAAAGGCACTCGCCAGATCGCGTTCCTTCGCCTGATTGCTCATTCGCAACGTCAGCGTCACCGCCAGAGAGGCGACCACCGCAATGATGGCCACCACGACCAGCATCTCAACCAGACTCAACCCGGCTTGTCGTTTTGCATTTGTCATAGTTCAAGAACGCCGGCGACAGAATCGACGCCGATGCTACCGCGGGAAATTACAGATGTCGTCGTCCGTGCCATACATCCCGTCGTTCCCGGCGGAAATCAGGATGTACGAATCGGGCTTGTAAGGGACCGCGAAGTCCGTCGTCGAAGCGCGCCAGTCGGTAATATAGTCACGGAACCAGTCCACCTGCCCTGTCAGAGGATTCCAGCGGGCCCCGCCGGGGCGAGTTGGAGGCGTGCCTTTGTCAATGAGATCGGTCTGCTCTTTGGCGTAGATGAGCAGGTCGTTGTCGCTGAAGTTGTATATATCCGCCAGCAGCTTTTTTGAAGCATCGGCGCGGTAGTAGAGCACGGGTAGGCCTGATCTCTTGCGCGTCCCATCCAGCAATGTCACCGTCTTGCCCTTGCCGAACACGTCTCCAAGAACGAAGGTATCCGACCCGGTAGCCAGAGGTCCACCGACCGCCCCAAGATTGAACAACCCGTCGTGGTTAGCGGTCACGCCCAGTCGCACGGCGTTGGCCGTATCCAGGTCCAGGTAGCGGTCTTTCCTCTTGTCCATGTCGTACGCGACCGTCCGATCGTAAAGGAAATAAGTCCCTTCGGCGTAGGTCGTCGTCCCGACGCGGTAAGGCCACCGGTTCATGCCGTCGGCACGAAAGCCCGAATCCGGATGGAAGCCCAGCAAATCCCAGCCGAGCAGGGCTTCCGCCAGTTTCTGAGCCCCGGAGGTATTCTGCACACGCGTCGTCGTATCGCCTCCCAGCCACGAGTAGCTGTCAGACGGGGGCAGACTCCCGTAGTCGTTCTTGAATGTCGCCAGGGCGAGATCGATGGCCGTAAACTGCACCTTCTGCTTGGCCTCCCTGGCCGTCTTCCTGACCATGCTGACGGCCGGCAGCAGCATCCCCGTAAGGATGGCGATGATGCCCACGACCACCAGGATCTCCACCAGTGTCAAACCTGACCTTTTGGCTTTCACGATCGTCCTCTTTTCAATACCGACGGTTCCTGTCAGATACCCCTTTGGACTTGCTATTACGGTCGGCCCAGACACAATCCGTACCGCGTGCCAATCCAAGGATGTCGGCCGATGGAACACTATTCCTTGTACTTCCACTCAAAGTTGCAGATATCGTCGGCGGTGCCGTATTCACCGTCCCAGCCGGCCGAGATCAGAATATACGAATCAGCCTTGACTGGCCGGTTTGTCGTGCTGATCTTGTCGCTGCGCGTATTCCTATAGAATCGGAACGGATCGGCCAGATTGTGCGCCGTTTGCTGCTGCGTGTCGGAAGACTGCCACGGCTTGCCCAGATTGATCAGAGACAGATTGTCATGGAAGTTATAGATGTTGCCTGAATTGTTCTCTTCGTTCATCGAGCCAGCTACGTTGGGATCGTGCAGACTATTGGCGGTATTGGCCTTGTAGTATAGAATCGGCATACCGGTCTTCTCGCCCGAAGCCATCTGCCGCTCGTAGACGTCGCAGAGCACGAAGGTGCCAGGCAGGAACGCGCCGACGTCGCTGTCACCATAGATTGTCGTCAGGCGGTAGGCGTTAGCACTTTCCGCTTGCAGGTAGGGTCCCTTTCGGGCCGCCAGGTTATTCGGCAGCGGACTTTGCGGGTAAAGCTGGATGGTTCCGGTCGCATCGAGCCCGTCACGACGAAACACCGTATTCGAGTGACAACCGAGCAGGTCTTTTCCCATGATGGCTTCTGTCAGCTTCATTGAGCCGCAGTACGGAGCTCCCGTTGGGTCGAGGGCACCGGAATCGGGGTAGCCACCGAACTCGTTGCTGAACAACTCGACGGCGGCGTCGATACTGTGCAACTGCGCTTTTTGTTTGACGTCGGTGGCGAACCGCTTGACCTTGTTCAAGGCCGGAACGAGCAGGCCGATCAGGATGACGATGATGCTCATCACGGTCAGCAGCTCCACGATCGTGAACGCGCGGGGCGTTCTGGCTGGGTTAGCGACTGGTCTCATTTCTGTTCTCCTTTAGGATGCATAACTACTTCAATCTCGTTGGTTTGGGCCGATTAGCCACCGGCGGAACTCAAGCTGGTGATGACCTGAATCATCGGGAGGAACACCGCCAGCACGATCACCATAACGACGCTGCCGAGCACGATAATCATGATCGGCTCGAGCATCGACATCAGGCCGCCGACCAGCACGTCCACCTGCTCGTCGTAGTTGTCGGCCACCTTCAGCAGCATCTTGTCCAGATCACCGGTCTCCTCACCGACCGCCACCATGTTGCTCACGAGCAGGTCGATGGTCCTGGACTGGCGAAGCGGCGCGGCAAAGGTATCCCCCTGCCGGATGGAGTTATGGATATTGCCCAACAGTTTCGCGTAGACTTCGTTACCGGCCGTCTCTCGCGTCACGTTGATCGCGTCCAGAATCGGCACACCCGCACTGATCAGCGTCCCCAGGGTTCGCGTCCATCGGGTGACCGAGACTTTACTGGAAATCTGCCCGACGACGGGCATACGCAGCGTAATAGCGTCGAGCGCCATGCGTCCGGGCTGAAACTGCCGGATGATCCTCACGATAATGACCATGATAATCGGCACCGCCATCAGCACCGCCCATCCATAGCGATAGGCGATCCAGCCGCTGATGCCAAGCACGGTCGTCGTCACCACATTCAGCTTGCCACCGACCATCTCTTCCAACACGGACTTAAACGTCGGGATCACGAACGTCATCAGACCGAGCAGAATGAGGAACGCGGCAGACATCACGACGATCGGGTAAATCATGGCGCTCTTGACACGCCCTTTCAGTCGAATCGCCTTCTCCTTGAAGTCGGCGATACGGGCGAGAATCAGATCGAGCACACCACCGGCCTCACCGGCTGCCACCATGTTGACAAACAGGCGGTCAAAACACCGGGGGTACTTTGCCATGGCTTCCGAGAGTGTTGAGCCGCCTTCGATGTCGTCGGCGACATAGCCGATGATGCGTTTGAACGCCCCCGACTTCTGCTGCTCTTCCAGAATCCGCAAAGATCGAAGAATCGGTAGACCCGCGTCCTGAAGCGTCGAAAGCTGTCGGGCGAATTCAGTCACAAACTTGACCTTGACCTTCGACTTGGCGCCTCGCCGGCTACGCGTCTTGGCCGCAGTCTTGGCCGTCTGCTTGCTCGCCGCCTTGGAGCGCACCTTCGTGGGGAAATACCCCATGTTGCGGATCTTACTGATGGCCTCCTTCTCGCTGAGGGCCTCTATCTCGTCCTTGATTTCAACGCCCTGCGAATCCAACGCTACATATTGAAAGACAGGCATCTTCCTACCTCACTTCAACACATCCATCCTGAGTTGAACACGGTCCACCTCTTAGCTTTCCGTGATGGTTTCCTTCGTGACCTCATCAATGGTCGTGATGCCGGCAAACACCGCGGTCAAACCGTTGGTTCGCAACGGCACCATGCCGGCCTTCTGGGCGGCGACGCGCAAGACATTGGTTGAGGCACGGTTCATGATCAAGTCGCGAATCTCGTCGTTGAAAATCATGATTTCGTAGAGCCCGGTCCGGCCCTTGTATCCGGTCCCGTTGCACTTATTGCAGCCTCGCCCGTAGTAGAACGTCCTGCCGCCGATTTCCTCTTCGGTCAGGGCCAATTCCTTCAACTGTGCATCATCCGGCTCGTAGGCCGTCTTGCATTTCGTGCAAATCCGGCGTACCAGACGCTGAGCCACCACACCTTCAATCGTGGCCGTGATAAGGAACGGCTCGACGCCCAGGTCGAGCAAACGGGCAACGGAACTCGGTGCATCGTTCGTGTGCAGGGTCGTAAACACCAAGTGGCCGGTCAGGGACGCCTGGGCGGCAATCTCGGCTGTTTCGTGGTCACGAACCTCGCCGACCAGCACGATGTCCGGGTCCTGTCGCAAAATGGACCTCAGACACCGAGCAAACGTCAATCCAATGTCCGGCTTCATCTGAACCTGGCAGAGCCCGTCGAGGTCGTATTCGACAGGATCTTCCGTCGTGATGATCTTACGGTCGATCGTGTTCAATTCACTCAAAGCCGAGTAAAGCGTGGTGGTTTTACCTGAGCCGGTCGGCCCCGTCACGATCACAATCCCATTCGGTTTGTGAATCAACTGCCTCGTCATCTTCAGGTCCGCCGGCTGGAACCCCAGCTTCTCCAGATCAAAGCTGACCTGGCTGCGGTCGAGAACACGAAGCACAACGCTCTCGCCAAACATCGTTGGCAGCACGCTGACACGAAGATCGATCGGATTGCCCTGGACCGAAAGCGAGATACGGCCGTCCTGAGGCAGACGCCGCTCGGCGATGTCCAGGCTCGCCATAACCTTGATACGTGAACTCAGAGCCGCGGCGATATACTTGGGCGGGGGAATCATCTCGTACAAGACGCCGTCGATACGATACCGCATCTTGTATTCGCTTTCGAACGGCTCGAAATGGATGTCCGAGGCCTTATCCCGAATGGCCTGCAGCAGCACAAGGTTCAGCAGCTTCTTGACCGGGTTCGACTCCGAAAGCTCTTTCAGCTCGTCCAGGTCGATACTCTGGTTTCGTCCTTCGAATTCCGCCAGGAAGGCATCCGACTGGATCTCGTCGATGAGTTCCGTGATATTGTCGTCTTCCTCCTCGTAGTACTTCGTCAGGGCGGCTTCCAAGGCATCCCGATCCGTCATCTTGGCCGTAACCGTGAACCCCATCAGCGTCCGCAGGTCATCGGTCGCCCGGAAGTTGTCCACGTTGTCGAGCGCAACGATCAGCTCGTTCTTGCCCTTGTTGAATTCAATCGGGATGATATGGTAGCTTTCCGCGGTCTGGGCCGGAACCTTCTCGATCACATCCGGGGGAATGTCCAGGCCCTCAATGCTGACGTACTCCATCCCCCGCTTGGCGGCCAGAGCCACCTGCAACTGGGTCTCATCGATCAGCCCCAGCTCCATGAGGATCTCGCCGATCCGGATGTTCCCGCCCCGCTGTTTCTGGATATTCAGGCACTCGGCGACCTTGTCCCTGCTGAGAACCCCCATCTTCATCAGGATTCGACCGAGAGGCCGGCCACGCAATTGCTCGACCGGAGGGAGCTTGATGTTGCTTTTGCTTTTTCCCATAGTCCAAAGCCCTCGAATACCCTTTATCTTTTATACGTCCGAACAAGAGCAAAGTAAACAGTTGTTTTTACAAAAATTACGAACAGGACACCTGGTTACAGAGACATACATAAGGGCGATAAAACAGCCTATTTACCCATGCATACCGAAGAATCCCCGTCCCTCGAATGTGTTTTAGCTACCCCCAAAACGGCACGAGCGGGCTTACGGGATGTTCGAAATTCTCGGACCCTTACGTCTGGAGAATCGGCCCGATATCCTCGAGTTCCTTCGCAGCTTCGGCGGCTTTCTTCTTCAACTTGCCCTTCGCTGCCGCGATCTTGGCCAATGCCTTCTCCTGGAGAGCCCCCGGCCCGCGGCCCTTGTCCAACATCTCTTCCAGCGATATCTTACCGCTGTCGTAGAGATTCCAGAGATGCTCGTCGAGCAATTGCATGCCGAGTTTCTTACCGGTCTGGATACTGGAGTCAATTCGGTAGGTCTTGTTCTCGCGAATCAGGTTGGCGATGGCCGGTGTGACCACGAGGAATTCATAGGCGGCGACGCGACCATGGCCCGTGGCCAGTGGGCATAGAGCCTGGCTTAGCACAGCAAGCAGATTACCCGCCAACTGGACGCGAATCTGCGCCTGCTGGTTCACCGGAAAGACGTCGATAATTCGGTTGATGGTCCCTGAGGCGCTGGTCGTGTGAACAGTGCTGAACACCAAGTGGCCCGTTTCAGCAGCGCGAACGGCCGCCTCAATCGTCTCCAGGTCACGCAACTCGCCGACCAGAATCACGTCAGGGTCCTGACGCAACACGCGTCGCAGTGCCTCACCGAAGCTGGGTACGTCCACCCCCACTTCACGTTGATTGACAACCGACTTCTTGTGGGGCTGATAGTATTCGATCGGGTCTTCCACGGTCACGATGTGTCGATCGAAGTTCTCGTTGATGTAGTTGATCATCGTGGCCAGTGTTGTGGTTTTGCCGCTTCCCGTCGGGCCCGTAACGAGGAAGAGCCCTCGCGGACGCCGACAAAGGGCCGCGCAGATCTTCGGCAGACCAAGTTGTTCAAATGTCAGGATCTTATTGGGGATCTGCCTCAACACAATCGAGACGTTGCCTTTTTGTTTGAACACAGCCACGCGGAACCGGGCCGCGTCGCCGAAAGCAAATCCAAAATCGGTGCCACCTTCCTCCTGAAGCTCCTGCTCACAGCGATCCGGCGTGATGCTCTTCATCAGCGCCACCGTATCGTCCGGCTCGAGCACCTTCGTCTCCAGTGAGCGAAGATGGCCGTCGATGCGAAGCACGGGCGGGCGGCCCACGGTGATGTGGATGTCGGACGCGCCCTGTGAGACACACGCCTGCAGTAGCCTATCCATATTAACTGTTGCCATCTCGTGATCCTTTGCCAAAAAACGCTGTTACTCTTCAACCACCCCCTCAGCCTGGGCGATTCTGGATACCTCCTCGGCTGTGGTTAGGCCTTTGAAAACCTTCAGTGTGCCGTCGTGGGTCAGGGTACGCATCCCCCCGGCCCTGGCCGCTTTGCGCAAATCTGACGTCGTGGCCCGCTTAAACGCCAATTCCCGCATTTCTGCGTTCATTTCAAGCATTTCGAAGATACCGAGTCGACCCTTGTAGCCGGTGCCCTGGCAGACATTGCAGCCGGCCCCTTTGTAGACCGGACGCTTCTTGGTCTCCTCCGGATCGATCCCGAGCAGCCGAAGATGGTGCGGATTGGGGTTCTCATCCACCACCTTGCACTTCTTGCAGATGACACGAATCAGTCGCTGAGCCATAATCGCCTGGATCGAACTGGCCACCAGGAACGGCTTGACGCCCATGTCGATCAGACGGGTGATCGCACCGCACGCATCATTCGTATGGAGTGTACTAAACACCAGGTGACCGGTCAGAGCGGCCTGAATGGCGATATCCGCCACTTCGCTATCGCGGATTTCACCGACGAGGATGATATTCGGCGCCTGTCGCAGCATCGATCGCAGGAGCGTGTCGAACGTCAAACCGATCTCGGACTTGACCTGGCACTGATTCATGCCGGCGAAGTTGTATTCCACCGGGTCCTCGGCCGTAATGATCTTCTTGTCGGGCTTATTCAATTCCTGGAGAGCGGCGTACAGGGTCGTCGTCTTACCGCTACCGGTAGGCCCTGTCACCAGAAAGATGCCGTTCGGGCGTTTAATGATCCGTTGAAATGTCTCGTAGTTGTCCTGCTCGAAGCCCAGCGACTCAATACCGATATTGACCGCGTCGGGCCGGAGAATACGGAGGACGATACTGGGACCGTGGTTGCCCGGCAGGGAAGAGACACGGAAATCGATGTCCGTACCGGCGATATTACGCTTGATACGGCCGTCCTGAGGCAGCCGCTTCTCGGCGATATCCATGCCGGAGAGAATCTTCATACGCGTGACCAGCGGCGCCTGCATGTTCTTCGGAATATTGTCCTTTTCGAGACAGACGCCGTCGACACGGTAGCGGACGCGGACGCGGTCGGCCATGGGCTCGATGTGAATATCGCTCGCTCGCATGTGGTAGGCGGTATCGATGATCAGGTTCACCAGTCGAATGATCGGGCCCTCATCGTCGCCACCGGCATCGATGGCTTTCTGCGCCTCGGCCGCCAGTTCGCTACCGATATCCGCCAGTTCGGCAGCGGTGGCGTCAATACTGTGCCTGAGCCGGTCATCCTCTTCCGTCTCGACTTCCTGCTCCATCGACCCGTCGATATAGGAGCGAATCTTCTCCGGATTCGCGAGATAGCACTCCAGCTCTTTGTTGACCCGCAGGCGGACCGAATCCATCATGTCCAGATCCAGCGGGTCGCCGATGATCAGCTTCAGCCGGCCGTTGGCCTCGCTCAGCGGAAGGACCCTGTGGCGCCGGATCAAATCCTCCGGAACAATCTTCACCGCATCCGGCGGAATCGTGACCTGATCCAGGTTGACGTACTTCATCCCGAACTGTTTGGCCAGAGCCTTGGTGAGGGTCTCTTCGTCGATCAGCTTCAAATCGAGCAAGACCTGGCCCAGCCGCTTGTTATTCGACTTGCCGGTCTTGATGGCTTCGATAAGGGCCTCTTTCTTGACGAGCCCCGCCTTATAGAGGATTTCCCCTAAGTGTTTGCGTTTCTTGGTCATACAAACCTCATGTGCTGGGTCCAAAGATCCCTATTGATTATAGCACCTTCGTCCGGCCAAGTCAACGGTTCAGTCTCCGCCGCAGGATGTCCAGTGCCGTCTGAGCCGCCCAGAGCCTTACAAAGCCACGTTCCCACGGGAGCACCTCACGCACGGTATATACCTGGTCTCCAAAGTCCACCGAGACGTACACCAGACCGACGGGTTTCTCGTCGGTCCCGCCGTCTGGGCCGGCTATGCCGGTTATACCGATTGCATAGTCCGCCCCGGCTCGCGACCGCGCTCCCTGGGCCATGGCCTCGGCGACCTGCTGACTGACGGCTCCGTGCTCGTCAATCAACTCCTTCGGCACTCCAAGTTCATCGGTCTTCGCATCATTACTATAGGTGACCCAGCCGCGCATGAAATATCGGCTGGATCCCGGAATATCGGTGATCAGCTTGGTCAACAATCCCCCGGTGCAGGATTCGGCTACAGCCAGGGTCTTGTTCTGCTGCCTGAGTTGGAGCCCAACGACCTCGGCCAGAGTCTGCTCCCCTACCCCGTAGACGAGCGTGCCAAGGATCGTGCGCAACGCAGCCTCCTGGCCTTCGACCAACGCCTCAGCCTTCGCAGCATCCTGCGATGTGGCGACAATTTCGAGCGTAATTACCCCCATGTGGGCCGTACAATTGACCAGTGGGTTGCGATCCCGAAGCATCGCGTCGCCGATCATCTCGGCGATCGTGGACTCACCGGCCCCGAAGCACTTGAGCCTCTTGACTTTCACCACCTGCGACCCGGCCAGGCCCTCCAACCGAGGAAGGACCGACGCCCCCAGCATCCGCTCCATCTCCCGGGGAACCCCGGGAAGAGCGAACAACACCCTGCCATCCTTCTCGGCCGCGATGCCCGGCGCCGTTCCCCACTCGTTGGGGATGGCGGCAGCCCCCTTCGGCATGCGAGCCTGACTCTCATTCTTGCGGACCATTGGCACCCCTCGCCGCTGAAACCGCTCACTTATTCTGACAAGCAGATCGTCTCGGAGTTCCAGCTCGACGCCGAGAAAATCGCCAAAAGCCTCTCGCGTCAGATCATCGTCGGTCGGCCCCAGGCCTCCGGTGACGATCACGATATCCGCCTCCTCGGTGGCCAGTCTCAGCGACCGAACGATCGCCGGCCGCAGGTCGGCCACCGTATGGGAACTGATCGTCGGGATGCCGATCAATCTCAATTGTCGGGCGATATATGCCGCGTTGGTGTCGATCGTATGGCCACTGAGAACTTCATTACCGATACTGATGATAGACGCCTGCTTGACCTGATCGACCATTGAACCTCCAAACGCATCATGGACTACGTGAACCCCCGCGCCTTGGCATGGATCACCCGGCGCAGACACGCCCTGTCCCTCCGATCTCCAACCGCCCCCCGCTCGGTGAAACGCCTATGATCGACGATTACATCTCGATCATCGCTTTGACGACGCCGTCCTGGTAACCGGCCACCAACTCAAATGCCTCCTCGACCTGATCGAGTCCGAACCGGTGCGTCACCATGAAGTCGACGCTTGCCTTTCCGGACGCCACCAGATCGATCGCCTCATGAGTACACTTATTCTGACGGCGCACATTGACGATCGTTACTTCCTTACGCCGGATTTTATCGATGGACAGCGAAATGCGATCCTCACGCGGGATGCCGATCAACATGAGTTTGCCTCCTGGCTTGAGCAGCTCGACCGCCTGATCGATCGTCTCCTGCTGGCCTGCACACTCATACACAATGTCCATCCCCGACGGCTTCTGTTTGAGAATGGCTGCGACCACATCCTCCTTGAGCGGATTGCCCACCCAAGTGGCCCCGTTGGTGCGAGCCGTCTCAACCCGCTCGTCAATCTTCTCAGTCATATAGCACGAGCCAACGCCGTAGGCCTTGGCGCTGACCATGCAGCAGAGCCCGATCGGTCCGGCACCGAGCATCGCGACATCGGCCCCTTTGGCCGGAGCCGACCGCTTGACGGCGTAGACCGCGATAGCCAGAGGCTCGCAGAGGCGCCCTGCTCCAGCGAGATCTTCCCGTCGGTGGGCAGGCAGCATTCCTCGGGCATCACGATGTACTCCGAGAGGCATCCGTTGCCCTGGCCCGGCGTACCGAGAAAGCGCAGGTTGAAGCACGTGTTCTCCCGGCCCACGTTGCACTGCTCACACGCGTGACAGGACACCGCCGGCTCAACCACCACCTCCTGGCCAACCTTGAGATTCTTCACGTCGGGGCCTATTTGAGCCACGGTCGCAGCACATTCATGGCCGACGATGTACGGGAACTGCACCACCTGGGAGCCAATTCGACCGGTCTCAAAGTAATGGACATCCGAGCCGCAGACCCCCACTGTCTCGATCTTCAGCAGGACATCGGTCCCCTTCTCGATCTTCGGATCGGGAACCTCTCTCACCTCCATCTTGCGAACACCCGTCAGCACCGCTGCTTTCATACTCTGCTCAGCTCCTGTCTGGCCCGAATCGTCTACACGTTGAACCGGAAATTGATGATGTCCCCATCTTTGACGACGTATTCCTTGCCTTCAAGCCGGGTCTTTCCGGCGGCCTTGACCGCCTTCTCGTCGCCAAGCTCCTTGAGGTCTTCATAGGCCATCGTCTCGGCCCGAATGAATCCTCGCTTGATATCGCTGTGGATCTTGCCGGCCGCGTCGACCGCGATCGTTCCATCCTTGATCGGCCAGGCCCGCACTTCGTCGGCCCCTGCCGTGAGAAAGCTGATCAGCCCCAACGTGGAATAGCACATCTGGACGAACTTCTCGGCCGCCGATTCACTGATCCCCAGATCCGCCATAAACGTCTCGCGGCTCTCGGCGTCCAACTGGGCCAGTTCGTGTTCGAGCTTGGCACACATCGTCACGGCCGAGATCGGCCCCTCGACGCCAATGGTCTCCCCCGCCTCGTCTTCTCCGACGTTGATGACAACTGCCATCGGCTTGAGCGTCAGGAAGCCGAGTGACTTGATCGTGGCCCGCTCCTCATCGGTGTGGATGACGGAACTGATCGGCTGCTCGGCCTCGATCGCCTCCTGCAATTTCAACTGGAGAGCCAGCTCCGCCTTGTCCTGCGCCTGGGTCTTGGTGGGCTTGTGAACCTGCTTTTCCAGCTTCTACCGCGAGGCGGTC
>CAVSCO010000086.1:0-13163 GCA_963726475.1 uncultured Phycisphaerae bacterium | reverse complement strand
CAACATCCTTCGCAACCTCCAATGAAGCGAGAACATCCTCCAGTGGCAGACCCCAGACGACCCGGCCCTTTCCACAGCAGTGGATCGTGCGACTGGCGCCGTCGAGGTCGCCCCACAGTTCGGCGGCCAGCGACTGCACCTGCTTGTCGGCGTCCGGGAAACCCATTAGGCTTGGCGAACGAGCAGGCTTCATGCCCACAACCGTCGCGCCACCCACGACCAGATCGCGAATCTTTCGGAGCAACTCGGGCCGCATCGCATCCGTCTCAGGCAACACCAGCACGCGATAGCTCATGCCATCCGGCAGCGTCAGCTTGCCGTCGGGGCCAACCGACATCCGATTCAACAACGCGTCGGCGTTGATATAGTCGAAGTCGTAGCCCTCGGGAGGCTTCGGCGTCAGCCCCGCACCCCAGATCGGCATGGTCGAAGGCGCGCCTTCATTCAGCAGGTACACCAGATCCGCCACGAACAAGCCCTGCTGTAACATGAACGATTGGCGGGCCAGGTAGGTCATGAAAGGCCCGGCCTGTTCGGCCCACGTGATATTGCGATGAATGTGCGTGCCCACCATGGTGTTGCCTGGCTTGGTGTCGAGCGGCTGATGAGCCGAAGTGTGGAAGACGACTCGGTTGAGGCCTTGGGCAAACCAATAGTCGCTGACCTTCTTCAACTCATAGGGCGCCTCGTAGCCACCACCGGTGTACGCTTCGGCGGCCACCAGCGTCTTACCGTAGACGTGTGAGGCCGAGGCAGCCCCGCGCATATCCTGGTAGTACATCAGGAGCGGATGCATCTTACCCACCCAGAACTCGCCCATCGGGATGGCCACTTTGCTCTTGTTCAGCAGCGTGTCTTCGGGGATTTCCAGCGAGACGCCAGCCGCCTCGGCGTAGATTCCGATGCCCTGCTTGCTCAACTTCTCCGCCATCACGCCGTAGTGATAATCGGCCCACATATCTGCCAGCGTCCGGCGAAAATCCCACAGGAAGCGGTCGCTTGTCTCAGCGTTTTCCATGACACGGCCGGTAAGGGCAGCGAGGTAAGGCGTCGGATCGTAGCCTCTGCGCCGTCGGAACTCACCGATCATCTCCTCAGTCCAGTTCTGACGCCCCGCCTCCCAGCTATCCATCAGCACATACTTCAGACTGCCGCCGAACAGCGGCCCCAACGCCTCGGCCAGTGGATCGAAATAGCCATGATAGTAGGCTTCCATGTGCTTGGCACTGAGCTTGTCGGCCTCGTAGCCCGATCCGGAAGGCGGAGCCGGGCGGTTCTTGGCGCCGGTCAGCGAGTAGCCCATGCGCAGGATCGTCCAGCGGCCCGCCGGCACGTCCCAGTCCAGGCTTCCGTCAGAAGCCATTTTGGACGTCAGGTCGATCACCTCGGATCGGCGAATCGCGGTCTCGGCCGGCACATCCGGAGTGGGCACACTCTCGTATTCGAACAGGTGGCTGAAACCCGCCTTATCCTCCCAGCGGTGTACGCGGGCGCCGCCATGAAGCCTCACCTCCGTGAGTGAGTACCGCTCCGCCGGCTCGGTCGGCTCCTGGCTCATGGTCGGGCCGGGCCCCAACGGTGCGGCGGTCATCTCGATGCGGTAGATCTTCGCTGTCGTCTCGGGCAGTGCAAACGTGCGTATCCGTCCTTGTCGGTAAAGCTGCGCACCGGGCAGTGTCACGAGGGTTCGAAGCCGCGCAAGATCGTCGCCCGCCAGCACCCGACCCACCGGGATGCCTGCGCCTCCGCCAATCGTGATCGCCCGAGCGCAAAACGGTTGGGCGAACTCGATCTGAAGCCACGTTGGGGCGCCGTTGGCCGAGCCTGGAATCGTCGCCACCGTGTTCCAGTCATTGTCGAACAGCGACGCCGTGTTGACGTCGCTCGCGCTGGTGGTCACCACGGGGTCGAAGTCCAGCATATCGACTTCGGCCTCAGGAGTGCGGAAGGCGATGACCGCACTGTCACCGTACCACGTTGGGTCCTGGGAGGGACGCCGGCCTCCCGCCCCCTGATTCTGGAACGAACCGTTGCAGGACGGGGGTTGTGGCAGCTTGCCGGCGAACTGTTGCGGCCCTTCCACGGTTGTCTGGCTCCAGACCAGCTTCTTCATCGCCTGCTCGGGTTTGACCCATGGCCCCCCTGTTTCGCTCCAGCCTGGCGAACTGAAGATCGCCATCTCCAATCCCAGCCGCTGGGCCTCCGATGCCGCGTGACGCAGAGCATCCAGCCATTCAGGGCTGCCGAACTCCAGCTTGTTCTCGATGGTCTGGCCCATCCCGAAACTGACATCGGCCAGTTGCACACCGGCGATGCCGACGCGTTTCATCCATTCGAGGTCCTTGGTGATCCCCTCCTTCGTGATGTTGCCACCGGTCCAATGCCACCAGGTTCGTGGCTTGGCTGAGTCCGGAGGGTTCACGAAGCCCTGTTCGAGCGTGTCGGCCAGAGCCTGAGAGGGTTCCAGACCCACAAAAGCCGACAGCCCGGCGATGGTCACTAGCGTAATAAGACATGCTCTCCGCGTCTCGTTCATCGTTCGCCTCTGACAATGAATGTCAATGCTTGCCAGCCTCTGCGAGGCTCGCCCCCCATGCTACTGTCGACGCATCCAGCATTCAACGAGTATCTGGCGGCAAGATCGTACCGCGTTTGAAGACCGATCCGGCGGTGGAACGACACAACGATCCATGCTACAATCATCTTTATCGACATTGCAGGTGTGACAGGTGGATTCTGACACTCGATTGTCTTATTGGCGTGGCCTCAATCGCCAAGGCGAATGGGGGCCGCCCCTTGGCAACATGTACAGGTGAAGCGAATGATGGACGGGGAAAAATCGGGACCGGCGCCAATTCGCCAGCTTAGAGACGCAGTCAAATCCGGAGCAGAGAAGATCCTCAATCCGGAGACGCTCGCGAACTTCGGAGGTATCCGGGCCGATGCTCCGGTCCTGGTGATCCTCGCGGCCGGCAAAGGGACGCGGTTCGGTCGCGACCCCAAGTGCATCCAGCTCGTTCACGGGACACCTCTGGCTCGTCACTCGATCGACGCATTCCGCCGTCTTCAGTCGTCGCCCGTGGTCTGTGTCGTGGGTTATCGCCATGAGGAGGTCTCAGGCGCTCTGGGCAGCGACAACACCTACGTACTCTCGGATGACCCGACCGGTGGGACGGCCCTGGCCGCCTTCGAGGCGTTGATGACACCGGGACTGTTGGAAGCGAATCCCCCGCTGATCATCACGATGGGCGACCGTATCGTGCCATCGTCGGTGTTTCGTCGCCTCTGGGAGACGCATCACGCGGGAAGGCGCGAAGCCGACCTGACGTTCCTGACCGCGCAGTACGAACCACCGCGAAATCGAGGCAAGGGCCGAGTCCTGAGGGGCGAAAATGAGCGGGTCATCCGGATCATCGAGGAAAAGGATATCGCGGCCGAGCCCGACGAGGCCAGACGCACCGCCCTGCTCGATCTGACGGAGGGCAACTGCCCGCTCTACGTCGTCCGTGCCGCCACCCTGATGCGGTATCTCCAGGACCTGACCAACGCCAATGCGCAGGGGCAGTACTACCTGACAGATATCATCGAGGCGATCAGTCGAGAACGGGGGGAGATCCGGACGATCACCACGACGATCACCGATCCCGAGTATGACCTGCTGTGCTCCGATGTCACGAGGCCGGATGATTTGGCGTTGCTCGAGGGCATCCTGGCATCGACCGGCCGGCTGCCGTTTCCGGAAGAACAGGAGATCGAAGAGCTTGCCTGCCGGATCCAGGCCGATCGCTCCCCCGAACAGGTCACCTCGATCGCACGGCAATTGGACGAGTTGCGGACCCTGGCCCATACCGAACAGATCGACCTCAAGCCCGACCGCCCCGTCGGCATCGGCATCTCGGGTGGACGACTGCGAATCGCTTTCATGCACCCTGATATGATCCGCTTTTTCGGACCTGCCTGGCAGATGCCTATCGGTGCAGGCACCGCCTCGGGTAGTGAGCAGATCGTGCTGCTCGCCCAACAAGCGAACAACCGCCTGATCCACTCTGTTCCCCGCAAATCCCGAATACCGCGAGGATGTCAATTCCGTTTCATCCGACAATCCGGCGATGTATCCCGACGAGACCGTCTCGGACCTGCACGCCTACGAGACATTCGGAACCCGCATGAGCGAGTTGCTGCTGCTATCGCTGGGGTACTTCAGCGACAAGGAGATCGAACGGCGCCGCGCCAAGGGGCTTCCGCTGCCACCGCCTTCGTGCTGGGTGAGCAACAGCATGCGACGACCGTTTTCTCTCATCGGCAACGCCATCGCATCCATGCGGACGCTGCGAAACGGAACTCTCGGCGCAAAGATCAGGCAACATCTGGGGCGTGAGAATTTCACGGGCCTGCGGCTGGTCAGCACAGGGAACATCCCTCAGGGCGGCTTTTCCAGTTCATCGGCCGTGACGGTGGCGACGAAGAATGCGATCAACGCCCTGTTCGAAATCGGCATCCCGCCCGATGTGCTCGTGCACCTGGCCTGCCAGGCCGAATATGGAACGGGGGTCCGCGCCGGATCGCTGGATCAGGCCACCGAGCAGAAAGGACGGGCCGGCCAGGGAACACTGATCTCCTCGAATCCGCGCGACAACTATCGCATCATCGGAACGTATCCCGTCCCCTCCGACAGATTTCATATCATCTTCCCCTACAGTGTCGAACGCGACCGCAGCGCCTGGCGATGGTCGTGGGGAGCCTATGCGGAAACGACGGGCGACGGTCCGCTGACCACAGGCGAGGCCCGAAAGATGACGGGCAAAGCTGCCGAACTTGCGGCGATCCTGACCCGGCTGCCCCTCGACACCGATTTCTTCAGGAAGATCGAGGACGACCTGATCGACGACGGACTGCTATCGATCGAGAGCCGACGCTGGATCTGCTCGGTCCTGCGCGAATTGCCGTTGCTCGTGAGCCAACAGGAACTTCACGAGCAGGTAACCGCGAATCGTGATTGGTATATCAAACAACTCAAGGAATCGGAAAATCTTGATTCGACGTCGGCCGGCCGGAAGGCTGACGCAACATTCGCAGCGATCTTTGCAGGGTGGCGCGATCCCGTGCAGCGACGCACCACAACTGCCGGGACCGTCGCAACCCAGACGGGCATCCCCCTGCGGGCGATGGTCGCCTATCTCTTTGGCGAAGTCGCCAAGTGCTTCTACCTCATTCACCACCCGGACGAATGGATCGAATGCATCACGCGGTCGCAGCGAGGTGACCGTTGCGTAAGCATCGTCGCAAGCCACCTTCCCTCCCGCGTACAGATGGAGGGACCGCTCGGATGGGAACGCGGGGCGACCGGGCCGGAGTTGCTGAATCGCTGGCTGGACTACTACGGTGCAACCCCCTTCGATTACAACCAAGGCCTGGATGACGAATCCCTCTCGCCCGATAATCCTCCCGAATTCCACACACTGGAGGGATCGAACTTCTTCCGGGGCCTGGCGCTGATCGATCTGGCCGAGGCGATGCTCAAGCGGGCCTTCGGCTCCGATGCAATCGCCGTGCGCGTCAACGCGGCGGGCCAAGGGGATTATTTCCAGGTACACATCGATAGTCTGAAGGCAAACCCGAGCAACGTGAGACAATTCATATCTGCGGCGTTCTACCGTCGATTCGGGTTATCACCCCATCCCAAATTTGTGGAAGTGCATCCCGGCGCCGGCCGCAGGGGGCCCGCCTGAGTCGTTACGACCTGCTGCCTCAGTTGATCCAGCGACTGCGTACATCGACTCCCCGATAGTCGGATTCCTCCGGCTTCCCGCCAGCAACAAAGCCGGTTTCTCGATTCTCGCGAAAGGGCTTGTGAGTGGCCAAAGATTTCGCTACAGTGTGGCGTTCAATAGCACCACATGGGTGGCCGAAGCAGCATCAACGAAGGTCCCGTTGCAAGAGCACGATGCCCAATGACATGGATCGAGCAGCATCTTGGAAGGTGGGTGGTCAAGTTTCGCTGGTGGATTATTCTGCTGACGATACCGGCAATCGGTCTGACCGCCTTGGGCATTCGCAACCTTCGCATCAACAATGACACCCGCGTCTTCTTTGGCAAGAAGAATCCGCAGTACCTGGCCCTCAAGGCTCTGGAGAACACCTTCAGCAAAGAACAGAGCGTCCTGTTCATCGTCGCTCCCAAGGATGGCAACGTTTTTACTCGCCGGGCCTTGAGTGCCATCTCCGAGCTGACGGAAACCGGCTGGCACATTCCCCATTCGGCCCGCGTCATTTCCATCGCCAACTTTCAATACACACGAGGCGAAGGCGAGGATCTGATCGTTGAAGACCTGATCAAGGACCCGGCCGAGATGTCGGACGCAGAGATTCAAAACGCACGCAAGGTGGCCCTGTCAGAGCAGACGATCGTCAATCGGATCATCTCCCCTTCGGGCCATGTCGCGGGCGTCTTCGTGGGTCTGGCCATGCCTGCCAAAGGCCGCCAAGCCACCCCGGAAGTGGCACAGGCTGCCAGCAAGATCATCGAAGATATCAGGAATCGATACCCTGATATCGACTTCTATCTGACCGGCTCGGTCATGGTCGACCAGGCCTTCGGGGAAGCCAGCAAGAGGGATTTCTCCACGCTGGCACCGGCCATGTTCATCACCATGGCGGTCCTGATCGGCCTGGCTCTGCGATCGTTCTTCGGCGTGCTTGCGGCCCTGACGGTCATCGGCCTGTCGATGCTCACGGGCCTGGGACTGGCCGGCTGGCTGGGCATTCCGCTGACCGCGGCCTCGGTCAGCGCACCGGGGCTGATCCTCACCCTGGCGGTAGCTGACTGCGTGCACATCCTTAGCACGATGCTGCACCTGATGCGCGAGGGGACGCCGCGACACGAGGCAATCGCGCGAGCGATCCAGATCAACCTGCAAGCCGTCTTTCTCACCAGCATCACGACGGTGATTGGGTTTCTCGCCCTGAATTTCTCAGAATCTCCACCGTTTCGGGATCTGGGCAACATGGTCGGCATCGGCGTTACTGCCGCGTTCTTCTGTTCGATCCTGCTGCTGCCGGCGCTGGTGGCGGTGCTGCCCTGCGGCGCCGGTCCCGAGCAGAAGAACCACATTCACGCGCATTGCACCCGACTGGCGGACTTCGTCATTCGCCGGACGTCGATTCTGTTCTGGTCGATGCTGGCACTCGGCCTCGTCACGAGCGTGGGGATGTTCCGCATCGAATTGAACGACAATTTCCTGACCTACTTCGACAAGACGTTCCCGTTCCGCCGGGCAACAGACTTTCTCATCGAAAATCTCGGGGGCTGGGATTTGATCGAATACCCCCTGAGCTCAGGGGAATCCGGGGGTATCTTCGACCCCAACTATCTGACCACTCTCGATCGGTTCGCCCAGTGGTATCGGCAGCAACCCAAAGTCATCCATGTCGGCACGATATCGGATACGCTGAAGCGGCTCAATCGCGACATGCATGGAGGCAGCGAGGCTTTCTATCGCATACCGGACAGTCGAGAGCTTGCCGCCCAGTATTTTCTCTTCTACGAGCTGTCGCTGCCGTTCGGCCACGACTTGAACAACGTGATCGACGTCGATCGCGACACTGCACGATTCACCGTGATGTTCGAGAGTATGAGCGCCAAGGAACTACACGAGATGGATGCGAAGGCGACTCAGTGGCTCGAAACCAATGCCCCGCCGCAAATGCATATCTCCGGCACGGGATTATCGCTAATCTGGGCGGAGATCACGCATCGCAATATCCGCGGTATGCTCAAAGGCTCATTCGGCGCCCTCTTCCTGATCTCGGTGATTATGACGTTGGCGCTGCGCAGTCTGAGGCTGGGCTTGATCAGCCTCGTGCCCAATTTGCTGCCCCCGGCGATGGCCTTCGGCGTCTGGGGTTATCTCAACGGACAGGTCGGCCTGGCGCTGTCCGTCATCGTCGCGATGACTATCGGTATCGTCGTCGACGACACCGTACACTTCTTGAGCAAGTACGACCGGGCCCGGCGCGAGCACGGAATGAATCCCGAGCAAGCGATCCGATACGCCTTCCAAACGGTGGGAACCGCCATGTGGATTACGACGGCGGCGCTGGTCACAGGATTCAGCCTGCTGACCCTCTCGCATTATCGGATGAGCTCGGAAATGGGCGAGATGTGTGCGATCGTAATTGCCCTGGCCCTGCTGATGGACTTTCTGCTGCTCCCCACTTTGTTGCTGAAACTCGACCGCAGAGATGGTAAGCTCGGGGCCGATCAGAAATCGCCAATGGATTCGCAGGTGAGTCGTTTATGAGATACAAGTCCGCTGTTTTGGCAACCGCAATCGCCGCTATCATCGTGTGTCCTATGCTCGGGGCCGAGTTGTCGCCCGAAGAGCGTGGTCTGGCCATCGCAACCGAAGCCGAACGTCGCAATACAGGGTATGGTGACAACACCGCGAATCTTCGCATGGTGCTTCGCAACAAGCAGGGCCAGACCAGCGAGCGGGAGCTGCGCATCCGAACGCTCGAAGTCGAAGGGGAAGGAACGCGAAGCCTGTGCATTTTCGACACCCCGCCCGACGTCAAAGGCACGATCCTGCTGACCCACACGCACAAACAAGCCGAAGACGACCAGTGGCTGTTTCTGCCGGCGTTGAGGCGGATCCGACGCATCGCCGCCAAGAACAAGTCGGGCTCCTTTATGGGCAGCGAGTTTTCCTACGAGGACATCGCCACCCAGGAACTGGAGAAATACACCTATCGCTGGCTCCGCGACGAGGTCTACGACGGCAACGACTGCTACGTGATCGAACGGGCACCCGTGGATCAGGCGAATTCGGGGTATTCGCGCCAGGTGGCCTGGCTGGACAAGGAACACTACCGAACCTGGAAGGTAGACTACTACGACCGTAAGAACGAGAAGCTCAAGACTCTGACCTTCAAGGGCTACGAGCAGCACCTGGACCGATTCTGGCGGGCGCGACACATGGAAATGGTGAATCACCAGACGGGCAAGAGCACCGTTTTGATCTGGTCGGATTTCACATTCGGAACGGGACTGAAGGAAATCGACTTCGAGCGACACAGTCTGATGCTAATACGGTGACGCGGTTAAGGTGACACGGATGCACAACAGGATCTTGGTGGCCGCTCTGGCGGCAGGGCTGTGGGCCTGGATCGGCCCGGTGACCACGGGGCAGGCCGGAGAGCTTTCCGGATGGGTTTCGGTGGAAGGCCGAGGTTTCTTAGACGATCCCCTCTACGATGGCCAGGAGCGTGACAATGGCTCTATTGCCGCTCAGCCTGAATACCGCCACGATTGGGAGAATGGTTCGAGCATCACCTTTGTTCCTTTCGGTCGCGTGGACACGGCCGATTGGCGGCGAACGCACGCCGATATCCGCGAGTTGAACTACGTCTACCGGCAGGACAACTGGTTCGTCCGCCTGGGCGTGGGCAAGGTCTTCTGGGGCGCCACCGAGTTCGTCCACCTCGTCGACATCATCAACCAAACCGACCTGGTCGAGCACATCGACGGGGAAGACAAGCTGGGCCAGCCCATGGTGGAGTTCTCGATCATGCCAAGCTGGGGAACGATTGATTTCTTCATCCTGCCTTACTTTCGCGAGCGCACGTTCCCGGGGCGTCACGGTCGGTTGCGCACCTCGCGCGTCGTTGACGTCGACAATCCAATCTACGAGAGCACCTCCAAAGAGCGCAACACGGACGTGGCGTTGCGCTATAGCCGCACGTTCGGCAGCACCGATTTCGGCATCTATGTCTTTCGAGGAACAAACCGAGATCCCCTGCTCGCCACCCCCGACCTGATCGATCCCAACGACACCGACGATTCGCGATTGATCCCCTTCTACGAGCAGATCAACCAGTTCGGAACCGATCTGCAATATGCCACCGGGAACTGGCTCTGGAAGCTCGAAGCGTATTTCCGCAATGGATACTTACAGAACTACTTCGCCGCCACGGGCGGGTTCGAGTATACTTTCTTCGGCGTCGGAGGCGGCAACACCGACATCGGCATCTTGAGTGAATACGCCTACAACGACCGCGAGGACGGCGGTCTGACCATTTTTCAGAACGATCTGTTTCTGGGGATGCGTCTGACGCCCAACGATACGGCCGGCACGCAGTTGCTCGCCGGAATCAGCCAGGATGTGGAGGAGTCAGAAAACGCCATGAGCATCGAGGCCAGCCGGCGGCTCGGCGAGAACTGGCGGCTCATCCTCGAGGCCTGGCTCTTCATGCAAACCGCCGACAACAGCGTGGTCCACCAACTGCGCGACGACGATTTCGCCCGCCTCGAACTGGCTTACTACTTCTGATCAGAACCAGTCGTTGGTCTGCTCCCACATCGACCACCTGTCGTAGTATGCGCCCCCAAACACACCGCTGAGCCCCTGCCCTCAAAATACGTAGTTTCACGTATTGACGATTTTCCGCACCCGCGTGAACCTGATACGTAAGATCGTCTCAGCCATAGGCATACACACGAATGCGTTGGCAGGAGATCGAGGGGGAGTGGTGGTGCACGCAGATAGAGAGTTGTTGTAGCAGACACCGAGGGCATCATGGCGCCCTGTGCCTTCGGTGGACAAAGATCTATCGTATTCGGTTGCGCCTGGGAAACAACCAGGCCGCACGCAGCCGCAGCCTTCAGTAGGAGTGTGACTGCTCGCGGTTGGATTCTATTAACAAATACCTGCACAGAATGTCACTTGTGTATGCGGTGATAGCTTCGCTTTTCCGCCAGGGCCAGAAAGGAGGCACGCGCACCGAAGCCACTGGCGCACCCCAGCGGCGGGAGAGAAAGGAACTGTAAGAGGTGATAGTTGAGAACCAGGGAAGACAGAAGAGATAAGTTGAAAGGAGTCAAATCATGAAGAAGATAATGATCCTTCTTGCAGCGATATGTGCCCTGTGTGGCTTGGTCTTGCCGCCCCCAAAGGAGCCGTCAACAAGGTCGCTGTGGTTGTTCATGACGAGGCGGACAATGAGCAAGAGGTAGGTGCCGAGGTGGGATCGTTGATTCTCAATACGACCGCAAACAATGTCCTGATCGTCGTGGTCAATCTGGATGACGCCATTCCATTGGAAGATGACCCATTGACGGAGAATGTCGACGAGGGAATCTACGACTGCCGGATTTGGGTCGATGCCGCTGTCGCAAAAGTTACGATCGTGGACTGCCTGAAGGTGAATGCCAACGGACAAGGTACTGCTACTGTCAAGGTAGATCTTACGGACATCGTGACAGATGACGCGACAGAAATTTCCGTCAAAGTAGCCTTACGACCCTGGTTCAATAATCCAACCGAGTACCCAACACCAAGCTATGTCCAAGGCCGCTGCTTTCGGCACGCCAATTACTGTACCTCTGAAATAACTCAATTCGATAAGACAGTCGGAGAAAAGGGAGAGCGCACTTGCGTTCTCCCTTTGTTCTCCTGCCTCGTACCGCCGATAGCCAGCACACGTTAGATCAGTATCCGCGACAGCTATCCATCCCAGCGTTAGGCAACGCGATAGATGCGGGCTGTTCCTATTCAGATATCCAAAAAGGTCTGCGGGCAGTGCTCGCGGCCCGATGGGGTTGGATGCCGAAGCAAAGTCACGTCGCTTCCTGAACATGCTGGAAAACGAACCGCAGATCGTACGGCAGAAAGACAACCTAACTGCCGTGCCGACCACAACTAACTGGCATCGCGATCAGAAAACGAACCGCAGACGGCAGGCCAAACGGACAGCAGACGAACAGCAAACGGACACGAACAAGAATGATAAGAATGAAAAGAAGGGAAGAACTTTCTCTTGGCAAGGTTTGAAATGAGGGGGGAAGGACCTCTCATGGAAGACCTGCGGGATTGGTCGCAGCCCTTTCTTCTTCCGTGTCGTGGCTGGTTTGTGGAGTGACGGTGCGCTGCCTTGGCTCCCATGAACGGTCCATCTATGTTGAAGCACACCCGGGCGTGCATAGGTACTGCTACTGCCTGTTTATGAGCGTCTGTACGTATCCTCGATGAAGGCGCGGACGAGCGGTTTCGCGTAGGAGCGGGCCAGGTCGCGACGAATGCAGTTGGCATACGCCGCTGCCAAACCCAAGGGCGCCTCCTGATGAAACCAGACGCGTAAGATGCGGCCGGTGTACAACTGGATCCAGTCTTCCTTCGTCAATGCGGCTGCCACCTCACAGGATCGCGACATGGGCCGCAAAGGGCCATTCGAGTTGTTCGTCGAAGCATTCATCGCAGAACTCGCAACTATCCGCTTTGCTACGTTTCCATAGAGCCAATGACCGGATGTCGGTCTCTATATAGTTAAGTGCCACAACCGAGCCTTTGGTAACAGGTTTTTTGGCCTGTTACCGGAGAATCCCGAATGACAGGATGCTCTATAAGGATAGTCGCCAGACGTGACAGATCATTGCGGGTATGGCATGACCAATTGCGAGTTCGCCCGCGCGATGGTGAATGGTGTTTAGTCCTGTGAGACGGAGAAGCTGGCATCGACCTCGGTGTACATGTCCCACTTGACCGGCATCCACGACGAGATTGTCCCTCGTCCAACGATGCCTTTGAATCGCTTCGTTCCCTCGACGAAGACAATGGTGCCGATCTGCTTGGTCCCGGGCTCGCCGGAGGCATCGACCTTGGCCAGAATGCTCGAACCATCCTGGAAGTCGTACATGACGAAGCCCTGGTAGTACTGCTTGCCGTCAGGAGAGCTGGTATGGGTGATCCAGCCGTTGAGTCGGGCGAACTCTCCCTCTCCCACGACGACCAGGCCTGTGCGATTGACCGCCTCGAGCGTCCCCATGCGACCGCCAACCACGCGCGTCTCCTTGCCATAGGAGAATTCCCTCCAGCGCGTCAACTCCATCGTCGTCTGGGCGGGACTGAAGCTGCTGGTCAGCGTCAACACTACGACGACGCAGAGACCGATGGCCAGGATGCCGGAACGGCTCGGCCCCGGCCGACGACACGTGCTTTCTTCGAGCCTCGGAGCGATCAGATTATGACGGGTCATAGCGGTTTACCTCCCTTAGCATTCGAGCCTTATGACCCGTTCATCGGCATTTCAAGAGGGTCGGATAAGCATAACGTCCATAAAATCGACCGTCCGAAAACACACGCTTCGGGCCGTGTCCCGGCTTCGCCACG
>CAVSCO010000085.1:0-174098 GCA_963726475.1 uncultured Phycisphaerae bacterium | reverse complement strand
ATGTATTGCTCTCGACGATGTCATCTTCAGGGAATTCGAACCAGTTGTCCGTCGTATAGATCAGGTCCTTCGGGACGTCGACGTCGCTCAACTTCCCGGCCAACACCAGCGGCCCATACATCACCGCCGCCAGGTTCGGATCGTCGGGCATGGGGCACAGCCACAGCTTCATCGGCATGGTCATCTCTATCTCGGTCTTGCCCTGCCAGATGCGGTCGATCGAGAGGAACGATCCAGGCTGGGCCGTCACGACCTGGGGCTTCCCGTCGATCTTGAGTGTCACGCCCTGTGTCGCCCATTGGGGCACGCGGACACGCAGCTCTGAACTCGGTCGGCCGCTGGGCGTCGACCGTCAGCTTCGTCGCGGATATTTCGGGAAACGTCGTGTCCTGCATGCACGGTGACGCCCTTATCCTTCCAGTTCAACTCGCTGGCGATGAACAGGTTCACCCACAACGTATCGTCGTTGTGGAAGTAAATCGTGTCGGCGTACTTGGCGTGGTTCTCCATGCCGGTCCCGGTACAACACCAGAACGAATTGCGGGGCGTATTGAAGTACTTCCAATACCCCGAACCCAGCGTCACGAAGTACATCATCATCCCCGTCTCCGGGTCCTGTGTCGCGAGGATCGAGTTGATGAGGCCCCGCTCGTAGTAGTCCATATATTCGGCGCAAGGCTGCCACGCGAACAAGTGTCTCGTGAGCTTGAGCATGTTATAGGTGCAGCAGGTTTCCTGAGTGTGCGCATCGAGCTGATCGGCGAGGCAATACGGATCGCTGCGCCAGTGCTCGTCGATGGAGGTGCCGCCGGTGCAGTAGGTCCGCCCGCCAACGACGGCGTTCCAGAAGAACTCGGCGATGTGCCGGTCGGTGGGATCGCCCGTCAGTTCGTATTGCCTGGCCGAGCCGATCATGTTCGGAATGAACGAATTGACGTGCAGTCCCTTCAACTCATCGCGATGCAGAATCAGTGGATTGTTGTACGCGTCGGCGTTGAACCGCTCGGCCAGCTCCAGCCAGCGCTGGTCACCCGTGAGGCCATAGAGGTTGGCCAGCGTCTCGTTCATGCCCCCCTGCTCGGTGTGGTTGAGCATCTCCTGCATGGCGGCGCGGTCGAGCTTGTCGAGCCGGCCTTTGGCCCAGCGGGCCATCCCCTGCGCGATCTCCAGGGCCTGGGCGTTGTCGCAATAGACGGACATGTCGATCAAGCCCGCGTAGATCTTGTGCAGCGTATACCACGGCGCCCAGACCGGCTTGAGAGCGATCACGCGGTCGATCTCCTCTTCGGGATAGGCACTGAGATAACCCGAGCCCAGAGCCTTCTGGCACTTTGCCAGTTCGGCCACGATGGCGTCGGCCTTGGCCTTGAGCTTCTCGTCGCCCGTACTGGCGACCATCAACGCGCAAGCGGAGAGGTAGTGGCCCATGGTATGCCCGCGCAGTTCGGTCTTCTCCCACCCTCCCATCGGCTCGCCAGGGGTCGGCAGCCCCGCCGTCTGGCGGAAGTACCACAGCAGGCGATCCGATTCCAATTCGTGCAGGTACTTCCGGTCGCGTTGCATCGCCTCGCGAAACGGCCCGTCCAGCAGCTTCACGTCACGCAGGTCGAAGGGCCAGGCCTGGAACTGAACCGTCTCTCGTCCACTGGGCCAGACGCCAGCCTCGACCGTGGCAGAGCCAAGACACATCAGAAGAATGAGGACCGTGATAAGGGCATTGCATCGTCCGGACATGTTCGAATTCCTCCCTGGCAACATGAATCGTGTATCGTCAGCGCGACGTGCTGAGGCAACTCCTTGGCTATATCAAGAGGAGGCGATTGGAACAAGCCCAAATCGCGCACGGAGACCGCCAGTTTCCGTCTATGGATCACAGGTGGCGGGAACGTGCTATTCGCGTTCGGTCGCCCAGGGCTTGTCGGGGCTGGCCTGCGATTCCGCTTTCGGGGTCGCCATGGTGATCGGGGGAATCACGGAGATGCGTTCGGAACTGCGAACGGCGCGGGCCAACGTCTCCTTCGTGGTTTTCACCGGCTCGGTTACCAGTTCGGGAACGCTGTAGGTCCAGAGACAGGAATCGTAATAGGTCGGGTCTTTTTGAGGCAACAGCACGGGTTTGTATGAATTCCCGTCGGCATCGACGTAAGCCAGATACGAGCGGGTGAACGGAGCGCTATCCCGCTTGCTGCTGAATGCGATCCATCGGCTGTTGCTCGACCAACTGTGCCAGGACTCGCTCTGGTCGCTGTTGGCCTGGAGTTTGCGATACTCGAAGCGTCCGGTCTTGGCCGCGGCTTGCAGGTCCATGATGTACAGGTCGCTGCTGGCGCGATAGACGGGGAAACATCCGTAATCGCACATGCAGAACGCCAGCCATCGCCCGTCGGGGCTGATGCGTGGCAGCAGAATCGAGAGCCCCGTATCCTTGGCTTCCAGCACGGTTTCGAGCGTGCCCCACTGGTCCCGCTCGACGTCGTAGCCAATTCGCATCAGGTCGTACTTGATCTGATCGTAGTCCTTGGGCACCACGTTGCGCTGCGACCACGTTAGCGGGCGCTACAGAAGTACAGGTACTTCCCGTCGGGCGAGAAGGTCGGATACGTTTCCAGGCGATCTTTCCTGGCGATGTCGGGCGCGGTCTTCGTGATGCCCCCATCGACGACGTAGTAGGCGAGATGCGAGTCGAGATCGATCACATCGCGGACTTCGGCTCCGCTGGAATGGAAGAACTGGCTGACCCCATTGACGGAATAGGCGGCCACCTTGCCACTCGGATGCCACGAGGTGTAGCCCAGCTTCGTCCCGATCTTCCGCACGTCGCCCTGCTCGATCAGCAAAGCAGAACTGCCATACTCGCGGCTGCGAATGCCCAACAGCATCGTGTCCGGACGGTTGTTGCAGAACGTGTGACAGTTGAGACAGCCGTTGGAGAAATACCGGTTGTCCAGCACGAGCGACTCGTCGAACTCGCCCAAGTTGCGTTGATAGACGCCGATGCGGCCCCGGCGCCGGCACCGGGATGCAGACGCCGGTAGACCAGCACATCGTCGATCGGCTCGGAGGCGATGCGGTTCGTGATCGTATCGAATCGAGTCCACTGGCCGTCGTCGTTCCGCACACAGATATCAACATGAATCTCCTGCCCCGCGTTGGCCTGGAGGAGCTTTCGCCAGGGGCCTTCGGGAATCAGGATTCGGCCCGATGCGTTCTCGATCTCGATCGCCTTGCCGCTCTGGCTGGCGATGCGAACGTAGTAGGCCTGGCCTTCCTCCTGCACGACGAAGTTCAGCGGCGCGATGTTGGGCGGAGCTGTGACGCCCACGTAGTCGGGATGGATTCGAGCGGTGCGCCCGGCCTGTGGAAGTGCATCGATCGAGTTCGGACCATCCGTCCCGCGGCAGTACGCGGCATAAGCCAAAACGCCCACCAGCAGAGCGACAGAGGCAATCCCGGCATGCGCAATGCGTTTCTTCATCTCTTGACCCCCGACAATCCGTAGAGATTGAAGAAGAAGTAGCTGTCACCATATCGGCTCGCCAGTTCGCGGAGGGCCGCCTGCTTGTCCTTCCCGTAACGGTTGAACGTCTGGCTGAACTGCTCGATATCCAGCTTCGCCTGCGGGGCGATCTGGCGGCCGTACAAGAACACCGACTGCCTTTTCGTATAGGCATAGACGAGGATCGCCTCTTCGTAGTGTCGCGGAAACGCCCCGTAGCCCAGCGAGTCGAACCGGTCCAGGCACCCGATGAACTTGTCCAGTTGTCGGTTCAGTAGATAGGACGACATCAGGTACTCGAAGGCCATGCGATTGCCACCGTTCTCCTTCAGCAGCGTCGAAACCTGCCACTCGGTGGGAAGGAAGATGCTCGGGGCGTCCTCCTTCATACAGACGGACCGCAATTGCGCGATGCGTTCATCACCAGACAGATTCGGGTCCGCCTGGAGTCGGGCCAGATAGTCGTTGGCCCAGCGGGCGTGAAAGAACGTCTTGCTCAGCGCCCCGAGCCAGATGCGGGCGGCATCGATGTTGCCCTTGACCATGTTCGCCAGCGCGAGACGCCTGAGAATCAGCGGGTGCGGCCCGTAGATCTCCAGGCACTCCGTGAAGTTCTTCTGCGCCGCGTTGATCAGGCCCAGGTCCATCAGCGTATCGAACTTGGTCCAGAACGTCATGTCCTGGTCCTGGCCGTTGATCAGCAGTGCCTTGGCATGCTGGGGCCAGGCGAACATGTCCGACCCCATCCGCCCGGTGTGGTACAAGGCCCGATCGACCGCGTTCATCGTGGAGAAGCTGAACGACGCATGTCTGGCGATCTGAAGCACCTCAGGCCACTTCCTCTGGCATGCATAGCAATGCACCTGGAACGTTGCCTTTCGCACGCCGTCGTAGGACATCATCGCCGCCGAAGCTGTCGCCGCGAGCAACGTCACGACCCCGAGCGTCCACCGCACGAGAGGTGTGCGGCTATGCCACGATCGTAGTGACGACACGAGCCCCGGGTTCTTGTGTTTCTTCGTCTTCTTGGATTCGGGTTCGGGCGAAGGCTGACGATGCCACACGAGCCGCAAGAGCAAGTCCAGGATCAGTGTAGCGGGTAACACCAGATATAACGCTGCCCCGGTCAAAGAGATGACGTCGCCGGGCATGGCAAAGCCTGTCCTCGACGAAACGGGCAGGCACGTGATAAACGCCATTGTCGGACTGACGCGGAAGATCAGAACACCAACGACATAAGGGACGGCAAAGACCAAAGCGAGGTACAGCCCGCTCGCGAGCCACCGCCTGCGCAAAAGCTCATAGGCCGCGCACAATACGGCAAAGAGCAGATATCCGCCTCCTGCGGCATAGTAGATCATGACAGACAGCACCAGGAACAGAGGTGCCGCCGCGAGCCGGTGCAGACGTGATGCGATCGTGACGTAAAGGCACGAGGCCATCAGCGCGACCGTCAACGCTGTGGCGGCTGCGAAGGGATAGGCGTAGTGTGAGCCGATAATCAGCAAACCGATCGGAAAGGCGAAACGTGTCCAGCGAAGACGCGACGCGCCGGCCGCATCGAGGACAACTCCTCCGCAGGCAACAAGCAGCCAGGTCTGCAATGTCACCACCAGCGCCCGCGCTCCCCGGATAGTAGAACCACTGCGCCAGGAAGGCGGAGAGATACTCGACGAGCCCTCCGGGGTAGGAGGTGAAGGAGCGAAAGAAGGCCGCACCTCGAAAGAACGTGGGGAAGTCCGATACCATGCCCGCCGCGTAGTAGATCAGATGCAGATCGACGACCCGCCAGAGGTACATATAGAGCAGCCCGAAGAAAAGCAAATCCCGAGCCCATCCGGCCCAGGCCGGCGCACTATCGGACGCAGCGCGTCTGCGCCGTCGCCCTCAGTCTATCTGCCAGTTTGTGCGTTGGACTCGACATTCACGTCGCCCCAAAGTGTCTTTCCTCGGCGGCTTGTCACAGCCCGAATGCAAGGCACGAGCCTGACAGGGAACCATCCAGGCAATTGCCCGGTCGTTTCCCGTCACAAAGGATGTATCGGCGTTTTCACCCCCGGCATTGCAGGAACAAGCGGGTTTCTCCTCCCTTTCGGAGAGGCGGACCGCCGAAATAGCTGACACCTCGGCTAGGGAAGATCGGCGATGTTGTTGTCAGGCTCACCGACCAGATAGATTCGGTTCTTGCCGCAGCGTTTGGCTTCAAGCATGGCGGAATCGGCCCGCTCGAAAAGCTCCTGGACGGTGGTTCCATCTCGCGGGAATCTGGCCAGGGCCCCACTGATCGTCAGGACGCCATGGCCCTCAGGCCCAAGCAGGGGCAGCTCGGCCCGGCCGAATTCGTTCTGGAACCGCCTGGCCACGACGATGGGCTCGCTGGGGTGCTCCGCCTCCGCCAGCCTTCGGTCTTTGGTGGGCTCGGGCACGGGCCCGTGCGGATCATCCCAGAACACCACCGCGAATTCATCCCCCCCGATCCGTCCGACGACATCGTGCGGCCGACAGCACCGGCGCATCAGGATCGCGGCCTGTTTGAGAATCTCGTCGCCCGTAGGATGGCCGTAAACGTCGTTGTAGTGCTTGAAATTATCGATATCGAAAACCAGCAGCGTGATGCGTCCAGCGCTGTGGCGGGCGCGTTCGATGATCTGCCTGGCAAACTCGCGGATGTATCGCCTGTTCCTCAGCCCGGTCAGGTCGTCCGTGGTGGCCAGCCTTTCCAGGTACCGCATCCGCTCTTCGATCGCCGCCGACACCGAATCGTCCGCTCCCCATGCCACGGAATCCCTGGCGACCTGAGACGCGCTGACTCGTACGCCAACGTCGGCCCCCAGCCCCGCCCCAAAGCTGGCCAACGTCATGGGGCAAATCCGATACGCGTCGGCCACCTTCTCACGTCCCGGCTCGTCCTCCACGAGGTGCCGCGCAATGGGCTCATCATACATCTCGCGCGAACAGGACAATCGGTGACCTTGTGGCTTTGTGCAACGCCCTTAGCGCCGGTGACAACCGGCCCGCCAGTCCATTCATCACCACCCCAACGGCATCGTAACTCGCCTTGGAGGCGGTCTCGATCGCATCCAGGAGATTCGTTCTGACATCGCACGGATATCGGGTCACGCGTTCGGCATCCAGGAACGCTTTGCGGATGTCACCGACCAGCAGAACCTTGCCCCGGCCCTGCATCAGTGGTGCAGAATCGGCCGTGCTACTCATCGCCTTCATGCCCCAATAACGCGTTCAACTCTGCATCGGTAGCGCGATACTCCTCATCCAGGTGCACAACCACATCGGATGAGTCACATCCGCCCCCGGCCAGCCACGCGTCGAATACGCCCTTGATCTCGTCGACCGCGCCAACGACGGAGACCCCGGCTCGCATCGCCGCCAGGATCACACTTCGTTCCGCCGGTGCCCCGGTGCCCACCAACGCGCAACACCGCGCGTTATTCCTGGCCGCTATGGCGAAGAACCGACATCGCTCTCTGGCCAGCTCGCCGAGCCGCCCGACGACCAGAGTGCAGCGCCCGCGTGACAGAGCCAACTCCGCGACCGCTGTGTAGACGTCGTCGCATCGAACCGCCTCGACCTCGCAATCGGCAGCCAGACGTGCCACCGAGGTCGTCAGCGAATCGCTGCAGCAGCGACCACGATCACCGCCAGATGACGCCCCAAATCACCTTCCACCATCGACGCAACTCCCCTGCCTACCTTACCGTAAGTAGGATGGACCCTACACATCTTCGGAACTGCACGGGCGAGGACGCAGGGCACCCCACTCTCTCCATCTTAACAAAGCCTCCGCAGAAGTCAAACCGAACCCCCTCCGAATCCTACGAACCATCCTATTTATCGCCCTGAGGGTCACGATGACACCGACAGATCGCCCCTCGCGCCGACACGCGTTGCGCGGCGCCTGGGCAATCCCACGAGGAAATCGGGAGAGAACTCTCTAATGACGCCGATACGACTGCTTACGCATTGCCGGAAGTGCGGATTTCTGACACGGGGGCCTGCGTTCAGGCCCCAGCACCCTGCTCAGTCCGCTCGTTCGGTGGCTGAGGGCGTATGGAGCAGGAGCAGGTTCGGGGCAGGTCCCCGGCAAAGGTCGATGGCTTTCTTCAGCTCTCCCTGACACAAGCCGTGTTCGTGATCACAGGGCTCGCCCGTGTAGCAGCTCTCGAGGAAGGGCAACGCCCTCGGATCTCGGGCCTGACCAAGGGCCCAGACCGCATAGTCGCGCTGACGCAAGGAGTGTGACGCCGACAGGGCGTAGTCCAGCAGCGCCGCCACGTCGTCCCCCGGATGGGGATGAGCGGCCTGTGCAATTCGGCAGTATTTCTCCAGACCCGACTGCATCTGCCAGCGAAGAGCGCCCAGCGCACAGGTGCAGAGAACCAAACAGACAAGCCCGCCAATGGTGATAACTCGAACGGCTTTTCTGAATCTCATGACCTATCCCCTTCATATCGCGGCACACGTCATTTCGATGAACACATCGCCATCCATTATAGCGTTCAAATGACATCAGATCAACGGCGTCGCGGCCTTCGGTGCGGCCAGGAGGCGGTACGGGGGAGATTCACAGAGGCTGGGGATTATTCGAGGCGGGGCAGGTCTTCGAGGTTGCGGCGGACCTGCTCGACGTAGAAGCTGTCCGGGTAGAGATTCATGAAGCTGGTGAGCATATCCCTCGCCTCGGCCAGGTACTTGCGCTTCTCGGCGGCCGAATCATCCTCCCGCTGGTAGAGCCGGATCTTCAGCCGCGTCAGTTCGTATAGCGCCTGCATCCCGCCGTCGGTGTCCTGGTATTCACGGTTCAACCGGCTCAAACGCTCGGACCGGCCCTGATCGTCGGCGATCAGCTTGGCCTTGGCCAGCAGCAGGTTGTCATATAGACCGTCGTTCACGTCCGCCAGCGACAGCAGCGTGTCAAGCTGCTGCCCGTATTCCAGGCCATGCGGATTGAGCATGACGAATTTCGCGAGCCGATTGGAGGCCCCCTCGCTGCCCTGGCGATTCTCGTCGCCGATCAGGGTCGTCAATTCGTGGATGCGCCGTTGCAGCTCTCGCAGCTTGACCTGGGTCATCACCGTCCTGGCGGGCGGCCGGAATGCGCTGAACAAGGAATCCGATGGTGATTGACTGTTCTCCAGAGCGAGTTGCTCCTGGACAAGCGACTGGGCCTGATCCAGAAACGTGCCGGCCTGGCTGAACCGGCTGCGGCCGGCCAAGTGCTTGGCGATCCGCCAGCGAGCCTCGGCCGATTCGGGGGCCCCCCCGAAATCACGATACAGCTCGAACCAGATCTCGCCCGACCGCTCGTGTGGGTAGTCGCTATAGAAATGCAGTATCTCGTCCCGACGGATTCGCGGCAGGTCCGGGCTGTATTCGCTCAGCAGCGCCTTATAGTACAAGGCGACCGGCATCCGCCCGCTCTTCGAGCGGCGCTCGACGATTTCGCTATGCAACCAGGTCGGCATCCACCACGATTTCGTCGGATGGATGAAGCGGTCGTATCGCTCGTTGAGCCATTCGCGCTTTTCCTGGTACTTCAGATCGTCGGGCACGATGAACCAGGTCGGCCAATGGTCGAGGCTCAACTGGATCTGGATCTCCGTCTTCAGTTCTTCGCGCAGCGGAATCGGGTCGGTCGGAAGGAAGTACCCGGCCAGTGTCTTGCGCGTGGCCGGGTCCATGATCGTCTTATCGAGGGCCTCGCGGAGGCTGTGGTCGTGGAATTCCGCGACCTCCTCCGGATTGTTCTCGGCCACATAGAACTGGTAGTCGAGTTCGTCGAAGCCGATTTTCCATTCGAAGACGCCCAGCGCCAGCAGCAGCGTCGTCGTGGTAAAGACCCAGTTGAGGCCGGGCCGGTAGCGGGTGTAGTGACCGATGCCGAGGACCAGCCCGGCGATCGCCAGCCCCACGATCCACGCCCAGATCCACGGAGCAAACGAAAAACCCCACTCCAGCGGTTCCATGCCCCGCGCCGAGCCGAAGAAGCCCCAATAGAGAAGTTGCGGCGCCGTGCAAAGCGCAATCGCGATGATCCGCGAGCGAAAGCGGAAGGGACGGGACGCGACGAAGAAACAGCTCACCACCAGCGACAGCGCAAAGCCTGGCAGATTCGCCAGGAAAAACACCATCAGAATGAAGATGAAGCAGTGCCCGAAGCTCATCAGTTGGGCGATCAGGATCGGCACCACCGCCAGCACGCCCATCAGCAGCCCAAGCACAACGATCTGCCAGGGGTATTCAAAGATGCTCGTCCCGGTCACCGTCGCCTGGTTGAGCCGCCAGAAATCGGGCACCGTCTGCGACTGGAGATCGAAGGCCCAGAAGGTCCCGGTGACGATGCGGGACCAGAACAAACACGTAATCCCGAAAGCCACAACGGCCAGCAGCCAGCAGCGCTGCACGTTCTTGTGGCTATAATGCAACGTCGGACCGACGGCCAGGAAGGACTTTGGCGCCTTCGGCGTCTTTTCCGTCTCTTTGATTTCCATAAGGCTACGAACGCCCGGCTCGCCACCGGCCACGCGCAAAACGCGAGCACCCTCCCGGGCGTCGCGCGGGTCTGTGGCTACGTACCTTCACCGCTGCTGGCCAGATACTCGACCTGCTCCGGCGTCAGCTTGTCGATCGCAATCGACATCGTCCGTAGTTTCAATCGGCAAACCTGCTCCTCGATCTCCAGTGGAACATCGTGAACCCGGACATCGAGTTTGCTGGCGTGCTTCATTACCCACTCGGCCTGGAGGGCCTGCGTGGCGAAACTCATGTCCATCACGCTGGCCGGATGTCCCTCAGCGGCCGCCAGGTTGATCAGCCGCCCCTCGCCCAGGAGATACAGGCTCTTCCTGCTGTTGATCACGTATTCGTCGACGTGGTTCCGCACGCCGCGATTGACCTTCTTGCTCAGCTTCTTGAGTCCGGGAATATCGATCTCCACGTCGAAGTGCCCGCTGTTGGCCACCGTCGCCCGGTTCTTCATCGCCCGGAAATGCTCGGGCCGCAACACGTGCTTGTCGCCCGTCAACGTCACGAACAGGTCACCGATCTTGGCCGCCTTGGCCATCGGCATCACCTGGAAGCCGTCCATCGCCGCCTCGAGCGCCTTGACCGCATCCACTTCGGTGACGATCACGATCGCGCCCATGCCGCGAGCCCGCATGGCAAAACCGCGACCGCACCAGCCATAACCGGCCACCACGACGTTGCTGCCGGCCAGCAGATAGTCCGTCGCCCGGATGATCCCGTCGATCGTGGACTGGCCCGTCCCATAACGATTGTCGAACAGATGCTTGCTCTTGGCGTCGTTGACCGCCACCACCGGGAACTTCAGCTTGCCCTCCTTGCTCATGGCCCGCAGGCGGATCACGCCGGTCGTGGTCTCTTCCATGCTGGCGATGATGCGGTCGGCGTCTTTCTTGCGTTTGGTGTGCAGCTCGTTGACCAGATCGGCCCCGTCGTCGAACGTCACGACAGGCTTGTGGTCCAGGGCGGCATTGAGGTGCTTATAGTAGAGCGATCGATTCTCGCCGCGAACGGCGAACGTTGGAATCCCGAAGTCTTTCGTCAGCGACGCCGCGACGTCGTCCTGGGTGCTCAGCGGGTTCGACGCACAGAGCACCGCATCGGCGCCGCCCGCCTTGAGCGTCCGCATCAGATTGGCGGTCTCGGCGGTCACGTGCAGACATGCAGAGAATCTCATGCCCTTGAGCGGCTTGGTCTTGGCGAAACGCTCGCGGATCGCCGTCAGCACGGGCATATCATTGTCGGCCCAGAGTATCCGCTTCTTCCCCACGGGGGCCAATTTCATATCCGCCACATCGTGTTTCATCCGTCAATCCTTTCAAGAATGAGCAGTCAAACGGGGGATTTTAGGGGCAATCCGGCCACGACGCAACCCTTAAATACCCCGTATTGACGCCCCTCAGGCATTCTCGGCCCGGTTTATGGCCTCTCGGACCCGACTGTTCGCGGTTTTCGGGGTCCGCGCAGACGGTCCAGCCATACACAAAGCCGTGACCACATACGACCAGTTCAGCAACCCCATCACCCAGGAAGACCCCACAACCTGCTTCCGATGATCGTCGTGGCCGCGCCGCGAAATCGCTCTCGCTCGCGTGCATTTCGAATCTCGTATCTCGTCGTCGCTCGCAGCCGAGATCCGGGAACAGCACGCTCATTGTTGACATCGCGGAGGGCGATGGCTAAGCTAAGGCTATGGTGCGGCTGGCGAGAGTGGTGATTCCGAGAACTCCGCATGACATGGCGAGGCGGACACTCGGCATTAAGAGGCGTTCTTCGTCGAGGCTGGTTGCGAGGCATTGAGGCGATGGTGCGACCGACGCACCATCATTAACGAGCGGACCGCCCTCTGGACGCGGCGGCATTTCTCGATCGCATCGAGAAGTATCTCGGATTTCGCAGATTCAACTCTGCGAGTGCAGGGGAGAGCAAATATGAACGCTGCGCGGGTTAGTGTTTGTTGCCTTGCTGCCATCGTCGTTCTCTCCTCCGGAGGATGCAAGAAGAAGCAGGGATCCGCTGCACCTCCGGGGAGTGGGTCTGCCGCTGGCAGGAAAGCTCTGCATGCGGCGGCAAAGAACGGCGAGTTCGATGTAGCAAGAGCACTGATCCTGGAGGGTGCCGATGTTGATGCCGGTGATGCGAAAGGCAATACCCCCCTGCACTATGCTGCCAACAGTGGGGCTTTGGACGTAGCTCGTCTCTTGATCCAAAACGGAGCAAAGATCGACGCACGTAACCAAGCGGGTGAATCCCCCCTTCACAAAGCAGCCGAAGAAGGCCATGGCGAGGTTGTCACCTTACTCATCGACAGGGGTGCCGACGTCGACACTGAGGACAATCATGGAAACAGCCCGTTGCGCGCGGCACTAAGTCGCCTGCACAGTGATGTCGTGAAGGTGCTCGTGGCTCACGGAGCCAATGTCAACATCACCGATGGACCTTTGCTATGTGCGGTCGAAGACGGTGACGATGCATTCGCGAGACTTCTTATTGACAGCCGGGCAGATGTCAATATCAGGGCGACTGACGGGTCGATTCCCCTACATTATGCAGCCAAACGCAATGCCCTGGACATCGGACGATTGCTGTTGGATGTGGGTGCCGACGTGAATGCGGCGAGTGACGACGGCTGGACACCCTTGCATTCGGCTGCTTGTTCTGGGAATGTGGAATTCGCCAACTTGCTTGTGACGCACGGTGCCGATGTCAATGCCAGGACAGACGACGGCAAGTCACCTTTGTCTGTAGCTATTTCGTGCGGAAAGACCAAGCTCGTTGAGTGGCTCATGAGTCATGGCGCGGATTCGAACATCACTGTCGGCGGTGAATCTCTTCTGCATGTCGTCGTGCGTAGCCGCAATATAGCTGCGTGTGAGTTGCTCTTGCTGAATGGTGCCGACGTACACACGGTGGATGAGAGCGGTAATGTGCCATTGCATCTCGCAGCGGCTGCGGATTCGAACCAACTGGTCGAGATATTGTTGTCTCATGGCGCCGACGCAGACGCCCGGAATCCATCAGGCTGGACGCCGCTGCACTATGCGGCCAGGGAAAATGCGTGCCGCGTGATCGAATTGCTCGTCGCACATGGCGCCGACATCAGTGGTCGCGACAACAGCGGTGATACCCCCATGCACGTCGCGGCCCTGCGTGGGCAGACGGCGTTCGTGACAGCATTGATCGCTCATGGTGCCGATCCACGCGATCAGGACAATACGGGGGCAACACCATTGGACAAAGCACTGCGTGGAAACCACGACGAGACTGCCAAGCTCCTACGTAGTAGATAAGGACGGGCATGTATTTGTGATGAAGAGATTATGTATATGTGAAGAAGGTTGGCGGCCGAGGACTGCCGTGGCATGTTGAACCCCTCGATACGCGGTCGGTGGTCGACGACGCCGGAGCCGTCAATCACACAACCAACCCTCCGAAGCAGACAAGGTGGGACTCCAAATCCAGTGGGAACAGCCGTTAAGATGATATGAGCAGACGTCAGCTACCAGCATCTGGAGGAGCTAGACTATGAACGTTCGGAAGAGAGGGAGTGGAAACAGATCGCTGCTACGCGTAGGTATCATGGTGTTGTTCGCGAGTTGTGCTCTTGGTATGCCTGCTGTCGCAGGGCAAGATGTGCAGGAGCCCAACGACGCAGAACGGGACATAGCGAGCCGGTTTGCGTTTGTCTGGGACTCCGTTAAGGTCTCAGCCCAGGTATTCAATCCTTCCTACACGGGACAAAGAGACGCCTATGAATGTGGAGGTAGCGTAACCGTTGTCGGGAAGGTCCACATCCTCGATGCCAATGATCTCGTGGGGATGCAGGTCGTGGACCCCGATGTTCTCCAGGTCGTCGATCGCGATGGCAACGACGTCGCATGGGCACCGCTTCCATCGCGTCCCTTGCGGCAATATCAGGAACTGAAGTACGAATGGCCGGTCCCTCGGGACCCTTATGGGCCACCGAGGCCAGTGTTGCAGCCCTATGACGTGGCGGTCGCTTTCTGTGTTGACGCAAGCCAGGAGCTACCGCCTTCGCTGTCGTTATTTCAATGGTCTGCCCAGGCCGTGTACGCAGAAGATGTGATTGAGGTGGACGTTCCCTTTGGCAGAACGGATGACTGGCTCGAAGTTGCGCCGGCATCCAGATTCAGGTCACCAAGGCGACCGTAGAGTGCTGCGACTATGCGTATTGGACGGAAGTGAAGCACCCTGGCGGGACCGTACGAGCCTTCGATGGTCTGTTCTCTCCCGACGAACCGATAGCCGATTATCTGGTCGTTCGGACGCTGTTGCTTGATGCCGACGGCAATCCCATCGGAGCAACTGAGGACGACCGCGTTAGCCCCGCCATTTGGTCTGAGCGCGTCGAGAGTACCTCCTGGGGCACCGCCAAGTGTGGCGGCTGGCTGCTCACGTTCATTACGGAAGCCGAGATCGCGAGCATACGCCATGTTATCGTCGTCCACCCCTATGAAGTGAGCGTTCCCTTCACGGTGCACGACCTGCCTCTCCCCGGGCTATAGCGCAATACACAGACGCAATCCGTGCGCCACGAAGACATGACGGGGCCATGGATTTGAAGCTGGTCCGAGAGATTCTCGGGGCACCTCGTCTGTCGCCAAGGCAGTGCAATGGGCCCATGGCGTGCCGCGGCTGCGGGGAGATGGGCCAGAATGTGCAAACACAGGCCTGAGCGGAGGTTAAGTAGTTTCCCGTAATTTGCGGGGGTTGTCTTCGCAGACGGAATGGGCGGTGGACGTCACCTGGTTGAGGGGGGATTGAACAATCCCCGGGGACATTGCGTATATTTGGGGCCGGTGAGCCGATCGCTCGGTGAAAGAGCGAGGGCCTATAAGAATGGCCCGGTGGTGCGATGGATGCCGGAGCGGACGAAACCTCGAGTCCGAAAGGAGGAGGACTTCCAGGTAATGCGGGTCTGCCGCCAGGATTGCGCGCGTCGTGTCTGCGACTCGCGCAGCACCGTGCCGATGCGACGCCGCATGGAAATGCCAGCGAACAACGGCGTCGCGGCAGCGAAAACCCTGGACAGGCCCCCGTCCATTATGGTAGAATATCAATGGATATTTAGAATCTAATTACCTCTGGGAGGAGGGTTATCGATGATTGCGCTAACCCGTGCAAAACGTGCATTCCTTCTCGCCGTTGTGCTTCTGATGGGTATCAGTGCCACACAGGCGAGGACGATCACTGTTGACGACGATCGAACGGCCGAGTTCACCACGATCAAGGCGGCGGTGGATGCCGCAGAAGACGGCGACGTTATTGTCGTCGGCGAAGGCACCTATCGCGGCGCCGGGGCAGCGGATATCCTGCTGAGCGGCAAGGCCGTCACTGTTCGCAGTACCGACCCCGACGATCCGGCGGTGGTCAGCAACACCGTGGTAGATCTGCGCATTGACGACGGGGAGCGGCATCGCTTCTTCGAGCTCGGTCCCGGAAAGGACTCGCAACTGACGCTGGTGGGACTGACCGTCACGAGAAGTGAGGCCTTCTCCGGCGGTGTCGTGCTCTGTCAGGGCGCCATCTTCAGTGCGATCAACTGCACGTTCACCGGCAACGCCGTCGAATGGTGGGGTGGCGCGTTTTACTGCGAGGACAGCCAGGCCACATTCCAGAACTGCACGTTTTCGCATAACACATCGGCCGCACTGCGCGGCGGCGCCGTTTCCTGCAAGAACAGCACCCTGGTCTTCGCCAACTGTCTCTTCGAGGAGAACACCGGCAATGCCCTGACAGCCTTCGACAGCACCGCGACCTTCAGCGACTGCACGTTCGAGGGCAACACGGGAAGCGAAGGCGGCGCGATTTACAGCTATGCCGCGATCGACAGCGGGACGTCCGACCACCTGACCCTGACGCGCTGCACGTTCATCGGCAATGCTGCCAACAGTGCAGGCGGTGTCATCCACAGCTACGGCGCCGACGCCGTGATCTCGTCGTGCACGTTCACCAACAACACGTCGCTCAAAGACGGCGGCGCGATCTACAACCACAGGTGTAGCGCTTCGATCGAGAACAGCCTGTTCTCGGGCAATCACGCAAGCGCAGATGGTGGTGCGGTGACTGATTTCTACGACGGTCGGACCCAGATCACCAACTGCACCTTCGTCGGCAACGGGGCCGCCCGAGGCGGCGCCGTGGTCAGCAAGCGTCAGAGCCACCCGGTGATCAGCCAATGCATCTTCTGGCAAAATGACGCCCCCGTAGGCAGTAGTGTATACGTCCTGGAAGATATTGTCGCTGGTTCGGGCCTCTCTCAGGTCACCATCGAATACAGCGACATAGAGTTCGGACAGCGCGGCGTCACGGTCGAGCTCGGCAGCCTTCTGACGTGGGGCGAGGGCAACATCGAGGCCGATCCGTTGTTCACGGACCTGGCATACGGCGACTACCATCTGTCATCCGGTTCGCCCTGTATAGACGCAGGTGATCCAAGATACGTCCCTGATGGCGACGCGACGGACCTGGACGGTCTGCCGAGACTCGATGGCACCGCCGTCGATATGGGCGCGTATGAGTCGTACGGTCTGGGCCCGGTCTACGGTTTCACATCGCGGACGTCGAACAAGCAGTTCTTTACGATGAGCCCCGGAGAGCGTGATCAGTTGATCCAGGAGGAGTCGGCCATCTGGAGATTCGAGGGCATTGTCTTCTACGCGTTCCACGACGACTCGGACCCACAGGCAATGCCTCTGTACCGATTCTGGTCAGAGCAGCTCGGATCGTACCTGTGGACCACTAAGGAGAAAGAGAAGGATAAACTGATCAACAATCCGTCGTTCAACAAGGCTTGGACGTACGAAGGCGTCTCGTTCTATGTCTACCCTCCGGGTAAGCAGCCGCTCGGGACCACCCCCATGTACCGTTTCTGGTCGGGCCCGTTGGGGTATCACTACTACACGACGGATGAAAACGAGAAAGACGAACTGGTCAGGCAGCCCGAAACATGGTTCTACGAAGGTATTTCCTGGTACGTCTATCCGACGTCGTATCAACTGGAAACCATGACGTTCGATTTCTCGGGCGGGCGGGATCAAGCCCTGTACACGATGACGCTCAAAGCGTTTGTGGACGGCAAAGAGGCCCCCATCGATATTCCCGACGTTGATTTCACCGCGAGCGTGACGCACATGCGGATGACCACCGACTTCACGAACTTGACGGCGACCATGACGGAGTTCGACGTCCGTTCCGGTTCGGTGTCTCACGATGCCGTGATCAAGGTCGGCAGCCTGCGCATCCCGTTTGTGGTTTCGGCCAAGGCAACGTTCGAGGCGCCCACCGTGCGAGGACCGTTCACCATCGACGGGCCCACCGGCACCTTCGCCGATTTCGTGGACGCGCCACAAACGCGCGACGCCCGGGAAGATACGTTTGCGTGCAACGGTACGGTTCAGTTTGGCGACCAGAGCGTGACGTTCCAGTACACGGCCAGTGCGGTGGACCTCGAACTGAGTTCGCTGGGAACGTTCGAATCCATGGACCTGTTGCCTGAGGGCTTGATCGCCAACATGCCGCTGACGTTCCAATGGTACCGGCCCGATCTCAAGGACCTGCTCATCGAGACATCCGTCGACGGGCGTCGCGTGCAGCTCTACGTAACGCAGATGTACGTCGGCACGCAGGGCCTCTGGCGAGGTGCGGCGGTTCGCTGACCGGTTCGTAGTGGTACCAACGACCGTGTTGAGGAAGACGCCTCACGGCGTCACTGCGAACGCAATCCTGCGTTGGGGTCACGGGATCTCGTAGAGATGGACATCGTACGGCGCGAAGTTGTCGGTGAACGTGCCATCGCTCGACTCCAGGGTGCGGTTCTCGTCGAGGACGTTCACCGTGTGGTCCCCGGGCAATCCGTCGATCCGGAACCTGGCGGCTGCCGCTTCATCTCTCATGGCGACAGCAAAGACATAGGTTTTGCCCTCGTAACGTTTCATCATCGCGGCAACCGGAACCTCCGGGCGATCTGAAACGACTTCGATGCCTTCTGACATCGTCGGGCCGTTCAGGACGGAGGCCAGTTGTCCGATCCGGCGGTTGATTTGCGTCACGGCTTCGAGCATCTCCGCATCGGCCAGCAGCGCCGCTTCGTTGAACGTCGGCTCCCATTCGTGCACAAAATAGATCAATCCCTGAGAGCCGTGGATGAGGGCCATCCACACTTCGGACCGCACCTGACGCGGCGTCGGCTTCTGTGTTGGGTTGCTGATGTGCGCACACTCGATGCAGTTCCAGACGCCCTGTCGCTCGGCGGTCCATTTCACCAGCCGCTCGACACCCCGCGCGACATATTCGAGCTTCCCGGCCACCTCCGGACTGCTATGGGTGACGGGATAGATATCGAACGAGACGATGTCACAACCCTCGATGTACTTCGGATAGTCCTCCGGGTGGTTGGTTCGCACGCCCCGCCCATGCCAGTTGTCCCAGGCGACACCCTGCCCCAGGTTCAACAGCACCGGACGACTCGGGTCAGCCGCACGTATCTTCTTGTAGTCTTCCACGACTTTCTCGGGCAGAATGGGCGGGCCATAGCCTTTTCCTCGTCCGAGTGACTGGGCGTTGTCGGGCTCGTCCCCGTGCATCCAGCCCACGATAGTCGGGTCGTCGAGATGGGCCAGCCCGACTTCGTTCTGATGGCAGATCAGCGCCATGTCGGCCTTCTTCAGCGCACTCAACTGAGCCTCCGTCGGTCCCCTCCACAATCCGACATAGAGATTGATCCCAGCGGCTCGATAGCGAGGTGCATTGCTGGGGTTCTGGAGCCAGACCGCAATCGGGAAGAAGTCCTTGTCCGCGAAGCGTCCCACCCGCCAGGTCGGTAGAGGTTTCACGTCCTCGGATGTTGCCTGGGCTGTCGCCGTCCCGAGCATCGTTGCCACCAACAAGCACAGAATTGTATATCGTCGCATTCGAGTCACCTCCCGAGAGTATGAACGCCCTTTAGCCAACGCGGTTTCCACCGCCTGTCCGTTGCCATATCATTTTAGCCCGTACCCTTCGCATTCGCGAACGCAAAATACCTGGTCCCAAGGGCGACGCATGCGTCGCCCCTACCGAGTCGGTCCGACGGCCCCGTGTCAACACGGGTTTCCGGTGGCATCGGCCGAGAGTCCCGTCTATCATGGCGTCTCAGGCAACACAACTGTGACTCCCAGGAAAGGTACGACCCGATCATGCAGACGCGAAGGCAGTTTCTTAGATGGGCCGGTAGCATGTTGGCGACATCGGTTCTTCCGGGCAGTCGAGCCTGGCCGGCAGCAGATGCGAAGCAACGTCCCAACATTGTCTTCATTCTCGCCGACGACCTGGGTTATGGCGACCTGGGCTGCTACGGACGGGGCGACATCCGGACTCCGGTGCTCGACACGCTGGCCTCCGAAGGCGTTCGATTCACCCAGTGTTACGCCAACGGCCCCGAGTGCTCGCCCACGCGCACCGCATTCATGACCGGTCGATATCAGCAGCGGGTCGGTGGTCTGGAATGCGCGATCGGAACCGGAAACGTCGGGCGATACGACGATGCCATTCGGCTAAGGGCCTCAAACGATCTGGGGCTCCCTGTCGAAGAGACATCCATCGCCCGTATGTTGAAAGACGCGGGCTACGCCACCGCCATCACGGGCAAGTGGCACCTGGGCTACGAGCCCAAGTTCGCCCCGCATCTGCACGGGTTCGACACGACGTTCTACTGCATCGGCGGCGGGATGGATTACTTCCACTATCTCGACAACGTCGCGGGCTATAATCTCTTCAAGGATGGCAACCCGATCTGCCGTGAGGGCTATTTCACCGACATGGCCACCGACGAAGCGATCAAGTTCATCGAACGCCAAACTGACGAGCCTTTCTTTCTGTACGTGCCTTATACGTCCCCGCACGCGCCGTTCCAGGGGCCGGACGATCACCAGGCCGACCCGTTGCCTCTCGATTCACCGCTCTGGAACCAGGGGCACGCGCCGCCCGACGTCTATATCGCGATGATTGAACGCATGGACACCTGCATCGGCCGGATCTTGAAGACACTTGCGGACAAGGGCCTCGACGACAACACCCTCGTCGTCTTTGCCAGTGACAACGGGGGGACGGGCAGCGCCCGAAACGCACCCCTGTCAGGCATCAAGGGCAGTACGTTCGAAGGGGGCATCCGCGTCCCAGGCATCGTGCGATGGCCGGGTCATGTGGACAAAGGTGTCGTCAGCGACCAGGTTTGTGTCACGATGGACTTCACGGCATCCTTCGCGCGTGTTGCCGGTGCGAAACCAGCCAAGGGCCGTGCATTCGACGGGATCGACATCGTGAAGCTGCTCGAAGAGAAGCGCCCGCCTCAGCCGCGTACGCTCTTCTGGCGTGGCAGGCGGGGCCAACGTACGCGCTCGCCGTGCGTGAGGGCGATCTGAAGTACATCCGCGATCGCAATGGCGAGAAGACAACGGAATACCTCTTCGACCTGGCCAGCGATATCGCCGAGAAGCACAACCTCCTCGCGTCCCGTCCATCCGATGCCGCTCGGCTCAAGAAGCTCCTGGCCCAATGGGAACAAGAGGTTCGTCCCGTTCGCTGAACCGCTTCCCAAAGAGGGACAACTTCAGCTCACCGCCTCAGCCCGACGAGCCGACCGATCACGTCGCTTCCGTTGCTGCCGCGCCGCGAACCGATAGACCAGCAAAGGCAGAAACGGCAGGAAGGCCATAAGGTCCCGGCCATCCGCCATGCCGATACGATGGCCCTTGCGGATAATGCGGAATATCTGCGACGCGTCGTAGAAACCGGCCCGGATGCAGTTGCGAATCTGCTTGAGTTCCTTGCGACCATATCGGTCGGAAAAGACCGGACCGCCGATCCGCTCGAAGTGATATCCGGGCGTCGACTCCACCACCTCCTTCAGAGGCGAGAACTTCTCGACGCGCAGCTTCTGGAAGCTGATCGAATCGAGCTTGATCTCCTTGGCGAAGTCCGCGATGTAGAGCATCTCCTGTTCGCTCTCGCCGATGTTGCCATAGATGAAGTAGCCGTGCAGGAAGAAGTTGTACTGTGTCAATACGGCAAGCGCATCGCGGATCCCCTGTTGCGTGATGCCTTTCTGAAGCTGCCCCAGAATTCGGTCATGTGGGGATTCGATTCCCAGCAGGAAGACCCGGAAGCCAGCCTTCTCAGCCTTGGCAAGGATTCTCGGATGCTTGGCCACGTCGATGCGAGCCTGGACGATGAACATCTTGTCGATCTTGTTTTCGATGATCCGGTCGCAGATCTCCTCGGCTCGCTTGGGATTCGTGAAGAAATTATCGTCGCTGAAGAGAACGATGCTGGCGGAGATGGTCTTGAGCTCTTCGATGACGGAATCCACAGGCCGCTCGGTATAGGTGCGCTTCTGCCCGAGTGGATTGAGGCTGAACGTACAGAACTTGCATTTGAACGGACATCCGCGCGTGGTCAGGACGGTGTCGAACGTGTGCCGACCGAGCCGGACCCCGTGCTGGGTTATGTAGTAATCGTGCGTTCGCAGCGAGCGATCGGGAAAGGCAATGGTCGCCACATCGGGCAGAGGCCGGTTCTCGTTGTGAACCACCTTGCCGTTCTCGCGGTAGGACAGACCCCGAATCTCCGGGGATGGAACGGCGTTGACAATGTCTTTGATGATGTCTTCGCCTTCACCCCGGACGATCAGGTCGATGTTCGGACATCGCTCGAATAGATATTCGACTTCCTGCGTCGCCTTATACCCGCCAACGACCGTCGTCACCTCGGCCGGCAGCTTCGACACAAAGTCGCAGATGTCCTCAAAACGAGTATCCCAGCGAATGCTGATACATAGCAGATCGATTTCGGACCGAATGAACCGACTGAGGACCTCGGGATCCTGGAACGCCTTCTCGTAGCGCAGGTCAAGAAGGGTAACCTTGCCCACAAGGTTCTTCATACTGGCGGCGATATATTCAAGGCCGGTCGGTGGGAAGATACCCATAGTGGCGGTCGAATCCCCGAAGTACGGGTTCAGCGCCAATGCGTGTCTGTAAGTTGCCATGCGTTGATTGTACGGCACGACATCCATCCCGTGCATAGAAATCGAGCGAAGATTCCGGATTCTCGAAGTTTATTTCTTGCCAGCAGACGAAATGGCCTCTTGAGGGCTGTTTCCGCCACTTTGCCCGATGACTCTCGAATCGCCATGGTGAAGATGCTATGATGCTCTCTTTGACCACCCCCGCGTGATTGGATGGAAGAACCGCCATGGCGATGGGATTAGGAGTATGCAAACGTGGGAATGAGACAAACAAGCACCCATCACAACAACCTACCCGCCAATGGAACCACCTCCGAACGTCTGGTATCGCTGGACGCCTATCGTGGCGCGATCATGCTGATGATGGCTTCGGGTGGACTGGGACTGGCCCAGGTAGCCCAGCACCATCCCGACAGTGGCCTCTGGCGGTTCATCGCCCACCATACCGAACACGCGGCGTGGGCGGGCTTCACGTTGTGGGATATCATCCAGCCTGCGTTCATGTTCATGGTCGGCGTGGCCCTGCCCTTCTCGGTCGCCAAACGCATCGTCCGAGGCGAGAATTTCAGCAAGCTGTTTCTCCACGCGCTCTGGCGGGCATTGATTCTAGTACTGTTAGCGGTGTTTCTCACCTCGGCCTGGAGCAAACAGACCGAATGGGTCTTTACCAACGTGCTCGCGCAGATCGGTCTGGGTTACCCTATCGTCTTCCTGCTGGCCTTCACGAAACCTCGCACGCAATGGCTGGCCGCCTTCGGGATACTCCTGGGCTACTGGCTGGCGTTCGCGCTATATCCGCTCCCGGCGGCGGGATTCGATTGGCAGAGCGTAGGAGTGTCCCGCGGATTGGCATCACCTGACGGGCTTTGCCGCCCACTGGGAGAAGAATGCAAACTTCGCGGCGGCCTTCGACCACTGGTTCCTCAACCTCTTTCCGCGAGAGAAACCGTTCGTCTTCAGCCGAGGTGGCTACCAGACATTGAATTTCGTTCCGTCCATCGCCACCATGGTCTTCGGCCTGCTGGCGGGCGAACTGATGAAGAGCAACTTCTCGATTACCGCGAAGCTCAAACGCCTGCTCCTCTTCGGAATCCTGGGCGTGATCGTGGGAAAGGTCATCGCGGTGGCAGGGCTCTGCCCGATCGTCAAACGCATCTGGACTCCATCCTGGACCATTTACGGCGCAGGCTGGGTCACCCTCGTCCTGGCCGCTTTCGTCGCCCTCATCGAGTGGCGCTGTTGGAAGCGATGGGCCTTCCCCTTTGTCGTCGTCGGGCTCAACCCCATCACCCTCTACTGCCTCTGGCAATTGTCAGGCGGGTTCATTCGCGAGAACATCCGCCGACATCTTGGTCAGGGTATCTTCGAGACGTTCGGCGCCGAGTACATCCCCCTTCTCGAACGGGCCGCCGTATTGCTGGTCTTGTGGCTCATCCTTCTTTGGATGTACCGCCGTAAGATCTTCCTACGAATCTGACCCGAACTGAATCACACCATCCCACCGGGGCGATTCCCGAGGGCACTCACCAGCCTTTCGGCCTGATAGTCTTCGGGCCGGCGAGCACAACTCTCTCTCTTCGGTCTCACGCCGTAGGGAAGGTATCGAGCGGTCGACCTCGCAGAAGCGAGGCGGTCTGCGGGTACACTCGCACCGCTCCCTGTCGAACCATGGACATCCAACGCAACGCTCATCCATCGCGGGCTCCTTCGCTCTTTGCGTTCTGCTCGAATCCACTCAATTGAACGAAAGAAGTCCCGGCCTTGACCGGGATTGCGATTCAATGAATACGTCTACAAATCGCCATTGGATGCGGCGTGAATTGGTGCTCTCGTCCCAGGTGTAATTCCCTACGGCTTGAACCGGGTTAGCTCGCCAGAATCATGCCGATGATACACACCGCCGCAGAGAACAGCATCGGGAGCAAATTGTCATTGCCTGGTCCTTCCATGATGTACTCCCGTGAAAAAGCTCTTAGCTCTTCGGGAGGTGATACGCCATCAGGGAAGTGATAGTTCTTGCCGGTAGGATTGCGGCGGTGGATTGCGCAATTTGCGGAGCAGGAATCAAAAAGGGCGCCGGCGGTTCAAACCGGCGCCCTTTGCGCTATTGTAAACCGATGTCTGCCTCCGACGGATGCCGGATACAGGCATCGAGCGGGCTTACTTCTTCGAGTCGTCCGTGGTCGGCCAATCCCCGTCGATGATGACCTCGCCGTCTTTGCTCCCGTCGGAATCGGTGATGGCCTGGCCCGAATCGGTGAAGAGCATGAAGGACAGGTCTTCCTTCGCCCCGGTCTGGTCGTAGAGCTCGGTCCATTCCCAGACCTCCGTGGCGGCCGTCGGACTCAACTGCCCGGCCACGGCGCTGCCATTGCGACCGGCACCGATCAACCCAAGCACATCGTCGGCCGTCAGGGCTTCGCCAAAGATTCGAATGTCGTCGAGACACCCGTTGAAGAACTCCGCCTTTTCGTCGCCTCGCACACCGATCGTCAGCGTTGCCTGCTCCGGCATGACATAGCCGGTGGAATTGCTGGCAGTGCCTTCGAGGACGCCGTCGATGTAGAGTTTCATCTGACGCGTCGAGGCGTCGTACGTTCCCGTCAGCAGATGCCACTGGTCAACGTCCAGGCTCCGCGTCGACTGCCACGTATTGAGACCCACGCGGAAGTGGAACCGGCCGTTCGTGTCGATCCACAGGCCGAAACGATTGCCATCGGTGCTATCGCGATCGTATTCCATGATCGCCTGCCACCGGCCGCGAACCTCACGGGCGTTGACCCAGCCCGCGACGGAGAATGAACCCGGCGCGAAGTCCAGGCCCTTGGCCTTCGACACGCGAACGTAGGCACTTCGGCCGTCGAGGTCGATAGCGCCGCCGATCTGGCCTTCGCCCGGTCGCCAGACGCAATTGCCGACGAGTGTCCCGTCGTTGCCATTGCCCGAACTGTCAGCCGCGACGATGCCCTTGGATTCGTCGAACTTCCAGTGGGCCAGCAACCGCGCCCGGACGAGGTCCATGCGGTGAGCGGATGGTTCGTCCAGCCCCAGGGGTATTCGACCGACTTCGAATCTTCGTAGACCGCTGCGATGCTCAGCCAGTAGATGTCACGCGGGTTCTTCTGCTCGAACCATGCTTCGCGCGGCAGTTGGACCGTATAGCGATAGACCGGCTCGAACCCGTGCATTCCGGTTTCATCCGCCTCGGGGTGCTTGTCGAAACCGACCATCACCTCGTCGAAGTCCTTGACGGTGTATTCCCATATCTTCTCGCCCGGATAGCTGTAGGTGTACGGGTCGCCAGGCGTCGGGTCGGGAGCATCCGACCAGATCGTCAGTTTGAAGGAGTCGGGCTGTCGCGGCGACGGCATCTGGCTGCAATCGCAGGGCTGATAGCCATTGCCAATGTAAGAACCCCACCAGACGATGCCCGTCACGGGCGCGTCATTGACACATTGCCAGTCGTCGGCCGCCAGCCGGCGATAGGTCAGTCCCGTGCCGGTCTGTTGCGTCTCGATGGCGAAAGCCAGATCGACCGCCTGCGTCGAGTAGGCGTGTCCCTTCGGATAACGCAGTTGCTGCCAGGTGCCACTGTAGGTTTCCTGGGCCTGTACCCAGACCGCCGAATCGTTCCAGTGATCAGCCGAGGCCTTCCACCCGAACCGCGTGGCCACGCTGCCGGCTCGCTGAATGACATACGCCTGAGCGCAGAGCCAGTAGACCTTCGGCTTGCCGGGCGATCCAGTCTGTTCGAACGCTTCGCGCTCGTCGATCGGAAAATCGTACTGGTAGACCTGCAAATGGCTCGCGGACTCGAATGCCTGGTTGCACGGGCTGTAGAAGCTCTGACCCCTGGCGTCGAACGACTGAACACTGAACTGCCCGGCCGTGAACTGCTTCGTCCACAACACCTTGCCAGGCATACTGTAGCCCATCGAACTGGAGCCGGCCGGGATGTCCTCACGAATAGTCAGTGTAAATGTGACATCGCTGGCGCCGCCACTGGGCAGCACGTCGTGATACCACGCACCCCAGAGCGTGATCCCGGTGATGGGGCCGGTCGTCGTGCACTGGAAGTCGTCGGCACCGATCTGCGCGTCCCAGGTCACGGGAATGTCTCTGGTAACATCGACATCCATGCCTATAGTCGTCGTGTCGGGATCCTGGACCCACTTGTTCACGGGGGCCGGTCCGTTCGTGGCCAGCGACTCTTCGTCCTCGTAGTGCTTCCAGTTGCGGAGCCCGGTGAACGGCTGCTCCCACTTGATGTAATCGGGATCGGTATCCAGCTCGAACGCCATGTCGTATATGTCGAGCCGTTCGCAGACGAGCGAATTGGTAATCGGCTGAACGATGGCCGAATCGACGGTCATCCCCTGCCGCAGATCGTCCGTGCGGAAGCTGAACGTCACCGCCGAATCCATCCACGGTTGCGCGCGGCTCTTCCAGCCCCAAATGTAATCCGGTTCGGGCGAACCGGTATAAACGGCCGTGATGCTCACCCAGAAGACGCTGTCTTCCGTCTGGCCCTCGACGTAATTGCCCTGCCAGAAGTACTCCCGGGACTCGAGATCCGCGTGGTACTGGAAGCACGTGTCGGAGGGCTTGTCGGGGAATTCATCCATGCCGACCAACTCCTCGCTGACGCGATCCGCATCGAGGTCAACGAGCCAGAGCAGTTTGCCCGGCCGGCTGGACGGATAGCGACCGTCGGCCGGAACGTTGCTCCAGAATCCGATGCGCCACGACTGAGGCTTGATGCGAGGCGTCTCGGTGCCATTCCAGTTCTGGTACGAGCCCCACCAGTGAACTGATGTAACGGGCATCTGGCCGAAGCAGCGGTAATCATCCGCCACGAGTTTCCACGAACCCTGGACATAATCCAGCGGCTTGCTCGCATACGAGAGCTCGTCCCATCCGCAATAGACAGGCAGATTGGCCGTCGGGTCCCACTCCAGCGGAGGCTGCGACCACTTCAGATGATCGGCCGGAGGCTGTCCCGGGACCACCGACTCGGCTACGCGGACACGGTAGTCCTCTACCTCGCCATCGGGCGCCAGCCCGGTGACACGCAGTCCACGCATCGTGCTGAAGCGGAACCGCGCAAAGGTCTCACCGGGGATGGCCTTGGCCGGGACGTCGAGTGGCAGCGTGTTGCCTCCCGGGCCCAACGGCTCGTCGGCAAATACGTGCTCGCCCACGTCGTCCCAGTCGCCGTCAGCGTTCCAGTCGATCCAGGCATTCAGTGAACCACTGGTCGACGCCGTCACCACGACCGAAGCCCGCTGGCCTGTGACCAAATCGGAGAACACCACGCCGTCTTCGTCGTCGGAACAATTGATGTCGTCGCCCGTGGCGGTGGCGTTGGGCTGTCCGTTGTACTCGCCATCGATAAGCTGGCCCAGGTAGACCCCAGGGTCGATCATATGGCGCGCTCCGTCGCTTAGCAGCAGCGTCTGGTACGTCGGATCGGGCGCGTCACCGAAGTCGGTGTCACCCGCACATTCTCCCCCGCCCGTGATGACGAAGGACAGATCGAGCGGCCTACCCTCGTACTGGTGCGTGTCGGGGTAGGAGATGGGCAGCCATCCGAAGCTCGGGTGTTGCCAGACCGCACTGTCGTGGAACTGGAGACCCTGCTCGGTCGTGCTCCATCCGAACATGTACTTGGTGCCATCTCGCGGGATTTCCTTGATCTCAATCCAGTAGATCGAGCCGCGCCGCTGGACGAACAGGTCATCGGTGTCATCCAGGCAGATGTTGTACTGATAGACGTTGCGGTGATTGCCCTTCTCGTAGGCCTTGCCAATCGGATCGAACCAACCCTGGCTGAGATTGCCCGAGGTCTGCCTGACATCGTACGTGTAGGGCTCGATCTCTTTGGTCCAGAGCAACTCGCCAGGCTGACTCCAAGAGATCAGATTATCCGCGGGCCGGTCGGAGTAGATGCTCACGATAAAACGCAGGCTGTCGACGCCCAAGGCAGGCAGGGTGTCGTCCAGGAACGAGCCCCAGAAGTGAATGTCGGTAATCGGGCCATCCTCGGCGCACTGGAAATCGTCGGCCAGACTGGTGGCGGACGTATCGACGTCGATGCCGGTCGATCGCAGATCGGGCGTCTGCGGCCAGTGCATCTTGTAGGCGTCCCCTTCCTCCCAGTCACAGAACACCAGAGGCGCTTTGACGTGGAGCAGGTAGTCTTCGGTTTCGCCATCGGTGAAAACGCCATCACCATTCCAGTCTTCGGCGACCGGCGTCTCGCTGATCGTGAACCGGGCCCAGACGTATCCGCCCAGCGGGCCGAGCCGGAAGTTCGGAGGCTGCAACTCGGAGAGATATCCATCGAAGCCAGCCGGCACGGGGAAGTTCACCAGTGCGTGCTCGGGGACATCGCCTTCGGCGCACCGCGAGGTGCCCTGCCACTTGCCGTCATGGTTCCAGTCGAACAGGACGTTCACATACGCCGTCCGTCTATCGCTGCGCTGGTTGTGCACTTCGATGTCCAGCGCAGTGCCCCAGACGGCTAATTGACAGGCGTTGGCGATGGATTCGACACCGGTATAAAGCAGCGGCGTGACCTGCTCAACGCCTCCAATAGTCACGATCGTGTAGGCGCGAGGCCGTCGCAGACCAGCGTCTCCGTCCTGGAATCCTTCGTCCTTGTTGTACGTGTTGGGCACAAACGTGGGACAGTAGCCCGCGTTGCCGTCCGGTTCGACGTCGACCTTGGGGCCGAAGTAGAGCGAGTGGCTGTCGTGCTCGATCCAGGCGGCCGGACCGACACCAATGCACGTTGGAAACAGACCCTGCACGCCGGTATCCGGATAGGCCAGTGCTCCTTCGGGCGCATCGCCAAAATCGCGGTCTTCCGTCGGCGGCTCGGGCTCTCCATCCGACACGCATTCATGGGTAATACGGCCCTCGACGGTGATGTTCTGGCCCCGAATGTCAATGGAGACCCACCCCGGACAATACTCGTCGATCTCAGAATTGACGCTGACGAAGGTCGAGTCACGTACATCCATCTGCGCGACGAGAGTGCGACGCTGAATCAGTTGCGTTTCATGATTGAGACTTCGAATGTCACGAGGCAAAGGAGGCACCTCGGAATCCGAGGGCCAGTTGGGCGTCGTCCAGTTCAGCGAAACTTCGATGTAGCTCCCCGCTGAGGAGGCCATATCGAGCACCGCGATGTCCAGGTCGACCGTGATGACCTTCTTGCCCTTGGAGTTGTGCGGACCATTGTAGAACCATTGGGTCCACCAGTCGCTGTAGGGGTAGTAGTACCAGGACCCGCGTTCATATCCGGTGCCCTGGCCGGCGACGACCTGTCCGGTCGGGTCGAGATCGACCGTGAACGTGTCATCCACAGCCCAGGCCGCAGGGGCCCCGATACCCAGCATCCAAATCGATGCGACGATCGCGACCATCGTGAACCACTGTCTAAGCCCGCTCATGAGCTCTTCCTCCCAAAAATGACTGACGCACGAGGCCAGCGCATTGCCCCGTCGTTGACGAATGTTTGATTGCCCATTTTCAGTGTGTCCGTTACGGTATAGTTCCACAGTGCCATCGACTCGTAACGGTTTTTCCTCAACCAAAAAGTGGATGCAGCGGACGAAAAAGGTTCGCGACCCTATCGGCAGTGCTGTCCCCGTCCCCCTGGAGGCCTCAAACCGGCGTGACAGAACCGAAGGCAAAACGTTATCAGACCTCGACTTGGAGGCGTCGCCAGCAAAATGAGATGATGGAAGGCGGAACGAGAAGTCCCGTCAGCGGGCGACTCGGCCGACGAGAGGATCAGGCTGTGATTTCGATGGGATTCCCGTCGGGATCGGCGACGACGCTTTCGTAGCAGCCGTCGCCGGTGCGGCGAGGGACGGAGAGAATCTCATGGCCGTTGTCTCGCAGACGCTTTGTCATTTCGTCCACTCGAGCCTCCGAGCCGACGGAGATGGCCAGGTGGGCGTATCCGTGCACCGGTCCATCCATATCCGGAGCGCGCCCGACCGACGGCATCTGCATGATCTCCAGGCGAGCACCCGACTCGAACGAGAGAAAATAGGATTCGAACTGCCTGGCACGGTTGACATACTTCGGACCGGCTTTGGCCCCGAAATATATCTCGTAGAACGTTCGGAGCCTCTCGATGTCCGGCGTCCAGATGGCAAGATGCTCGATTCTCACTCTGGTTCTCTCTCGCTCTTCCTGCGCCACTCAATATGGGCCGCGAATGTGATCGTGAACCTCGGACGTGTAGAGTTCCGAGAGCTTCTGGTGCAGTTCAGGCGACAGGGCCGGCAGGTCCGAAGCTTGCGCGTTGTCGATCGCCTGTTTGGGTGAGCTGGCCCCCGGGATCACGACCGAAACCGCCTCGTGGTCGAGAATCCAACGCATCGCCATCTGTGCCATGGTCATGCCCTCGGGCACGAGCGGCTTGATCGCATCGGCCAGTTCGACGCCCTTGGCAAACGGCAGGCCCGCGAAGGTCTCGCCCACGTTGAAATACTGCCCATCGCGATTGTAGTTGCGGTGATCCGTCTCGGCGAACTTGCTGTCCTTGGTGAACTTGCCCGCCAGCAGGCCACTGGCCAGGGGCAGACGCACGATGATCGCGACGTTTTTGGCTTTCGCCTTGGGCAGCAACTCGGCAATCGGTTTCTGCCTGAAGATGTTGAAGATGATCTGAAGCGAGGCGAGGTCGTCATGCTCCAGACAGACCATCGCCTCCTCGACGCTCTCGACGCTGGCGCCGAAGTGTTTGATCTTGCCTTCGGCCTTGAGCTTGCCGAGCCAATCGAAGATCGCGCCGTCCTGGAGCACCTTCATCGGCACACAGTGCAGTTGCGTCAGATCGAGGCAGTCCACGCCCAGCCGTTGGAGCGAGTCCTCAGTCTTTTGGCGAAGGGCCTGCTCGGTGTACCTATCGGGATAGACGTCTGCCTCGCGCCCGAACTTCGTCGCCATGCGAATATCACGGCCCGTATCCCGCGAGGAACCGGCCGATCAGTGTCTCGCTGCGCCCGTTGCCATACACGTCGGCCGTATCGAAGAACGTCGTGCCTTTCTCAACCGCCGCGACCATGATCTGCATCGCAGTCTCTTCGGTCATCGGCCCGAAATCCCCGCCAAACTGCCAGCATCCCAGCCCGACCTCACCGACTGCAAATCCCGTTTTCCCCAGTGTTCTCTGCTGCATATCGTGTCCTTTCTACGGGCCGGACCTCGGCCACACGGAATGTCATCGGCCAGGGCGAGTCGATGGCGGATTGACTGAAACGTTCAGTATGGCCGCCAACGACTGGATGAAGACGGCAGCCTGGCGCATCATTCCCAGATCGTTGGGGTGAACGCCATCGACGGTGCCGTCGCCGTCGTCTCCGAGCATGTTCTCGTTGGAGAGAAAGTACAGATCCGTGATTCCCTCGGATCGCAGATCCTCGTAGATCTTTCGCACGAGCGTGCCCTTCGGCGTCGGCGTCGTGTTGCTGACACTGCAATCCTCCGCCAGCAGGATCGGCGTATGGGGATGAGCCTGACGCAGCTTCCGGACGAAGGGACCGACGCGCTCGGTGACCATCTCCTCGCTCATGTTCCAGAGGCAGTCCAGCACGTAGACGGCCGGGTCCAGCTCGGCCAGCAGTTCCGCCATCTCCGGTTCCATCCTTCCGTTCCCCGAGAATCCGAGGTTGATCACGGGGACGTCGAGTTGCCGTTGCACGATCGCGGTGAAGGCCATCCCCGGGCGCGAGGCGCATCCGCCCTGCGTGATAGATGTCCCGTAGAACACGATGGGCTTGTCCTGTCTGTGAACGGATGTCACGGGGACCGAAAGGACCTTGTCGTTCTGGATTCCGATCTCGATGGTCTTCACGCCATTGTACAACGGCAGATAGAGCATGCACTCGGCCCCAGGCGTTACCGCAGCCAAGGTCTCGTTCGACATCGCTCGAGGCTGGCCGTTGTGCCGGAAGACCCACCGCCCGTCGTCGGCTCTGGTGTACAGATCGGTCCCACTAACGCCGGTGGCAGGCATGTGAGGCATCGCCAGGCGGTCGTTACGCACGGTCCAACGTATCTTGATGGAATCCGCGTTCGTCGTGAAATAAAGGCACATGCCGGCCGTGTGATGGCTCAGATCCCAAACGGGCGGACGAACCATCTCCCGAGCCTTGGCGGGCAGGCGATCGTAGTACGATTCCGTGTCTTTCCACCCCTTGCCCTCCAACCGGAGCAGACTGCCGCTGTACCACACGGTGCCGTCACAAGGGTCCGACACGCCCTGAGACGGGGTAAGTGTCCTGGTGGGCGTGGCGCCGAACGCGAGCGGCAGAACGAGAAGAATCAGTACGCTGTAGACCGGTCTCATGACCGTTTCCTCCAACTCATATGAACGAAGCCAATGTTGCGTTGTGAGCGCACCTCCGCGCGCATCCGTCACTGATCATATCCCAGCGAATTCCTCAGGGCAAGCCACTCGGCGAATGCGATTTAGAAGGGCAAAACGACGTTTGCCACGGGCACGATCATGAGCAATGACAGTACCGGTGGGAAGCCGGCCTTCTTGCAGATCATCCAGAAGGGGATCACGTTGATGCGCAATCGCGACGGGAACCAGAAAAAGAACAACAAGCCCCCTCAAACATACCCGGCATGATCTATCCTTTCATTCTCAATGCGTGTTCTTGACCGTCACACCAACTTCCATTTTCAGCAGCACTCGCGGGTCCAGGCAGATCTATTCTACCGGCTCGCGGTGTTTCTCCAGGAATGCGAGCTTGGGGCCCTGCTCGGGCTGGTCTTCTCTGAACACACGGTAGCCCAGTTTGTCGTAGAGTTGCAGGTTGCCCTGGCTCTTGTAGCCCGTGAACAGTTCGAAACGGACAACATCAGGGAAGCATGCTTCGATTTCGGCCATCAGTCGTGTCGCGATCCCCTGCCTGCGACAGGTTGGATGGACGATCAACCGCCCGATAAAACACGTCGTGCCATCATCACGAGCCCGCACCGAGCCGCAGATTCCGTCTTCGCCGATCGCCTTGAGAAACACCGACCGGTCGAACTCGGCCTGCAATTCACTCAGCGTCTCCGTCAGAGGCGGAAGAGTGTAGTCGCTGTAGCGTTCCGCCTCGCACTGATACGCCAGTCTCTGCAAAGCCAGAATCGCCTGGGCATCTTCAACAGTCGCTCTCGTAATCTCCACCGCTCACATCCACCCGACTCAAGTCGATCCTCTGGCGATACGTACGGCCCGAATCATACCGAAAAGGCTGATCGCCGTCCAAAAGCATTCGACGATGAAAGCCGACAGATTGAAATCGAAGATCAGCGAGAGCATGACCATGGCCGCGCCGAGGGCGTTGGCGAACGAATAAGTCACTGTCTGCGCCCCGGACTCGACCCAATTGCAGCAGGAAGTACATTCCGATAATCAAGGCAACACCGATGTTGCCGACCAGGTCGTACCAGTGATAGCCCATCGCAGCTCCTTCACTCGATGGCGACCTGGACACCGGTCACCTTCAGCGCACGAGTCATGTCCTTCGGGGCGATCCGAACGAGCATACCCCTCCGGCCCGCGTTGATGTAGATCTCGGGCAGATCGAAGATGCTCTGCTCGGCGTAGACAGGCATCGTTCGCCGCGTCCCGAACGGGCTGGTGCCGCCTACCATGTAGCCACTGTGTCGGTCGGCCACCTTGGGTTCGCAGGGCGCGACCGATTTGACACCCAGCACCCGAGCCAGTTGTTTCGTGGACACTTCACGATCGCCATGCATCAGCACGATCAGCGGGTCTTTGCCGTCCGTCTCCATGACCAGGGTCTTGATCACCGCATGCTCGTCGACACCCAATTCGCGGGACGACGCGCGGGTCCCCCCCTTCTCCTCGTACGCATACGTGAAGACTTCGAACGGGATGTCATGCTGCAAGAGACATCGAATGGCGTTGGTCTTGGGGTAGTCTTTCTTGCTCATGGTGAATCCTTGGCACGAGCGGCCATTTCCGTACTGTTACGCCGTCCTGGCCTCCATTGAGCCGATGTTGGCCATCGCCTCGTCGAAACCCACCCCGCACACGTCGGGACCGGGCTGCCAGCCCAGACAAAAGGCCGGACGCTCGGGCCTGCCGAAGAGAACACACAGGTTGCGTTCGTCCAGATGGAGACATCGCACACCGGCGGGCTTGCCATCGGGCATCCCAGGCATGGGGCTCGTAATCGACGGGGCAATGCAGCAGGCCCCGCACTTCTGGCAATCCATGGGCACCTCAATCATTGGAGCTTTTCAGTATTGTAAGGCACGTGGATGATACGCGGGGTGTGAGCATTCTTCAACCGGTGATCGTGAGTTGGGCCCGAGGCAGGCCGCCAAGGTCACTCCGAAGGAGCAGCGATCGGCACACCCTCCGAGACCGGATAGCCAAAACACGGGTTTCCCTCAACATCCCACGTGAAGCGTTGCATGCGGGTATTACGGTCCCAGCCGGCCCCCTGGTGTTTGGCGGCGTGATAGATGATCCAGTCCTCAGTGCCATCGGGGCTGCGGGTGAACGAGGCGTGGCCGGGACTGAAGACGGTGGCGGTCGACCCGAACACGGGGGCGTTCTTCTTCTGCCACGATGCAGGGTCCAGGGGGTCATCGCCCACCAGTTTCAGTTGCCCCAGGCAGTAATTATCGGTCCAACTGCCACTGGCCGAGTAGATGACAAACAGGTCGCCATCGTGCGCGAGCACTTCGGGCCCTTCGTTGACCAGCGGTTTGCCGATCTGCTCCCAGTCGTATTCGGGCTTCGAGATCAGCGAGCGCGGGCTGTCGATAGAGAGCGGGTCCTTCATGCGGGCGATATAGAGGTTCTGTGCGACGTTCGTGTCACCCTCCCAGCCCGACCAGATGAAGTAGAGCTGCCCATCATGCCGCATCACCGTTCCATCGATCGCCCACTTGTCCGACACATCGGAGATCTTGCCCCGCATGGTGTAGTCGCCCGCCGGATCGTCGGTCTCCGCCTCTAACACGTACATGCGATGGTTTTCGTTGGCGCCGTCGTCGGCTGCGACGTAGATATACCACCGACCTCCAAGTCGATGCAGCTCGGGGGCCCACAGTTCTCGCGAATAGGGCATGCCGCGAGCGGGCCGCCAGACCTGCTTGCCGTCGAACTGGACCGCGTTCTCGATCCTCACCCCGCTGTTGACCCAAATGCCGCCTTTGTGCGAATAACAGTAGTGATATGCGCCATCGGACTGGATGACCCACGGATCGTGACCTTCGGGAGCCACGGGATTGGTGATGACGCGATCGGCCGCAAGAGCCGCGCTCGAGCAGAAGCGCACCGATGACCAGCCCCATGGCGAGTCGCTTGAAGCACCACATGATGTCGTTCTCCTCCTGCCGAATGGCGACGTTCGGACATTCACACTCCGGCCGAACGCTCGACCGGAACAGCGTCGACGCCATTACAGCATGAGTCGGGCCCTGGGGCAAATGGATTGTCCGTTACGTGCGTGCTCGCCAACGACGGGCTCAGGTACACCTGTCCGTCGGTCACAGCCTCGACGGCTTCGATCAGATCGCCTAGCATATCGTCCTTGAGCACGTAGGCCGATGCGCCTGCGGCCAGCATCGCCTTGACATACACGTTCGAGCGATGCGTGGATAACCCGACGATTCGAGCGCCGGGACATTCAGTGACAATCCGGCGAGTCGCATCAATGCCGTCCAGGCGGGGCATTTCGACATCCATGATCACGACGTCAGGCGTCAATTCTCTCGCCAGTTCGACCGCCACACAGCCGTCGACAGCCTCCGCCACTACCTGCATTTCCGGCATATCTTCGAACATTCGAACCAAATTCTGCCGCATGCCCACATGGTCATCTGCAATTAGAATTCGCATCTCGAGGTCCCCTGTTCCTGCGTTAACGTGCTGTTGGCCTCGTTAGTCTGAGAACAGTGGGGAGCTGGGGCCCCGTTTATCTTAGGAAGTTCTCCGCAACGTCAAAAAGCCGATGCCCCCCTTATCGGCAGAACGGGAGCGAGTCCTGTGCGAGGAATTTCCCTAAGGGAACATACGGAGTGTCTCGACAGACTGGGGCTGTGCCGTTACCTGCCGGCGGCCCCCCGGAGGCACCGACCGAACCTGTGTCATGGGAGACCGCTAAGGTGACGGTCAGAATGGCTGAGTCGCTGGATAGTAGCGATTCCTCAACTCTGCGTTTCACCGTCGGGACTCTCGCTCTGCTCCTTGGCCTCGGAGAGGTCCTTGAACAGCGAACGAATGTCGAAGAAGCCGCCGATCGTGACGACGATCGACAGGCAGGCGAACAGACCCAGGCTCAAGAAGAAGAAGAACGTCCAGATCCTTTCCCAATCCATATCATGACTCCTCACGCTCGGCGTGGTAATCGTTCGGTTCTTTGTCCGGGAACAATAGTGATCCAGCCACCATCAGTACGACCGCTGTCACCAGCACGACCAGCCCGACGACGGCGCTCGATATGGATTCCTCCGGTGCCACACCCAGCATTCGCTTGAAGGGTGCCAGCAATCCGCTGAACATATTCTGGACGGGCGTCAGTCCCAGGAGGACAAGAAACGCGGACATCAGTGATAGATACGCTCCCACCCGGCTGGCACGTTTCCAGTACAACCCGAATGCCAGGAGGGCGAACCCGCCGATGGAATAGATAGCACCGGAAATCGCCATGTAATCCCAGAGATCCTGGCCCAGAGGGTACCATAGACCCCAGACCAGAATGAAGATGCCGATACAGACGATGAAAATCCGCGTCAGCAGCAGCCTGGCCTTGGAAGAAAGCCCGTCCTTGAACCATGGGGCCACAACGTCCTGCGTCAGCACGGAACTCCAGCACAGCAGGTAACTGTCGTGCGTGGACATGAAGGCCGCCAGCATTCCCGCACAGGTGATCCCGATCAGACCCGATGGCAAGACTCGACTCAGAAAGAGCGGCATCGCCAGCAACGAAAGCTCGGGATCGGCCTCGCCCGATGTAGGAAGAAAGACCTCATGCAAGGCGGCTGTGCGATAGATGAACACGAATGCCGAGATCCCGAAGAAGTACGGAATCAGGAAGCGAATCAGGAAGCCGATCGACGATAGCGTGTAGATTCGCTTGACGATCTTCGTGCTCTTGGCCGAGCAGGCCCGAATGACTGCCGTCTGCCAGACCGCACAACTGACCAGCCCCAGAAAGAACATCCACAGCACATAGCTCCAGCCGAAAGCCGGACTCGTGAAACGGATTGAAGCCCGCGACGCCTTTGCCCTCATGGACGGTCTGGACAATGTTCGCCCAACCCAGATGGTTGATCGAGAGGATGCTGGCGATAATCAGGCTGATGGACAGGACCACAAACTGGATGTAGTCGAGAACGGCCACCGAGACCATCCCACCCAGCGTCGTGTAGAGCAGAACCATCGCCAGCAACACCGTCATGATGATCTTCAGATGCGTTTCCGAACTCATCCCGGTGACACCGTAGACGAACATCGCACCGGCCTTGAGGAACATACCCATGTTGAGGATGCCGGAGAGGGCCAAGATGATACCGCCAAGAATGCGCACATTCCGGCTGAAGCGTTTCTCGTAGAACTCGGGAATCGTCATCACCTTCATACGCCGCAATGGCACGACGATGAAGCCCGTCAGCCCGACCATTAGCGTCACGATGGCCGCGGCGAAGGCGATGTGAAAGGCGGCAAAACCACCCGTAAAGCCCTTCTGGGCCGAGTACATCACCGTGATCAGGCCCATCTCCGTACCGATCATGGTGGCGATGGCCAGGAAGGTCTTGAGACTGCGTCCGGCCACCATGAAATCGGTGGCGCTGGCGATGTACTTGCGGATGTAGACGCCCACGCTGACGATGGCGATCAGATAGCCGACGACGATGCACCAATCGAGGATTCCGAAGTTGGTGGCGAATCCGAGTTTCGCGAAATCAATGTCCATCGCTTCTCCCGCTCACAGAGCCGATATGTTGTATGTTGCTACAGCCGAACCGGTTGGCCGGATTTGGCCGATTCCTTCTCCGCCAGCACGAGCCGCAGTGAATCGACGGACTGGGCGGGCGTGATGATCTCTGGGACATTCTGGCCCTGGACGGCCTTGATGAAATGTGCGATCTCGTTGGAGTAGCCGTCGCCCGAGGCAATCTCAGGGGTGAAGGCCTCGCGCGCCGGCCGGGGCAACCTTGAACGCCGGATCGCGGGTGCAATCGTAGCTGATCGACGCCTTCTCCAGCACAACATTGAAGCTCATCTCGAACCCGAACCCGGGTGTCATGGCCCAGCCGCCTTCTGCCGTCACGACGCAGTCGCTATCGTAAACGTATTGCGTCACGATGTGGTCGAACTCCTTGGCCGGACCACCGACTGCCCGACTGAAGACCGCCTTGGGCATCCCGAAAACATATTGCACGAAATCCGAATCGTGGATATGCAGATCCAGCGCCGCCGAACCGCTCTTGCTCGCGTCCATCAGCCAGTTATCCCACGACCACGTCGGGGTCAGGCTCAGACGCTGAAACGTCGCGGCCAGCACCTTGCCATACTCGCCTGAATCGACGATCTCCTTGGTCTTGGCGTATTCGGGCCAGAAGCGAATGCAATGACCGGTCTGGAGGATCTTGTCCGCCTTCTTGGCTGCGGCGACGATCTGCTCGGCGTCGGCCACGTCTCAGCGCCAGGGGCTTTTCGCACAGCGTGTTGACGCCTGCGTTCAACGCTTTGACCGCGTACTCGCGATGCATATAGGTGGGCAGCGTAATCGAGATAGCGTCCAACTCCGCCTCGGCCAGCATCTTGTCGAAGTCGTCGTACAGGCCGATCCCGGTGAAATCCAGCGGCGCCTCGGCCCCCTGGATGTTCCCGGCGGTTCCGCCCGTGTCCTCGAACTTGGCCTTGTCGGTGTCACAAATCGCCGCCACCTCGACGCCGGGCAGCGCCTGGTAACAACGAAAGTGCATCTTGCCCATGAACCCCAAACCGATGATGCCTACTCTGGTCATCGCGTTCTCCCCTGTGATTGGATGGTCTACTTGAAGAGTTTTTTCATGGCGGCCGCCGTCTTCTCGGGCCGGCCCGGCTGGTACGGCAGCATCTCGGCCGTGACGTAGCCATCGTAGCCGATCTCGGACAGCGCCGTCTTGACCGCCTCGAAATCCACGTCACCTTCGAGCATGTCGACGAAACCCTCAGCGGTGCCGACCGACTTCTTGAAATCCTTGACGTGAACGCGGGCGATGCGCGGCCCCAGGATCTTGATCCAGTGCTCGGGATAGCCGGTCAGCAGGACGTTGCCCGCGTCGAAGTAGGACCCGACTGCCTTCGAGCCAAAGCTGTCGATGAAATCACGCATCTCCAGCGGACTCAGCAGAAACTTGTTCCAGACGTTTTCGATGGCAAGCGTAACGCCAAGCTTCTCCGCGACGGGAACCAATTGCGACACCGCCTCCTTGGCGCTCGTAGCAGACGTCATAGGGCACGACCGGGCTGTTTTCGAGGAAGAAGACATCGACCGCTCCCGGTACGAAGAGGTAGGCATCAGTCCCAAGCCATTGGGTCACCTGCAGGGCCTTCTTCGTGAAATCGACGATCTTGGCTCGGACAGCCGGATCGTCGTCCGAAGGCGAAGAGCCCCAGCTTTCGCCACTGGCAACGCCGGCAATCTCGATCCCCAGTTCATTGGCCTTGGCGATGATCTCTTTGCACTGAGCCTCGGTCGTCTCGTGGGTCAGCACACCCTGGCTGCCGATACACAATTCGATCGCATCGAATCCCAGGTCCTTGGCCTGGGCCATCGCATCGGCCACGGGCAAGCTCGCCTCCAGCCCCCCTTCGAACATCCAGTAGCTGGCACTGATCTTCATCGGACACCTTTCCTTGGAGCAATCCCGCCGGGAGACTGCCTGCTATCCCTTGAACTCCATGACGTGCAGTTGGCGTTCGTTCTTCCACCGTCCGCGGGTAAAATCAGGAAAGTCCATAGGCCGGCCGTTGTTCGCAACGGATTGCTCGGACAGCCCCACCACCGCCGACCACGCGACGGCGTCGTAGACATCGATATCCGTCGGTCGCCCCTCGTGCAGAGCGTCGATCAGGCGATAGTCCTCGATAAAGTCCATCCCACCATGACCGGCCCCCTCGGCCTGGTTCTGCATGGCCTTCCACAGCGGATGATCGTAGTCGAGATCCCCGGTGCGGTACTTGCTGAGTTCCTCCCAGCCATGCCCCGGACTCCTGCCCTCGATGTGAACTTTCTCGTCCGGGTACTTTCGAACGAGACCCTTGGTGCCCTGGACGAGAATATCGCGACTGTACGGCCTGGGCAGGTTGGTGTCGTGCTTGACGACGATGGTCTTGCCCTTCTTGGTGCGAATCAGAGACGTGTTGACGTCACCGAGTTTGTACTTCTCGTTTCGCTTGGGATCGCCGACGGGATAGTGCTCTTGGGCATACTCATACAACCCCCGCGAATTACTGCTGACCGAAATGAGGTAGTCGAAGGCGTCGCCTCGGTTGATATCCATGCACTGGGCGATCGGCCCGAGCCCATGCGTCGGATACAGATTGCAGTTGTGCGTCATGGACCAGTTACGGCGCCAGATTCCTTCACCCGAGTCAGCGAACTTGACCCCGCGCAGATCGTGCAGATAGCCGCACTCGCCATGAAGCAGTTCGCCAAACAGGCCCTGCTTGACCATGTTGAGAATCTGCATCTCGGTCCGGTCGTAGCAGCAGTTTTCCATCAGCACGCAGTGACGTTGCGTCTTCTCAGCGGCCTCGACGAGCTTCCAGCAATCTTCGATGTTGAAGGCGGCGTTGACTTCGGTCGCACCGTGCTTGCCGTTTTCCATCGCCGCCAGCAGGACCGGCGTGTGCCAACTCCAAGGCGTCGCGGTGTAGACCAGATCGAGGTCCTCCGTTTCGCACAGGCGTTTGAAATCCCAGTCACCGCGCGTGTACCCGGTCGGTTTGGGAAATCCGGCATCCTCGACCCACTTCTGGACGCGTTCGACCTTCTCAGGGACGATGTCACAGACCGCCGTGATCTGGCAGCCCTTGATGCCCAGGAGATTCCGGACGTGACTCGACCCCTGGCCCCCGACCCCGACGTAGCCGATGCGGACGTTCTCGATAGGGGGAACTTTGAACTCGATCACGGGCTGGGTCGAAAGCGATCGGGCGCCGGCCGATTCCGCCATGCCGGCGACGGCCATCCCCATTCCCGCGGCGGCGGTGGCTCGGATGAAATCCCTACGATTCAGATCGCTCATGTCATGACCTCCCAAAGATCCCCACAGTTGTACCGTCGTGAGGCGTGCCTTGCACACCCTTTCCCGACAAGACGGCCCTGAGCCGCCCTGCCGCTGTGAATAAGACGTCAATTCTACCGAGCCTGCGCTCCGGATGCCAGGGTCACGACAGAGATAATGCCGGAAACCTGACACGCGAACAGCCCGTGGCAGGCCGCAAGCGGCTTGTTGACACGCCCGCTTGACGATATAATCGTACAAAGGTGGTCTCTGCGAGGTCTCGGGAGATGTGAAAACGTGACGAGTTGCTTGTCATACCGGGATATGGCGGTGTTTCTCGACGGATCGGCATCGCCCGAACAACTGACGTTCTGGCGGCGCCACCTGCGAGTGTGTGATTCGTGCGCCGTGACGGTGGCGCGACTCCGAGCCGGGCTGGAACCGACCCCGCCGGAGCCGGAAGGCGACGACGACCTCGTCGCCGCCGAGAACGGGTCAAGTCACTTCGCGATCGGGCTGGAACCGAATCTCCAGTTGGGCGATTTTCTCATCGAACGTCGGCTCGGCTGTGGGGGTATGGGGGTCGTGTACCAGGCACACCAACTCAGCCTGAATCGGCGCGTCGCACTGAAGGTGCTTCCATCGGGCCTGCTTGGTAACACCTCCGCCATCGAGCGGTTCCATCGCGAGGCACGGGCGGCCGCCAAACTACGTCACCCCAACATCGTCACCATCCACGCCGAGGGGATCGAGCAAGGCGTCTGTTATTTCGCTATGGAGATGATCGACGGCCAGAGCCTCGACGAGATTGTCGGCGAACTCCGGAGTGCTCGAAGTACGGCGAAAGAACACCCCGATGAAGACTCGATGCAAAGCTGTACGATCCCTGAAATCCTGCGAGATTGTCGCTCGTCTCGCGAGTATTTCGATACCGTGGCGCGTCTGGCCGCCGAAGTGGCCGATGCGCTGGCCTATGCTCATGATGAGGGCATCATCCACCGGGACGTCAAACCGTCCAATCTGATCCTCTCTACCGACGGCCGGCTTATCCTTCTGGATTTCGGGATCGCTCGCATCTGCCAGGAACAGGACATGACCGTGACGGGCTCGTTCGTCGGAACGCCCCGGTACATGAGTCCCGAGCAGATCCGCAGCGACACACACGGCCCAGGCCAGCGATCCGACGTGTACGCCCTTGGCGTGACGCTGTATGAGCTTCTGACGCTGGAACCGCTGTTCGACGGAGAAAACCGCGAGCAGGTGATCAACCAAATCCTCGACAAGGAGCCGGTCAGACCCAGGCAAATCGATCGCCGCATCCCGGTCGATTTGGAGACCATCTGCTGCAAAGCGATCGAGAAGGAGCCCCAGAGGCGCTACGACACGGCAGCGGATCTAGCCGAGGACCTTCGCCGCTATGTCAACGGTCGCGTCATCCGAGCCAAACCGCCGGGAGCCACGGATCGACTGGTCAAGCTGATCCAGCGGCGCAAGATTGCCGCCGTCTTGGCGGTGTGCCTGCTCGTCGCCATCGGTTTTGCCATCACCATCGCCTGGGAGCATTACAGCACGCGCTGGGCTCAGCAGGATGCCATGGCCGAGATCGACGGCCTGATCCAGGAGGAGGCGTATTTCGAGGCGTTCACGATCGCCGAGAAGGCCGCACGCTACATCCCGGACGACCCCCTTCTGGAGAATCGATGGCCCCTGCTGTCGCGAGAGTACTCGATTTCCACGCAACCGGCCGGCGCAGAAGGTCTTCATCAAGGACTATTTTGCCCCCGACAGTAGCTGGCGCTTTCATCGGGAGCACGCCGCTGAAGCGTGCTCGAATCCCGTTCGGGACCAACCGCTGGAAAGTCGAGAGCAGCGGATTCGTATCCATCGAAACCGTCCAGTCGAACGACGCGCCGGGCTGTACTCCGAATCGACGGACCTCCGGCCCTCCCCGATGAGCTTCATCCTGCACGAGGTGCGCCGCTATCCGGCGAATATGGTCTGGATCCCCCCCTCCGATCTCGACCAGAAGCTCCTGTTCCACGAGACGAAACGGATTCCGTCCGCGCCGGCCTTTCTGATCGACAAGTACGAGGTCACCAATCGCCAGTTCAGGGAGTTTGTCGATCACGGGGGCTACGAGAACCGCGATCTGTGGGAGTATCCTTTTGTCAAGGACGGCAAGGTGATCCCCTGGTCACAGGGCGTCGCGCAGTTGCTGGACCAAACCGGACGGTCGGGCCCGGCCACGTGGCGGAACGGGAAGTATCCCTCCAGAGAAGCGGACTTTCCCGTGCGTGGCGTGAGCTGGTACGAGGCGGCCGCCTATGCGCGATTCTGTGACAAGCAGCTCCCCACGATCTTCCACTGGACTCTGGCGGCACAAGCCGATGACAATCCTTCGCGCATCACGCGCATGAGCAATTTCAGTGACGTCGTGGCCCCGGTCGGCCGCTACGAGGGCATGGGGCGATACGGGCTCTACGATGCCGCCGGCAATGTGCGCGAATGGTGCTTCAACGCCGTTGCCGGCAACGACGAGCTTCGATGCAACCTGGGCGGCGCCACGGGTGAACACGCGTACATGTTCGTCAACGGCACGGTGCGCTCGGCCTGGGACCGAGACGCTGGCGACGGGTTCCGCTGCGTCAAGTATCTCGGGGGTAAGGACGCTGTCCCGGCGGCAGCCTTTGCCCCGATCGAACGCAAGAGCCGTGATTTTGCGAGTTTCACGCCGGTCTCCGACGACATCTTCCGATCGTACTTGCATACGTGGTATGACTACGATCCCATCGAGCTCGATGCCAAGATCGAATCGGTGGACGAGGAACCGCGCGAATGCCGGCGTGAGCGAATCACCTTTGACGCGGCCTACCCAAACGAGCGCGTCATCGCTTACCTGCACTTGCCCGAGAAGGGCAAGCACCCATACCAGGTGGTCATGTGGTATCCCGGAGGAGAGGCCCGATTCAGTCCGTGGGATGAGACCGCCTACACTGACGAACTGCTCTGTCTCATCCATAGCGGTCGAGCGGTCGTGGTGCCCTTCTACAAAGGCACTTACGAACGGCGGCTGGAGAGAGACGTCTATCCCCCGCAAGGAATTCAAAGCCGGAACCTGTATATTCAGAGGTCCCAGGACTTGAGGCGAACGATCGACTATCTCGAAACCCGAGATGACATCGACACGAGCAAGATCGCCTACGTAGGCCTGAGCTGGGGCGGAGAGATGGGCCCCTTGATGGTCGCGACCGAGCCTCGCATCAAAACCGGTATCTTCCTTCTTGGCGGGATATGTGCCTGCAAGAGGCATCCCGCCTCCGATCCGGCTAATTTCGCCCCGCGCGTGACAATCCCCGTGCTGATGATCAATGCGCGCGAGGACTCGATGTTTCCTTACGAGACGGCTCAGCGGCCCCTGTTTCAACTGCTGGGCACCCCCGCGTCGGCCAAGAGGCACGTGCTCTTTCCCGGCGGAAACAGCGTGCCGAGGGAATACCGCAAACAATATCACCGGGAAATCGTCGAATGGCTCGATAGGCACCTGGGTCCCGCACAATGAGGTGCCGGGCATTGGATTTCGGTAGTAGGATTCGCGCAGGATGCGTATCCGAGATAGGCTGTTTTTGGGCGGATATCTGATCGTATGAGCGATCTCAATCAGACAGATCTGAACATGTTGGAAGCCATCCGGCGAGGAGACAGCCAGGCATGGGCGCGGCTCATCGACGAATACCAGGGCCGCTTGTTGCGATTCGCCCTGACGCGTGTCTCGCAGCACGCCGACGCGGAAGACATCGTCCAGGAAACCTTCACTTCCTTCGTCAAGGCGGTCCACAGGCTCAAGGTCAAGGTCAGCATCGAGACCTATCTCTTCGGGATTCTACGCAATGAAATCGTCAACCGCTTTCGCAGTCGGGCCGCCGGAACGATCTGTCTGATCCAGGACATCTACCGAACGGAAACCGATGCACCGGCGGCAAACCCGCTCGATCAGATGCCCGCCGGCGATCCAAGCGCCAGTTGGTGCCTTCGCCGCAACGAGCAGGAACAGATGCAGCGGGAGGTTCTTGGGCAGGCCCTGCGACAATTCGTGGACGACTTCAAGCAGAACGGGCGACTGCGCAATTTGAAGGTGGCCGAGTTGGTGTTTTACTGCAAGGTGCCCAACAAGGACGTCGCCGAACTGCTGTCGCTCGACGATGGGCTGGTCCGGGTGATCAAGCACCGCTGCCTCAAGCGGATACGTGAGTACTGCCTCAGGCTCGGCCCAGTGGCCGATCAATCTTTCTACTGCTCGGAAGACCTGCTAACTCAGATATGGGAATCCGACCGGCTCAGTTGCCCCAAGCGCAGCACACTGGGGGCCTTTCTCATCGAGACGCTGGAAGCCGAGTGGTTCGACTACGTGGATTTTCATCTGGCCACGATCGGGTGCCGGTTCTGCCGGGCGAGCTTCAAGGACCTCCAGGAACAGCAGAACAATCACCCGCAGGACGGATTTCGCGACCGCATCATGACCAGCACCGTCGGGTTTCTTTCTCAGACCTGATGCCAATCGACGTTCCCGGAACTGAGGGCCGCAATGCCTAAGGTTGGGTCTCGGTCGCCGGCCTGCGCTGAGGCGGGTCGGGCAAAACGGGAGGAGCCGTACGAACCTGACCGTCAGTGCCGTAGTTGAAGTTGTACTTGGTGGGGATGGCCCCGGCACTGCTGTCGGTGCCGAGCAGCCGGCCTGCTTCCGCTTGCAGCCCTGCGAGGTCACCCGCCTCGATCGCCCTGCGGATCGCGGTCTGAGGCGTACCCAGCAGCCTGTTGAGGCACTTCTCTTCCGTGTCGATCAGCACGGAGATGAGATAGTTGCGGGAGACACTCGAGAGACGGCCCAGACTCAACCCCTTGACGTAGCGCTGAATGGCGAAGGAATACAGGTTGGCAAACCGCTTGGCCAGTTGGTCGCTGTTGCCGCTCTTGCCGGCGACGATCTTGTCACACAGGAGCCTCAGAACGGCGCTGTCCATCAGTTCATAGCCGACAGACCAATCGGCGTAACTGCGAATCCGGGCGTCGGCGATGTGCATCAGCAGTTGTGAGGCCTGGGCTGTATCGAAGCGTCCGGCGAATTCGGCCATCTGAAGAAGCACTTCCGGACTGCTGCTGTCGACGACCTGATCGCAGGCGGTCATGATCCGTGCCGCCAGTTGGGCGGCGCTGCCCTGGTTCTGACCGATCTTCGTCCAGACCTCGGGATCGGTGGACGCGCGAACGGCCCAATAGCGGACCGCGCTGTTGTCGTGTCCGATCTCTTGAACCGCCAGATCGACCAAACGCGGGTCTTTGAGGCTATCGACGAGAATCAGCAGGTTCGTGATGACCTTGAAGCGCGTATTCTCGTCACGGATGTCGGCTCTAGCCTCCTGCATTCCCTCGGCGATGTGGCGATAGGCCGCTTCCGAATACTGTTCTGCATACTGGGCCTGATCGCTCTGATGGCTCACGATAATGGCACGGGTCTTGGAGACCTGTGTGAAATCCGTCGTCCGGACCATGTCCGTGACGGCGTCATCCATGAACTCATCGATGACCTGAAAGTCCTGCTGGGTCAGGACATCCTTCTTGATGACCTCCTCGATGCGTCGAAGGTCCACGACCGCCTTGGAAACCTCAAGAACGGCCAGGACGAGACCGCAGACGAGCAAGATAAAGACCGCGCGTTTCAACTTCATCTCGTTAGCATCCCTTTCAGTAGACTGCCGATATCTTATCCAGCTTAACGCCTGTCAGGCCCCTTGTCAAGCGAAATTGACCTCTCGCCCGTCCCGGAGGCCCCGCCCGGATCGCCTCCTCCGGACAGTGACAGAAAGTGGTCCTTTATAGGACGTCACGGCATACAGCCGGACGGGGTCCCATCTGCCTTCGACCTCGCGTATCCGCCACCGACAGACGCGGGAGGTCTGCGGGAGCCAAGACCCCGCGACACAGCCAGGATCGAGAGCGAACAAAGCCTTGCCTTCGTCGTCTTAAGTCTTATGCTAGAGGTTTTCTCATCGTTGATTAGTGGGAGGTCTTTCCTGAAGTCGTGCATGGCCAAAACAGGATGGTTGGCATGCCTGGTCTTGAGCCTTTCGGTGCTGTTCTGTGGCTGCGCCGAGGTGCAAACGCGTGATCGTACCCCAGCCGAGCCGGTCGCCCGGCCTGTGGAGACGGCGTCGATGGAGGTCGTCCCGGATGAGCCCATCGCCCCGGAGCCCAATCGTCCAGAGCAGGTGGAGGAACTCTCAGATCCCGCGGACCTGCCGCCCGCCGAGCCCCCGGTCGAGCCGCCTGCGGCCCGGGCAGACCTAGCCACCGAGCCGAATGAGGCCGAAGTCTCCAAGGCTGCCAATCTCATCCCGATGGAACCGGACGAAGAGACTGTTCCTGCGGAACCCAATCAAGTCGATGTAAGGCAAGTCACGTCCGCCGAACCGAATGAATCCCCCGTGGCAGAGCCCGAGCCTCAGGGGCAGCCTGTCGAGGTAGAGGACCCCGGTCCAATGGCCGGCTTCTACCGGGAGTATGGCGATCTGTTGAAGGAGTTCGTTCGCGAGGACGGACGCGTGGACTACGAGAGCCTGCGGCGTAAGCGATTGTGGATCAAGCAACTGCTGCACACGCCGGATGAGCTCGACCCGAACGCATATCAGGACTGGACACCGCAGCAGAAGCTCGCCTTCTGGATCAACACCTACAACCTGAAGATGCTCGACGTCATCGCGCGCAACTACCCGATCGAGTCCTCCTGGTGGCTGCGACTGACTTGGCCGCCAAGCGACATCCGGCATATTGAAGGGATCTGGAGCAGCTACCGGTTCATCGTAATGGACGAGGAGTTCACGCTGGGCGAGGTGGAACGGCGCTTCTTCCGCAAGGCGTTGGCCGATCCCCGCGCCTTCCTGGCCATTACCTATGCGAACCGGTCCGGCCCGCGGTTTCGTCGTGAGCCTTACCGAGGCGAGGACCTCGATCAGCAACTCGATGAGCAGACCCGGACCTTCCTGTCGACCGGGGAAGGATTGCAGATCGATCGGGCCAAGGCCGTTGTCCATCTGTCGGCCCTGTTCAAACCAACATGGCGAGGCAAGGAGTTCGTTGCCCGGTACGGAACGGACAAGAAGTTCAAAGACCGATCGCCCGAGACACGCGCCGTCCTGAACTTCCTGACCCGGTACATTTCGGATGATGATGTCTACTTCCTGGAGGTGGAGAATTACACCATCGAGTACACCAATTTCGACTGGCGACTCAACGACACCTCCCGAGGCTATTAGCCTTCCAGAGGCCGTCCAGACGGCGGGTGCACTGCACGTTTGTAGGTAAAATGATAGGGCCCTTCGTATAGGCTCAGAGAGTTTCGAGAGATTCTTTGAACCTATGAAGGAAGGGCCGAATCATGGATAGCCGAATTCTCGATCAATTGGAAGAACTATGTGGTGAGGAATTAACGCTGGTGCGGTCGGATCTCGGGCAGTTGGAGCAGGTCGTCGGAGTGCTTCTCAAGTCGATGGGAGCGGGGTTGTTGCAGCGTGTGGTGGACCGAGGCCGCAACGGGTATCGGGGGAGCATCATCCCGTGCTCATGTGGGGGTTCGATGCGATTTGTGGGCCATCGTCCGCGCTCGGTTCATACGCTCTGGGGCTGGATTACGATTCATCGGGCCTATTACCATTGTGCCGCCTGCCATCGTGGCCAAGCGCCTTACGATCAGGACAGCGGCTTGGGAGCCGGACAGCTCAGTCCGGCCTTGGCCAAAGCCTGCTGCACCTTAGCGGTCGATGACAGTTTTGCCCAAAGCGCCGAGAAAATCGGACAGTTGTTTGGCGAAACGATGGCCGATACCACTGTCGAGACGCTGGTCCATCAGGTCGGCGCCGTCTCAGCCCAGTCGCAGGAGGATCAGCGTCAGCAGTTTGAGGCCACCCGTCAAATCCCTGGCGTCGAAGCCCAGCCGCAGCGTTTGTACGTCAGCGTCGATGGCACGACCGCCCGGGAACGCGATGGTTCGCACGAGGCCAAGGTCGGCTGTATCTACTGGCAAGACGAGCAGTTCCGCCGGCACACGTACTATCTCGGCCGGTTCTGCGACTCGCAGACGTTTGGCTGGTACCTCTGGTTGGCGGGCTGTCGCTGGGGCTTGCGTGGCGCCAAGGAGGTGATCTATCTGGGCGATGGGGCCCCGTGGATTCGCAGCGAACACAAGCGGCATTTTCAACGGGCTGTCTTTATCATCGACTGGTACCACGCCAGTGAACACCTCTGGGACTGCGGCAAAATCCTGTTCGGCGAAGGCACGATGCTGACGCAACACTGGGTCCAAGAGCGCCTGTCGCTGCTCTGGGACGGTCAGACACGAAAGCTGCTGGAGAAGCTCAAAGCCGACCGTCACGGCCGCCGTGGCGAAAAACGCAAGGCGCTGAACGATCTGATTCGCTACCTCTCGACCAACGAAGAGCAAATGCGGTACGATGTCTTTCGAAAGAAAGGCTACGACATCGGCTCGGGGTCCGTCGAGGGGGCCTGCAAACACGTCGTCGGCAAGCGGCTCAAACAGTCCGGCATGATCTGGACCCGCCCCGGTTCGTCGGCGACGCTGGCCCTGCGGATCACCTGGCTCAACGGCGAATGGGACCCCTTCTGGCAGAACCGCCCCATGGCCGCCTAAAACCTACCCACAAACACGCAGTGCACCCCCAGACGGCCTTTCGCCGACTTTTTCGTTGACGAGAGGCTTGACGGCTCTATGATGGGGTCGCATTTCTGTGTGAGATGTTGTTCGCCGGGCAAATCGTGCCTCGGGCAATCGTGGGCCGTTGAGGGTGGGCCCTTTGCTTTCAGTTCTATCAATGGGGAACGGATGATAAGGTGCTAAGGAAATGGCAAAAACGTTGAATGTGAGCAATCCGAATTGCGACATGCAGAACTACCTGTTCACCAGTGAGTCGGTGACGATGGGGCATCCCGACAAGGTCGCAGACTGCATCTCCGACGCGGTTCTCGATGCCCTGCTGGCGCAGGACCCGAAGAGCCGGGTCGCCTGCGAAACGCTGGTGAAATCAGATATGGTCGTGGTGGCCGGGGAAATCACCACCAAAGCGACGGTGGACATCGCGCAGATCGCGCGTGACACCATCAAGATGATCGGCTACGACGATCCGGAAGTGGGTTTCCACTACGAAAATTGTGCCGTGATGGTCGCCGTGGGACGGCAAAGCCCGGATATCTCTCAGGGTGTGACCGAGGGAACGGGCCTGCACAAAGAGCAAGGCGCCGGCGACCAGGGCCTGATGTTCGGCTACGCCCGCAAGGAAACCCCCGCGCTGATGCCCATGCCGATCCAACTGGCCCACAAGCTGACCATCCAGCTCGAGAAGATGCGCAAGAAGCTGCCCTGGCTGCGTCCCGACGGCAAGAGCCAGGTCACGATCGAATACGAGAATGGCAAGCCCAAGCGAATTCACACGGTCGTCATATCGACGCAACACACGGCGGACATCCCCCACCGCAAGCTGCGCAACGAGATCCTCGCCAAGGTCATCAAGCCGGTGCTGCCCGCACGGTTCGTCGATAAGAACACCAAATTCCACGTCAACCCCACGGGCAAGTTCGTCGTCGGGGGCCCGAAGGGCGACTGCGGACTGACCGGACGCAAGATCATCGTGGACACGTACGGCGGGTGGGGCCGGCACGGGGGCGGCGCCTTCAGTGGGAAAGACCCCACCAAGGTGGACCGCACCGCCAGCTACATGGCCCGCTACGTCGCCAAGAACATCGTGGCCGCCGGTCTGGCCGATGCGTGCGAAGTCCAATTGTCTTACGCCATTGGTGTGGCCGAGCCCACTTCGGTTCTGATCAACACCGAAGGGACCGCCAAGATCAGTGAGACCAAGATCAGCGAGATCGTCAAAGACCTCTTCCCGTTGACGCCCAAGGGCATGGTCGATCACCTGAAGCTGGCGCGTCCGATCTTCTCGGCCACCGCTCACGGCGGGCACTTCGGCCGTGACCTTCCCGATTTCACGTGGGAGAAGACCGACATGGTCGCCGCTCTTCAGAAGGCGGCCGGCCTGAAACCGGCTAAGAAATAGAGCGGTCGCCATTCATCTGGGTACCCAAGCCCGGCCATCGGCCGGGCTTTTTTCATGCGCACGCCGCGCGGGTCGAATCCTCAACAGCCCGAGGGAAATCTGTAATGCCCGAGGCCTTTTCGGCTCTAATATTACAGTCATGGCGAAGATAGCTGCCGAGCAGATCCTGGTGGACCGGGTCCTCCGGGGCGACGATTCTGCCTTCGACAGGATCGTGGAGAGGTATGCGGCCGACGTTGCCGCGTTGGCTAATCGTCTGCTCGCATGGCCCCAGGATGTCGACGACGTCGTGCAGGATGTATTTCTCGCGGCCTTCACCGGACTGAAGAAGTTCCGGGGTGACTGCAGGCTGCGAACCTGGCTCTTTACCATCACGGTCAACATGTGTCGGCGGCGGCAGCGAAGGCGCGTCTCCCGCATCCGTACGGCCCCGATCGCCGAGGCGGGGTTGAACGTGTGCGTCGATGACAACGCCGAGCGAGCCGCGATGGAGACCGAGGCGTTGGCGCGAGTCCGCCGGGCGGTGAAGGCCCTGCCGCCAAAGTATCGCGAGGTCGTGGTTCTGCGCTATCTCCAGGGCCTTGAGACCGCCGAGACATGCGAGCTTCTGGGAATCACGGCCAATGCCATGCAAGTGAGACTGACCCGGGCAAAGCAGCAGCTAAGAGAAAGCCTGGGCGAGATGATCGAGGAAACCGTATGAACGACGAACGAATCAAGAGTCTGCTCGAGGACGTCGACCGGGCAGCCGGGCCACCGCGATATGGCCCGGTACGAGCCCGTGACATTCGACGGCGCTACCATCGGCGACGTCGCATCGCCATCGCCGTGCCGGCCTCTGTGGCAGCCGTCCTGCTTCTCGGTGTTGCCCTGTGGCAGCTTCGTCCCCAAGGGGAAGAACAGGCAACCGGGCAGCGGGATCGTATCGCATCGCTCCAAGACCGAATCGATCAGTTGCAGGCCCAAACCGATGCGACCTTGAAACTCGTCCAGGACGTGCTGGCTAAGGAGCGTCAAGAACAGCGATTGGAGGCCTTGCAGGCGGAACTGGCGAGCATCCCCGATCCTGCTGAGAAGCTGGAGCAGCAGGCCGACAAGACCGCCTTCACGCTCGTCTATCAGGCCGACCGGCTGTATCGGGAGTTGAACCAGACCGAATCAGCCGTCGAGGCTTACGAGCAGGTCATCCGGCTGTTCCCCGAGAACCGCTGGGCCGACGTTGCCAGAGAGAGGCTGTCGGAGATCAGGAACTACCGCATCAACAAATCTCTGATCGAAGGAGAATCACCATGCAAACCAAACGAATCACGATCGTCTGTCTGACATTGAGCCTGGCCCTGGCCGTTGCTCCCGCCTTCGGTGCAGAGGAAGGGACCGCAGGCACCGGAATCGCCAGTTGCATCGTGAAGATCACCGTCGACCCGGATATCCTGCCTTTGAACCCGACGACCGTCGATGGGTTGATCCGCAGCTCAGGTGTTGCCGGAAAAGCGGCCAGCGAGATCCTGGGGGCAGATGCGCAGGCGGCAGTCGGCATCACCCAGGGCATTCGAATCGAGTGGCTCTCGCAAGGCATGCAGAGCGACGTGGGTCCCAGATCATCGGACCCCTACAATGACCAGATAATGAAAGAACTTCAGGAGATCTACGGCGATCGATATGGGCAACAAATGGATCAGCCGCCCTCAATGGAAACGCCCGATGGTCGGGATAAACCCAAAGAGGAGAAGCCCGCAGATGCGGCCTCTCCAGATCGGTCCTCCAGAGGGGAAGGTGGGCGTCCTCGCGGTCGGGCCAACCGATCCGAAGGCACCACCGCCAGGGGAATGGGCATGGGTGGAGGCATGACGGGTGGCATGGGTATGGGGATGGGTGGTATGGGCTCGATGGGAGGTACGATGGGCTCCGGCAGGATGACCTACGGCATGATGGGCGGCGGAATGGGCGGCGGCCAGGGGGTTTCGGCATGGGGGGCGTGTACGGCGCCCCGACGAGGATGGCTCCGGCGTCCGCCCCACAACAAACCGCGATGATCAAGCTATCGGTCCAACTGCCTGTCGGATACAGGCCCCGGACGGGCGACTTCGTGAAGGCCTTGATCGACAACCTGGAGAAGGTCCTGAATCGCGCTTACGAACGGTATGAGCGGACCCTCGACGGGCAAATCGAATTCGCCCGATTCAGGCGGGATCAGGTCGAGCGACAGTTTCTCAGCCAGACCGGTCCTTCGTCACCCGAAAGTATGAGAATACAGGAGCAGTTGAACACGATCGTTGACCTCTCCATGCTAACGCCTGAGATGCCGTTTGCAGAGGCGGTTGAGATGCTCAGGAACTCAGTCGAACCTCCACTGCAAATCATCGTGCTGTGGAGAGAGCTATTCGAGAACTGCGAGATCGAGCCCACCACCTCAATCGATATGGATGCCTTGCCAACTGTCAAACTGGAAACGGCTCTGAGGACACTTCTCAAAGCTGTAGGCGGCGGACTCCGTGATGTCTCTTACCAGATCGACGATGATGTCGTCGTGATCAGCGGGCACCAGATGCAGGCGCCGGAACCGGCACTCGCTGCACAAACGGCCCAGGCGGATGTCCGCGAACTAGTCGATCGCCGGCGCGAGTTGTCGCGCGAGGTCCAGAATCTGGAAATGGAACTCGCCAGCTCGGAGGCCCGGCAAGGAGCTATCGAAAGACAGATCGCCGTCATCCGGAAGAGTTTCGAAGAAAGACTGGGCCATGACGTCGTAACCCGGGAACTGCAAGACCTCGTGAAGATAAACGAAGAGCGTCTCTCCCTGCTTCACAAGCAAGTCGATGCGGGTCGCCTGCCGGAGTCGGAACTGGCTCAGGCCCAGGAGAGTCTGGCCAGGGCCAAGATCGAGCTGGCAAGACGACGGGAAGAACTGACCAAGACGGCCGGAGGCAGCCGGCTGGAAGACCTCAACGACGAACTGAGTCAGATGGCCATCGACACGACCGAGCAGAGGGCCCGGCTCAATATCCTCCATCAGCAGCTCGACGAAACGAAGGCCCAATTGGCGCAGGCATCCGCGTTGGCCCCACAAGCGGCGAGGCTTCAAGCAGGCCGGCAGGCGCTGGACATCGCCGAGCAGCGCATCGCCGTGTTGACAAATCGAATGGTCTGTCTTCAGCCGCCGACCGTGACCGTCATGGGTGCCGACGGTCTGTAGAACAATCCTCGTCGTCGTGGATTGCGGATGCGCCGGCTCGGGCAAATCCGCAGTCCGCGACCTGAAACCCGCCACTCGAACAATCGGGAAATGCCTGAACGATTATCAGGTAATCCCCCGATAGCGGAGCCGGGTCCCGCCCGCTATACTGCGAGTTTGAAGCGTTCAACTCCCATGCGAATGAAACGGAAAGGACTCGATGATGAAGGTGGAACACTCGCGAAGAGACGTGCTCAAGACCGGATCGTTCGGAATGCTCGGCGCCGGCATAGCGGGAAACCTGGTCCTTGGACTTGGTACCTCGACCGGGGCCATGGCGGCTGACGCGCTCGGTCTCGGCTATGCGGACGGCGTCTACAAGCTGCCCCCACTGCCCTACAGCTACGATGCCCTTGAACCGCTCTACGAGGAAAGAACGCTTCGAATCCACCACGACAAGCACCACGCCGGGTACGTCAGAGGGCTCAACAGCACACTCGACAAGCTGGAGGCGGCGCGGAAATCGGGTGACTACAGCTCGATCAAATCACTTAGTCGCAATCTCGCTTTCACCGGCAGCGGTCACGTTCTGCACACCCTATTCTGGAACTCGATGAGCCCGGATCAGCTCGACATGCCTCAAAGTCTCAGCCAGGCCATGACCAAGAGCTTCGGTTCGGTCGAGGCCGCCAAGAAGCAGTTCGCCGCCGCGACGAAAGCCGTCGAAGGCAGCGGATGGGGTGTGCTCGCCTATGAACCCATGGCCGAGAAGCTGCTGATCTTCCAGGCGGAGAAACACCAGAACCTCACCATGTGGGGCGTTACCCCCCTGCTGGTCTGCGACGTGTGGGAACACGCATATTACCTGCAATACGCCAACAATCGCGGCGAGTGGGTGGACAACTTCTTCAAGATGGCGAACTGGCCCTTCGCGGCTCACCGTCTCGAAGCAGTCCGCAAGTCCACTGTGATGTAGGAACGCGATAGAGGGTGCGTCAGCGAAGGCGAGCCTGGACTCTTTCGCCGGCCAACTCGCGAAGTGCATCGGAAGCTATCCATCGCGCGCTCTTGGTATCAAGGGCGCGCACATCCTCTGCAGTCCGGATTGCGCGTTTGTTCAGCCTGCGATTGCGCTTGCCGATCTGGCGCAGGGCCCAATTGACGCCCTTCTTGACGAAGTTGCGATCATCGTTGGCCTGCTCGATGATCAGGGGCAGGAACGATTCGAATCGCGGGTCCGGCGCCTGTTTGTCATGCACGGCCAGAGTGGCCATCAGGACAAAGCCTGCCCGCTTGACGTATTCCGCGTCGCGGCGGCTCCACTCGACGGCTTTGTCCCACGCATAGGGAGTCCTGTCGAACAGACAGCCGCACGCAGCGTCACAGACAGCCCATGAATTGAAATCCTTGGCCCAGCGTTCCATTTGCTGCGGCGTAACCCTGGCCGGATCGTCGATCAGTGTTGCCAGCAAGCGCCCGTCGTGAATGCCGGTTCGCCATAACTGGGCGGCCAGTCGATGATCAGGCCCGATCTCCTTTGCGAGCTTCCGCAGCGCCGGAGCCGAGACGCCCAGCAAGCCGGGAACGTCGATCCCAAATCGGGCCGCTCCTTCGGCCGCCTTTGGATCACCCAATGACCTCAACTTCTCTACGACTTGTTCGGCCGACACGCTCGACATCGATTCCTCCCTGACACACGCGACATGAACCCTGCGGTTCTTATACCGAAGGAATCGGCATCTGCCAAGGAGATCGTGTCAAGGCTTGGGCTTGATGTTCCAGTTCACGCGGAACAAGTTGCCAGGGTCGTACTTCGTCTTGATCGCCACCAGGCGATCATAGTTGTCGCCGTAGGTGGCTCGAACTCGGTCGTCTGCCTCATCCATCATGAAGTTGATGTAGGCACCGCCAGCCGAATACGGATGCAGCGACTTCCAGTAGTCGCGCACCCAGGACTTCAGTTGTCCTGCCTTGGCGGGCTCGGGATCGACACCAACGATCACCATCGACCAGGTCGTATCGCGATAGCGCCAAGCGGTATCGCCTGGGCCGATGTCGTGAACCGCCCCATCAACCGGATAGAGGTGCATCGTCGATTGCGGCGTGGGCAGGTCGGCACCGTACTTCACATGGACATCGATCGCCTCGTCGCTAAGCTCGTTGACAAAATCCCCCTTCCAGTACCACTGCTGGCCGGGCGGATAAAGGGCGTCGAACATGCTGTTGAGCGCCGGCATGGGCATGGGGCCGAGCAGCTTGAAGGCGGGCTGACCGAAGTCCCAGAGCGGTTTGAACGCTTGGTCCGCCTTGTCCAGGGGCCCGGTATAGCACCAGACGATGCCGCAGACCTTCTTGAGATGCAGTTCTTCCGGGAATGGCGGTCCGGGCGGAACAGTTAACAACCCGAAGAAGCCATACAGTTCGCGCTGGGCCTTCGGGAGGAAGTCACGATACCATCGCATCAGATCCGCGGTTTGCTCGAAAGGCCACAGCGTCACGCCCGCGTAGACGGTATCGACCGGGCGCGTCCTGAATAGAAAAGAGGTGACCACTCCGAAGTTTCCTCCCCCGCCGCGAATCGCCCAGAACAGGTCCTCGTTCTCTCCGGGTCCGGCGGTGACCAATCGACCATCGGCCAATACGACATCGGCCTCGAGCAGGTTGTCAATCGTCAGACCGTACTTGCGGGCCAGGTAACCGTGCCCACCGCCCAGCGTGAGCCCGGGCACTCCAGTCAAGGAAACGACACCTGCCGGCACGGCCTGACCGAAAGGATGTGTGGCGTGATCGACGTCGCCCCAGGAACAGCCCGGCTCAACACGGACGGTGCGCTCCTCGGGATCTACCCGAATGCCCTTCATGAGGCTCAGATCGATCACCAAGCCCTCATCGCAGAGCGCCAAGCCGGGACCGTTGTGCCCACCGCCACGTACCGCCAACAGCACGTCCTTCTCTCTGGCGAAATTCACCGATGTGATCACATCGGCCACATCCCGGCACCGCACAATCAGCACCGGATGTTTGTCGATCATCGCATTGTAGATCGCCCGCACCTCGTCGTACGCCGGATCGCCCGGACGAATCAACTCGCCTCGAACGGATGCCTCCAACTCACTGATAGCCTTTTCATCTAGCGTCCCCACACCGTTGGATATCGTCTTCACAGCCACATCAGTCATGATCAGTCTCCTTTCGCAGAAGGTTCGTATGCCACCTTGCACTGCCAGCGCACACCATCCTCCGTTGAGGTACTGGGATCTCAATGCAACGCCTTTGTGCTCGCCAGGCGGCGTCTGTACCGATACCGAGATGGATCAGGGCACTCTACTTGGGTTCGACCTTGACGTCGACCTTGGCACCTTGCGTGATCGTGTTCAACACGGGAGAGTATTCGGTCAACCGCCGGAGCCGCTCAGTGTTGTCGGCATCCGCCTTGACCTTGAACTTGATGCGTATGTTCGTGAAGCCCTTCGGGGTCTCATCGGACAATCCGAGGAACCCACGCAGATCCAGGTCCCCCTCGATCTCGGACTCCAGTTCCTCGATGTGGATGCCGCGCACCGCGGCATGGGCCACCATGCCCGTGGTCATGCAACCCGCCAACGCATTGAGCAGGTGCTCGGCAGGATTCGGAGCTTGGTCCTCACCGGCCAGCACGGGTGGCTCATCGGCGTGAATCTCGAACGGCTGCCGGTGTTGCATCTCCTGTTTGGCCCCATAGAATCCGGTGATTCGTGTCCGATTCTGGGTTCCGCCAATCCACTTGTTGCTCGCCCGGAACTTACATTTGGCCAGACCAGGATCTTTCTCAATCGCGCTGACCGTCTCGTGGAGCACATCCAGATCGATTCCGTTTACCGTACTGACTGTCTGTTGCGTTGCCATCTTGGTATGCCTCCCAAACTCACCTCGATAGCTGGCGGCTTCTCAGTTCAGTCGTCAGCGTGGCGTCATGGATTGCCATCGTTCAGAAGAGTCCGTGTCCGCGACTTGGGATGCTTCTACAGAAAAGCACGGCCGCCTCTTCACTTGCCATACACTGCCGCTTCCTCTCGGTCGAACTGGTACGGCCCAGCGAAGAACCGGTTCCACAAAAAAGGATATTATTCCCATAGACCTTATATACTTTATAGATAAACCGAGACCCCTTCGCGGTGCCCAACGAGACGGGGAATCCAGTCAATCTGTGAGACTATTTCGGGAGCCTGGCCCCGAAATCAATGCTTGAAGTGGCGTTTTCCCGTGAAGACCATGGCAATGCCGTGGGCGTCGGCCGCAGCAATCACCTCGGGATCCTTCTTCGATCCGCCGGGCTGGACAATCGCGGCAATGCCCGCCTTGGCGGCGTTGTCCACGTTGTCCGGGAACGGGAAGTACGCATCGGACGCGATCACGGCACCTTGGGCCTCCTCGCCCGCGTGCTTCATGGCCAGCAGGCCGGATTCGACACGGTTCATCTGACCGGCGCCGACGCCGAGGATGCGCTTGTTCTTGGCGATGATGATCGTGTTGCTCTTGGTGTGTTTGGCAACGAGCCAGGACATGCGTAGATCGTCAAGCTGTTCGGGCGTGGGCTTGACTTTGGTCGGATACGTCAGAATGTCCGGTTCCCAACCGACGAGATCGCGTTTCTGGAGCAGGAGACCGCCGATGATGCATCGAACGTCGAATTCCGACGTGTCGATCTTCGTGCGATCGATGGGCCCCGTCTCGATCAGGCGGACACGGCTGCCCCAGGTCTTCAGCGTGCGGATGATCTCGACGGCATCCTCTTCGAACCGCGGCGCGATGATCACCTCGGCGAAGAACCCGCTGGCGCCGAGCGCCTTTCCGAACCGCCCGTACGATTCCATGATCGTCTGGGCAAGTTCGATGTCCACGTTGCGATTTAAGGCGATGATCCCGCCGAACGCGCTGACCACATCGCCCTCGTAAGCCTTGCGATAGGCGACGGTGATATCCTCGTCCACGGCGCACCCGCACGGATTCAGATGCTTGACCACCACAGCGGCCGGCTCGTCGAACTCCTTGACCAGTTCGAAAGCTGCATTGGCATCGAGCAGATTGTTGAAGCTGATCTCCGTGCCACCTTCCAGGAGCTTGCCGTTGCAGACCGAAGACTCGGCACTGGTCGGGAGCTTGTAGAGTGCGGCGCTTTGGTGAGGATTCTCACCGTAGCGAAGGGCGGTTTCCCGCGACAAGGCAATGGAGACCCGGCTCGGAAACTCCACGCCGGCCTTGCCTTCGAGGTATTTGGAGATCGCGGCGTCGTAAGCAGCCGTCAGACTGAATGCCGCTCGTGCCAGGTCCGCTCGGAGACCGCCAGTGACGGCGCCGTTGTTGTTCTTCATCTGTTCGATGACCTGGGCGTACTGATCCGGATCGGTGACGACGGTAACGAACTTGTGGTTCTTGGCCGCCGAACGGATCATGCTGGGTCCGCCGATATCGATATTCTCGATCGCCTCTTCGAGCGTGCAGTCCGGCTTGGCCACCGTCGCTTCGAAGGGGTAGAGATTCACGCAGACCAGATCGATCGGTTCGATCTCGTGTTCCGTCATGGCCTCGACGTGCTCTTTCTTGTCGCGAAGTCCGAGCAGCCCTCCGTGGATCTTAGGATGAAGGGTCTTGACTCGGCCGTCCATCATCTCGGGGAAACCCGTCACCGAATCGATGCTCACGACCTCGACCCCGGCCTGGCTCAGCTTCGAGGCGGTGCCACCGGTGCTGATGATCTTAACGCCCATCTGGGCCAAAGCTTTGGCAAAATCGACGACCCCGGTCTTGTCGGAAACGCTGATCAGAGCGGTTTTGACTGTGACGTCCATATCAACTCCTTCTCCCTTACTTCGATTCGTTGGCAGGTCTGGATTCGTGTTCGCTGACAGGTATGCCCTCTCGGCGCGCTACCGAATCGGCTGCACACACATGATGCGTCCGCCCTGGTCCGCCAGGTACATCTTCGCATCGGCCACATTGGTTGCATAATCCGATACATCGGCAAAGTTCACCCAGCAGAGTCGCCGACCGGATGCATTGTCCATGACGACCAGGGTTCTGAACTTCGTATAAATATAGGCCTTATTGCGTGACTCGGCCAGCAGGTCGGCCCCTTCCGGCAGGGACCACAGGGCCTGGCCTGACTGTCGGTCGATGGCCGTCAGACCGGCGCCATGAGCGAATTGATAGACCGTCGTGGCCGTCACCCGCGGCTCACGATCCAGGATGGCTTCGGTCTGGAATCTCCAAACCATCGATGCATCGTTAGCTCCACCGGCATCGACGCGATAGACGCAAGTGTCTTTGCTGGCAAAGAAGAACGAACGACCATCACGAATGACCGGCCCGGCCATGGACCTGGCGGCATCGAACTGCCACAGCTTCTTCGGCGCATCCGGTGTCATCGCGACGAGATTGCCCGCATCCGTGCCGAAAACAACCATGTCCTCACCGGCAAGAACCGACGTGATCAGCGAATCGTTGTCGGCCGAGACCTTGAACGCCTCGACGAGGTTCTTGACGTGGAACACGTGAAGACGCCGGTCGGCCGCGCTGACATAGAAGAACTCACTGTTTCGCACAGGCGGAGCGATAATGCTCAGCCCAAGGTCGCCGGTGCGCCTTCGCAATCCGGTGCTCGCATCCAACTCGACGAGCTGACTGTCGATGACCGTGATCAATCGATCGCCGTACACATTCCATCCGAGAATCGGGAAGCCGGCCGGTGCGATCGACTCGCTGAAGACGATGTCACCCGTATTGCGATCGAGCGACCACACGTAGTCCGCGGCCGACCGTACGTACAACCGATCCCCCAGAATCCTCACCATTTCGAGGCGCTCGCCCGGCCGCACGGGGAGAGTCGTCTGCCAGACCGACGCCAGGTTCACCGGTTCCAGCAAAGCCTTGGGGACGAGCGACGTCGAGCTTTCCGCCCCCTTGACCATCGCCGGAACACAAAGGAACGACCCTACCGTCAGGAACAACAGTGTCTTTTGCATCACCTGTTTTCGCATTTTCACGTCCTCGCCAAAAGGACCACCTCGATCCGAAGAATGAGTCCTCGACCCAAGCAATGCCTGATAGTTCGCAGGGTGTGCCCCGCACACCAGTTTCGGATCAGCGGCGTGCCCGGCGTCGCGTCGGCAGCCTCTCAGGGCAACTCGACGTGCTCAGCCAGATCAACGCCGTGTTCCGCTTCGAAGCGTTTCATCTCTTCGATGCGTTCGATGTCATCCTGGATTCGATTGACCAGTTTGAATATGTAGGGTTGCCCGCTCAGACGATTCCGCAAATCGTCAAGCATGGGCTCCCATGAGCCACCGTACAACTGTGCCTTCAGGGCCACGAGCATCCTGTGCTCGACGCTGAGACGGCCGACGTAGTCGGCCAGATTTCCCTGCGGGGCACGATCGGCCTTCTCCACCTTCACGTCTTCGCTGTCCTTGCTGGTTCGCGCCGGTTCAGCCATAAATCGTAACCTCGCCGTCAGATGCATACCGCAAGCCCGGGCACGTCACGTGCATCGTACTGCCCGCGCGGGAGGAATTCAACAGTTTTTCCCAAATTGACCGACAGAATCGACATCCAGCTTGTCTATCTTGAGACTCGAAGCAACAGAGGCACAGACCGGGGCATCTCGTGAGCGGCCAGAGCATCGGCCGTGACGGGATCGGCCCGCTTTTGCCCAAGCAGCGATTTGACAAAGCCCCAGCCCCCGCGTTCAATGGGCGGCGATCGCAACATGGTCCAGAACCTATCAACCGTGGAGATCCGGATATGAACGAACGCCCCACCTTTGGAGCAATGATTTTCATCGCCCTGACCGCGCTGTTCGCGGGCTGTCAGGCGGTGTCCCCCACGCATCCCGGGACAAGCAGACTGATTTACCCCAAGGCGCACAAGGAAGCGGTCGTCGACACCTATCACGGGGTCGAGGTGGCGGACCCCTACCGATGGCTCGAAGACGCCGATTCGGCGGAAACACAGGCCTGGGTTGCCAAGGAAAACAAGCTGACCGAGCAATTTCTCGAACGCACCGGGACAAGGCAGCAGATCAAAGCCAGGCTGGAATCGCTGATGAATTACCCCCGCTACTCGTCCCCATCCAAACAGGGTGGGCGATATTTCTTCTGGAAGAACGACGGCCTTCAGAATCAGTCGGTTCTCTACGTTCAGGAGGAACTGGGTGGTGACAGCAAGGTGGTGATCAATCCGAATCTGCTCAGCGCCGACGGCACAGTGGCCGTGACCAGCACGGCACTGAGCTGGGACGGCAAATGGCTCGCCTACGGGCTTTCACGCAGCGGCAGCGACGAGCAAGAGGTGCGAATTCGTGACATCGATTCGGGCAAAGACAGCGACGAAGTCCTGCAATGGTGCCGCTTCACAACGATCGCATGGCATCACGACGGCAGCGGATTCTTCTACAGCCGCTACCCCGATCCAAACACGGTGGCCGATGACGATCGAATGAACTTTAATCGCGTCTACTGGCACCGCCTGGGCACGTCTCAGTCGGACGACGTGCTCGTCTACGAACGACCCGACAACAAGGAACTCAGCTTCGCCCCCGTCGTCACCGAGGACGGTAAGTACCTCGTTCTCTACATGCACCACGGGACCGACCCCAGGAACCGCGTGTATTACAGGCCGATCGAAAGTGATGGTCTCTTCATCAAGCTGCTCGACGAAGCCGACGCGGAATATGATTTTCTCGGCAACAACGGGCCTGTCTTCTACTTCCTGACAGATCTGGACGCTCCGAAAGGCCGCATCATCGCCATCGATACGGAGCAGCCCAGGCAAGCCGACTGGAAGACACTGATCTCTGAAAGCGAGGACGTGCTCGATTATGCTGGGCTGATCGACAACCATTTCGTCACGGCCTATATGCACGACGTGCACCACTTGCTCAAGGTCTTCAGCGTCGGCGGCCGGTACGTTCGCGACATCGACCTGCCCAGCCTCGGCACCATCGCGGGGCTCTCGGGCAAAGAGGACGATCCGGAGATGTTCTTCACGTTCACTTCTTTTCTCTACCCGAGCACGAGCTTTCGCTACGACTTTCGCTCGAATACGGAGAGCATACTCCACCAGCCCGAGATCGATTTCGACCTGTCAAAATACGAAACGGAGCAGGTCTTCTGCACGTCCAAAGACGGGACGCGCGTTCCCATCTACCTCACCCACCGCAAGGACCTCGAACGGGATGGGAACAACCCGACGTTGCTCTACGGTTACGGTGGATTCAATATCAACATCAAGCCGAGCTTTTCGACCTCGACGCTCGCCTGGCTCGAAGCCGGGGGCATCTACGCCCAGGCCAACATGCGGGGCGGCAGCGAGTACGGCGAGTCCTGGCATCAGGCGGGCATGCTGGAGAAGAAACAGAACGTCTTCGATGACTTCATCGCAGCCGCCGAATGGCTCATCGAAAATGACTACACCCGACCTCAGAAGCTGGCGATTCGCGGGGGCAGCAATGGAGGTCTGCTGGTCGCGGCCTGCATGCTCCAACGCCCCGACCTCTACGGGGCGGTCATCTGCCAGGTCCCGGTGATCGACATGCTGCGGTACCACAAGTTCACCGTGGGTCGCTACTGGATCCCGGAGTATGGCAACGCCGAAGCGAGCAAGAAGGAGTTCGATTACCTCTACGCCTATTCGCCCTTGCATAACGTCAAGGCCGGCGTCAGCTATCCCCCGATCCTGATCACCTCGGCCGATACGGACGATCGGGTCGTGCCTCTGCACTCCAAGAAGTTCGCGGCCACGCTTCAGGAGAAAGCGGCAGGTAAGAATCCGATCCTGCTGCGTGTCGAGACCAAGGCCGGACATGGAGGCGGAAAGCCCGTCACCAAGGCCATCGAGGAGCAAGCCGACATCTACGCCTTTCTCTTCGACATGCTCGGTGTGGACTACAAGTGACAGGCAGATAACGCAGGTGTGTTATTCCTGTGATCGTCCCTGCCGACAGCGATCGAAGAAAGGCGTCGTCTGTGTCTGCACGCAATGGGCGGCGTAGAGATACATGGCGGCCGACCAAGTCTGCCAGTCCTGGCCCTGCGGTGTTCCATCCTGGGCACGGTGCCACTCGTTGAAGCCGAATTCGACGTCGGCCTCACGCCGATGACGGACAAGTTCCGTCAGGGCCAGCAGCGAACGCTCGGCCAGCCTGTACCGCCCGGCCGCCACGAGGGAGGCGACATAGAACCCGCAGATGAAGGGCCAGATGCCACCGTTGTGGTATTCGCCGGGCAGATTGTACTTCGCATACCGCGGCAGCCAGTCCGGGTCGCTCGGCTGAATATAGGGGAAGAAGTTCGGAGGTAGTTCGACCGCAAGAAGCTCGTTCTTGCGCAACGCCGCACATTCGGTCTCGATCCACGTCACCAGATGGCTGGCCCGCGTGTGCGAGGCGATGCCCGAAAGAATCGCCAGGCTGTTGCCCAGCAGATCGAATCGGTCGCTGCGATAGACCTTGTATGACCACATGGCGTAGTACGGCTTGTACCGCAGCACCAGCCCTTCGTGGACGTGACGTTGCTGCCGCTCACCCTTGACGGTGAAGTGCTCCATCATCTCGCGCAGCACATCCGCTCGTTCGTGACAACCAAGAAGACGCAGCGCGGCATAGAGAACGGTATTGACGTAGAGACCATACCCCAGGACCCATTGCTCGTCGCGCCAATCGCTCGTCGGAAGCTGCGAAACCAGAACCCGATCGGATGGACTGCGGTAGGCCATCCAGGTCAATGCCTTGTTGGTCGCGTCAGCCAGGAAATCTTCCTCGCCCGTGGCCATGCGAAACAGCGCGACCGTCAGAAGAAACAGCGGCGTGGTGTCACTGGCGCCGCGATCTTCCGGATCATGAACCAGCGAAGGGATGTGCCCGAGGGGAGTCTGGTTCTCGGCGAGCACTTCGAGCATGCGCCGCCACCCTTTGATGAGCTTGTCGTTGCCCGCCACCAAGACGCCCAGCGACGCAATCATCAGGTCGCGTGTGTAGGGTTCGGGATAGCCCCATCCGGCGGTGCGAGGCAAGCCTCGATACGTGCCGTGCAGGTTATGCAGGAGAACTTCGACGGCGGCAGCTTTGGCACGCTCAACAAGCTTCCAGTCGGGTGAAGCCATATCAGGAGATCCCGAGCCGCTTTTGGACAATCTCAACGAATTTCTTGGCAACCACGCGATAATCGAAGTGCTCCACCACCCGCTTGCGCCCGGCCTCGCCCATCTTCTTCCTCAGCTCGGCGTTCTGCATCAGCTCCAGGAGATAGCCCGCGATATCGTGAACGCTGGCACGATAGTCCACGGTGCGCGGGCTCTTGAACACGACGCGATGGCCCGTCTCGTATCCGGACTCGTCGCCAACAATCGTCTCGCGCAACCGAATCTCCTGGGCAATGCCGGCCAGGTAAGCCGTCTCGCCATGGATCATGGTATCGAGCAACCCCATGCCCTTGATGCCGACGACGGGTTTTCCGCAGGCGTTGGCCTCGACCTGGATCATGCCGAACCCTTCGAGCCGCGACGGAGCGGCGTAGATGTCACAGGCCGCCACCAGATAGGGCATGAAGTTCCGCGAGATCACGTTTGTGGTATAGACCACGTTCTTCTCGATGCCCAACTGCGTGGCGAGCTGAAGATCGATCAGATTCTGATGCTCCGTTCGCGGTTGAGGCCAGACTTTGCAAACGTATTTCCAGTCCGGGGCCTTCGTGTCGATGCTCGCCAGCGCCTGCATCACCTCCTGAGCCCCTTTGCTCGTGGCATCGCCTCCGATGGTCAGGATCATGATCTGGTCCGGCGCGACGCCGAGCGCCTCACGAACCGTCGCGACCTTGGCGTCGTTCGGATCCCGCGGGATGAATGAATCCGTATCACAACCAACGGGAAGCACCTCGATGTTCTTCCCGCTGAGGCCATCTCGCGTGTACACCTGCTTGACCCATTTGCTGGTGACCAGGATCAAAGGCAGCGATTCGAGCACCTCATGGTAGTTGGCCATGTATCCATCCGCGACCAGCCAGGGAACGGGCTGAACGCCATAGCGTTGCGGGTGGAGAACGAGATACGGCGTGTGCCCCCAGTAGCCGACGCCGATCACCACGTCGGGCTCGAACCAGCGGTAGTACCATTCCTTCTCCTGGGCGGATTCGAAATGGACCGAATGCACGTCGACCCCGAGTTCGGCAAGACCTCGATGCAACAGGTGCCCCTGAGTGGCCAGACCAGCCGGGGACGGTGGGTAGTCATACAGAGCCAGGACCTTCATATCTCTTCCCTGAGTCAATCAGACGGTCTCACTTGCCCTTCCCGAGAAGCCAGAACGCTTCTTCCCTGGGGGTCGTGCGGGCTTCGAAGCTATCCTCAGCGAAGCCGTAGAGACTATGGATGACCTCGTACTTTTGTTCCCAGATATTCTGAGGCAGGCGAAAATGAATGTCGGCATCGGGGATCGCTCTGGGTAGATACTTCTTCGCGCCGTCCTCGTAGGCAAACATCCACACCTCTTTCGCCATGAGACGTCCTCCTTCCCGCAGCGCCATGACCGCTTTGGCCACTTCTTCGTGGCGGCGATGGGAGGTGTACTCACCCCATAGACCATGCGTCAGGACCAGGTCATAGCGATCCGAAGGCAACAAGTCGACGATGGCGTCTTCCACGTCGATGGTTCGCAGCGGCGCCTGTTCGGGTCCGTCGTTCAGGTCTCCCATCACTCCCTTGGCACCGTAGCGTTCCATGGCCTTCTCGAACTTCGGCGCCCGGTCGGAATCGCCCTTTCGGCAGAGCGCCACCACGGTCCAGCGGGTCTCCGGATGCAACAGGATCGTCCCGCCGGCCCAGAGTGTCTCGTCATCCGGATGGGCCACAATCACGGCGCAATCGGTGAATTCATAGGTCAGACGGCCGACTTGCTCTCGCGTCATCGTCTCTTCCTCCCATGATAGTCAAAAGCGGACTGGATGCATCTGTGGTGTCGTCTCTGGCAGTGGCCCATCCTGCATGCCTCGGGTCTTTTTCCAACATGGAATGGCACCTATCTACAAACCCAAGAGTAATAGTAGTACGTCGATAATGAAAAGCAAGACTATTGTGACCTCCAGGACCACCATCCAGGAATTGAGTCGGTCCTGATAGAGCAATTGGTAGAGGTCGGCCAGGGTTCGGAGTTTGACACTGATGACGCCGTGCCAATCGCTGAGATGGAAGCGATCGGAGAGGTGCTGATAGATCTTCGCCAGGTGCCAGTCACCGAAGAACTTGGTGATGTTGGACAGTTCGTCGTTCAAACGGGCCATATCGACGCGAATCTCTCTCAAGTTGCGACGAACGTCGCGGGGAATCTGCTGACGGCGTGACAGATCCCGATAGGCCAGGTCGAGCGCCCCATCCAGAACCCGGTCGTAGGCCGCCAGTTCGGCGAGCTGAACGTTGGCCAGTTCCATCACGTGGATGATCTCCTCCAGACTGTCCTGCTCGCCCACGACCAGAGCGGCATCCCAGTCGACCACCACCAGGTCGGTCTCGTAGTAGGTCAGGTACCTCTCGGTCGACTCGGCGGCTTCCTGTTCTGATAGACGCGGAGCCTGGGGTTCCTGCGTCAGCAGGCCCGCCACCTCGCGGCGATTCTTCATCAGCCAGTCTTCAGATCGTTGCGGGGTTCCCGTTTCAGACAATGGGACCTGGTGGATGCAGAAGACGGCGTAGTCCTCGGCCGGACCCAGATCCTCGGCCGGCCGGATCAGATAGGGCTCAATCTCCCTTCGGACCCGCTCCACGAGGGCAAGCACTTCGGCATCGATGCTGCGCCGTTGAGCCTGAGGTCGTAATAGGCGACGAGGTCTCCTATGGACTCAACTTCGAAGGGAACGCGGACCTGCACACTGATGGCGCCGACGTTGTACAGCTTGATGGCCTCCGAGACCTCGACCGCACCCTGCGAGGTTCGCCATTGACCTGGGGGCAGCGTGACCATCTGTGGCTTGTAGAAGAACGCTCGCTTGGGGCCCGGCTTGCTCGGGCCGACAAGATACTCGTTGACCGGTCGGTCGAGAATGGTCGGGATCGGCTGGCGGTTCATATCATAGGCCAGATCGAAGGCATAGATGTAGATCACCTCGCCTCTAATAGTTCCCTTGCCCTGACCCGATGGGATTCCAACCGACTCCACTGTGTGTCCCTTCTTCGTGAAAACTGCCGCTGGCCCGCAACCTTGCAGCCCAAGACTCTACTGGCCTTTCGCTCCTCGGGTTCTGTCTCGTAGGTCGAAATGAGACCCAACCAGCAGCGCATTGAGGGTAACCCTTGCCCGGCAGGTCTCCGCCCAAGATGGCTTCCTCAAGCCGTCAGCGGCATTCCATTGCCCTACCCGCCAGCGTGAGATGCTGCCGACGCTCAGGCCTTGACCAGGCGCGTATTCGGCGCGGCCTCGGCACCGATGGCTTTGAGGAATTTCTCCTCGATGTGTCTTTCCACTTCCTGCCGCTGTGCCTTGGTGTATTTGGCCAGCGGGATCTGCCCGCCGGCGTAGGTCAGGTGGCCCCCGCCCGTGCCCTTGCGGAAGACCATGCGCTTCATCACTTTCTCCGCAACGTTGCTCTCTTCGGAGGTTCGGATCGAGATCAAGAGCTTCTCGTTCCAGAGCCCGGTACACATGCTCCAACTCGTCTCGTCCTCGCGCAGCAGGAGGTCAGCCACCTCGGCGATCATGTCCGGATTGTCGATCTGGCCCAACTCGGTGATGATGGCGGGACCTTGAACGCGAGCGTTTCGCAACGCGTCAGCCAGCATCTGGTAGTAGACTCGCGGCACTTTCCCCCGTTGGATGACGCTGAGCATCCGCTTGTTGGCGAATGGGTAGAGGAACTCAATGGCCTCGATGTCCGCCCGCGCCGCCTCGCGCCCCAGATCCTGAGTATCCGATCGAATCCCGTAGAGCAGCGCCGTGGCCAAAGGCGTCTCCGGCGTGATCCCCGCCTCGATCAGATACTCGACGAAGATCGTCGAGGTCGAGCCGTAACCGCTGCGGATGTCGGTGAAGGGAACGGTCCGCGTCAGCCGGCGAATCGGATGGTGGTCGATGACGATGTTGGGCGTGGTCTGAAGCGGCAGCGAGTTGTTGCCCGTCCCGGGCTGCGTGTCCACCATGGCCAGCAGATCGAACTTACCGTAGTCAATCTCGCAGCAATTGCGAAGGTTCAGCCCGAGATACTTGACGAGAGCTCGATTTTCGCCACGCCCGACGGTGCCCCCACAACTGATGGAGCACTGGAGATTGGCCAGATTGTTGGCCAGTTTCCGCAGGGCCACCGCCGCTGCGATGCAGTCCGGATCGGGATTGTCCTGGATGATGATGAGCAGGTACGCCTTCTGCGCGAACAATTCGGTCAGCTTCTGAAGCTTCGGACCTGTCTTTTCGGCTGCTCTCATGCAAGGAACCTTCTGCCCATCCATCCCGGTATTTCATGGCTCTGCTCGATCGGGCCTCTGCTCCGGCCCAATCACAAAGCACATGATTGTACTGCCCAACGGCCTTTGTGAACAGCCTTGTTGTCCTATTTGCCCTTACGGAACGGTCTTAGGAATCGCTCCAGACCGATGAAACGGCAGTCCTTTTTGAGCGGAAAGACACCCTGCTCCACAAAACCTACCTCCTCGATGGAGTAGAACGCCCGTGAATTGAAGGCCTTGACCAATTCCACGATGGTGCGAACCTCCCGCCGGGGAACGATCGTGAAAAGCACTTTCACGGGCCCGGCCGCCCCTTGGCCGTCGACGCTGGTTACGCCGTAATCGTTCTTTCGGAGGCATTCCAGCAAGGGCTGGGCGTCCTTCTGTGTGATGACGCGGATGAGCACGATGCCCAGCGAAAGCCTCTCGGCAAGCAGCATGCCGACGTAGTTTCCGGTGGCGAAGCCGCCAGCATAGGCCAGATAACAGACCCAATTGGACAGATTCTGCATGATCTGGCCGATCGCAAGGATCCAGATCAACACCTCGAAGAAGCCGCAGACGGGGGCCAGATACTTGAGGCCTCGCGAGACGAAGATCAAACGCACCGTGCCCAGGGTAACATCACAGATTCTGGCCAGGAAGATCAGGATGGGCAGGACGACCCAGACGAAGAGGTGAGATTCTGTAAACGCGGTGGCGATCGGTATCATAAGCAAGAAAATTGAGTTCGGCGCCTTTCAAAACAAACCGATGAAAACACCCACGGACCAGACACCCGATGGGCCTCCTTCATAGCATTTCGATCGGAATCCGGCAAGTGTTTTGTCACCCCTGGTGGTCGCGATCGCCGTACGGTGGCCTTGGGACCTAAAGCCATTTCTTGCGTCGGAAGAACACAACCATGACAATTGTGATCGTGATGCAGACCAGCCAGAACGCCGGATAGCCCCACCATTTGTCCAACTCGGGCATGTGCTTGAAGTTCATGCCATAGACCCCGGCGATGAAAGTCAGCGGGATGAACAGCGTTGCGATGATGGTCAACACCTTCATCACGGCGTTCATCCGGTTGCTGAGGCTCGACAGGTAGATGTCCAGCATGCCGGAGACCATGTCACGAAAGCTCTCGATCGTGTCGATAATCTGCACCGTATGGTCGTAGAGGTCTCTCAGATAGACGCTCGTCGATTCGGCGATCAAGGGCGATTCTGTTCGCTCCAGGCCACTGACCAGTTCGCGTAACGGCCAGATGGAGCGGCGCAGCGTGATCATCTCGCGTTTGAGCAAGTGGATTTGCTGAAGGGTATTCTGGTCCGGGTCGTTGACCAGTTCCTCCTCCAGGTCCTCGATCCTCTCGCCCAACTTCTCGAGAACGGCGAAATAGCTGTCCACGATGGCATCGACCAGAGCATACGCGAGATAGTCGGGGCCGAGTTTTCGAATGCGTCCTTTGGAGTTGCGAATGCGATCCCGAACAAAATCGAAGACGTCACCCACACGTTCTTGGAACGACAGCACAAAGTTGGACCCTACGACAAGACTGACCTGTTCGGATTCGACTGCCTGATGATCGTCGCTGAAGCTGAGCATCCTCAGCACAATGAAGAGGTTCTTCTCGTAGTCCTCGAACTTGGGACGCTGCCCCGTGCTGAGGACGTCCTCGAGAATCAGCGGGTGAAGTTCAAACGCCTTGCCAAGTTTCTCGATGATGCTGACGTCGTGGAGACCGTCGACATTGATCCAGGTGACCGTCGGAGTAGCACTGAAATTGAGACACTCGTCAACCGAGGCGACCTGCTTCTCCTGAATATGCGATCCTTCGTAGTCCATGAACGTGATCCGGATCGAATCGACTCGCTGTTCCCCCGTATAGATGAGTGTTCCGGGCGGCAACCCGGTCTTCCTGGAACGTCGCTGCATCGTCCTGCGTTTGGATCTTGGTTTGGGAACCATGTGCCCGTCTCCCTTCAGACGACAACTGCACCTCGGATCCGATCCACAACAAAACACGTAAACATGGACCGCCCCGTCGAGCCACCCCGTCTCGATCCGAGGCTACACCTTGCCTGCCTTCTTCCTCCGGAGGAAGTGACTGGCCACCAGCGTACCCGTCAGGAATCCCAGGACGAAGATCAGAATCAGCAGCAAGGCACGAGACATCCTGATGGACAGGAGCAGGATCTTCGTGTCGACCGGCTCTCTGTTCTGCCAGAAGATGATCACGGCCAACACCGAGAAAAGGATGATCCCGACCAACTTGACCTTCTTCATGTTCGGTTTCTTCATTGCCCCTGTCCCCTCTTGATCGAAGGATTCACTACCCCGGGCGGTATCCTCCGGACCCGGGCGACCACCGAGTATACGCTGACCTGGAAGGGCAAGGCAAAGGAGAACTGCCCCGACAGGGCAAAGGAGCAGCGGCAGCATCATTCTCAAATGGAGGACGCCGCACGATTCGCGTTGATCGTGCGGCGTCCTGCAATGGTGCGGTGGGCGAGTGAATAATCGCGATTCCAGCGTCTCCTACGCTACGGGGCGGATCGTCACGGCAGGTTCAACTGGCTCTTCGGCAGCTTCTTGAAGCACAGGAACCAGTCGAGGCAGTAGTAGTCCTTGCCGGCATTGTCGACGCGGTCGCGTGCCGCTCCGCAGGACCCGGGAGGCGGAACGATCACATCGTCGCCCGGCTGCCAGTCGGCCGGCGTCGCGCACTTGAAGGCGTCGGACGTCTGCATGGCAATGAGCAGTCGCTTGAGCTCCTGGAAGTTGCGTCCGTTGGACAATGGGTAATAGACCAGCGCGCGAATCTTGGCCGTGGGGTCGATGAAGAACACGGCTCGAACGGCCTGCGTGTCGCTGGCCTCCGGCTGTACCATCCCATACTTGTGGGCCACATCCATCTTGATGTCGGCGATGAGTGGGAACGTCACCTCGACGTGCTCCATGCCTTTGTACTTGATCCTCTCCTGGATCGTACGCAGCCAGGCAATGTGGCTGAAGTTGCTGTCGATCGACAAGCCGATCAACTGGCAGTTCAGGGCGTTGAATTCCGGCATCATCGTGGCGAACGTCATGAACTCCGTCGTACAGACCGGGGTGAAATCGGCCGGGTGACTGAAGAGGATAACCCACTTGCCCTTGAAATCGGCCGGAAAGTCGATCGGTCCTTGGGTCGTCTGAGCGGTGAAAGCCGGCGCGGCCTGCCCGATCAGAGGAATCGAGGGCGCCTGAGGTGCCATCTCGGGAACCATCCACGGCATGCGTCCCGCCATCGGCGGTTCTCGTCGCTCCATGCCGCTAAGCAGCCCCACCCCCAGAACCATTCCCATACCAAGTAGGACCACCACAATTCCTCGTTCCAGCCGTCGCGCCTTCATAATGTGCCTCCTTGTGCAAAATATCTCTGAGCCTATCCACGATCCCCATTCCATCACTTGCGGAACAGGACGGTATGCAACTTCCCCGCAGGTCTCTCGTCTGAAGTGACCGTGCAGTTCTGCTGGAAGCGATTCTGCCGCACACGCACCGGGATTCGGATCTTCCGAATTCCGGGCCAGCCTACCATCGCATACCCTTACGCGGATTCAGAGGATTGGTTCTGGGATTTGTCCAATTCAGCGCGAAGTCTGGGCAAAGCGTGCGGGTAGTTTTCGCGAATGAAGTCCACGAGCTTCTCTCGCACCTCGCAACGGAGGTTCCAGGCCAGTGAGGCGTCGGATGCGCTCATCAGAGTGCGCAGCTCGATGGTCCGCTCGGATGTGTTGGTCACCTGAAGGACGCAGACTTTGCGATCCCACGATTCGGAGGCTTCGAGAATCTTCTGGAGCTCGGCACGAATCGCATCGGTCGGCACGGTGTGGTCGACGTAGAGGAATACCGAGCCCAGGATATCGGCCGAGATGCGCGTCCAGTTCTGGAACGGCTTTTCGATGAAGTACGTGATCGGCACGATCAGCCGTCTCAGGTCCCAAATCCGCACGACAACATACGTCAGCGTGATCTCCTCAATGCGGCCCCACTCGCCCTCGACGATGACCACGTCATCGAGGCGAATCGGCTGGGTGAAGGCGATTTGCAGCCCCGCAATGAACGTCCCGAGGGTTTTCTGGGCAGCCAAGCCGACGACAATGCCGATGATGCCGGCCGAGGCGAAGATCGCCGTTCCAAGCTGTCGAACCTTGGGGAACGTCATCAACATCGAAGCCAACGCGATGATAATGATGATGATGACGATGATCCGACGAAGGACCTTGAGCTGCGTGTGGATCTTGCGAGCCCGGAGGTTGTCTTTGACATCCACCTTGAAACGCAGCGCCACCACATCGTTGAAGATGTACGTCGCCTCGATGAGCACCCAGGAAACGAGGCCAATGAGCACCAGGCCGAAGACCGTCTTGATCAGACTCTCGACGCCAGTAGGCAGTCCGAGCGGCTCCACAGTCAGGCGGACGGCAATCGCCACCATAACCCAGCGAACCGGACGACTCAGGTGCTTGAGCAGCAACTCATCTACCGGGGAGGTGCTTCGTCGGGCGAAGTGCCCCAGGATTTTGACGATAACGAAATGGCAGATCAGCGCCGCCCCGGCCGCCAGGAACACGGCCACGACCGGCCAAAGCCAGCTTTGCCAACTTGACAGAGTTTCCCACATATCCATGTCCTCCCTGGCGAGAATCCTTCTGTTCAGACGTAGTACAGCAACCGTTGTACGTGGGTCTGGCCCGTATTGGTCGGACTTTTTGTCATGCTACAAGGGGACGAAGCGCATGCAAGGAGAAATCCCCGAGGAATAGCGGGGGAAGTCCCGGCTCTGGGATCTGGACGCTCATTCGATGGGAAAGCTCACATCGTCGATCCAGGCGGTGTCGTTGTAGTCCGAGGCGGAGCCATCTTTGGAGTAGACCCACTCGAACGTGTGCGAGCCTGCGGGGACCGTATAGGAGACCTCGGTCCAGTCGACCTGTCCCGACCATTCGGCCTTTCTCTGGCCATCGATGTGGAACGTGAGCTTGTCATAGAAGGACTCTGAAGAGACCCTCGTGAAGAACCGTATGTCCCCGGCGAGGCAATCGAGCGTCAGCTTCAGGGTCGAGGTCTGGTCGTCACTGATGGCCCCCGCCCGGGCGCTGTACGAGCCGCCATGGACCTGGTCGAGAGCCACGCGCCAGGGAGAATCGCCCGCGTGTTGCCAGTCGAAGAGGGAAAAATCCCCGGTCTCGAAGTCTTCCGTCGAGGCGGTTCTTGGGTAATCCGGCCAGGCCAGGACGGGATAGCCCGGCTTGGGCGGCATCTTCCAGGTATCGGCCGTACCGTTGGCGGTTTCCCCTGCGAAGTCCCAGCCGGCGTTGAGATAGGTGTTGATATTACGCATCGCCGTCGTCGTCAGACCGATTCCTCCGTCGCTATGGGACAAGTCGAAAAGCTCTGTATTCCAGAAGCTATCGGCCGTGCTGCCGCTGCGGTTGCGTCCCACCAAACCACCCACGTACTGGTCCCCGGCGACTATGCCGGCGTGGTAGCTCTTGCTCACGGCGCCATAGTAGTTGTAGCCCACCAGACCGCCGACGTACGAAGTGGCGGACACACTGGCGGTGCTGTAGCTGTCGGTGATATGGCTCGCGTAGCTGTTGCACCCTGCCAGGGCACCGACGTATTGCCGGCCCTCGACCTGACCTGTGACATAGCAGCCCCTGATGCCCCCGTTGGAGAACCCGGCCATGCCAGCGACAAAATGGCCTGTGCCCGTGACGTTCACGCGGGAGAGCCCCAAGTCGCGAACCTCCGCGAAGCCCTCCATGCGTCCGATCAGTCCGAGGCAGTCGCTGCCGACGATCCTGAGCTGATCGATCACGTGCCCCCTCCCGGTGAACGTGCCCGAGAGGCTGGGGATGACAGCTTGTGGCCACGTGATGCCCGACAAATCGAGGTCGTTTACCAGTGCCAGATCCTTCTCCCATATCAGGCTTGCCTTGCCGATGCGAATCAACTGCTCGACGGTCTCGATCTGATACGGATCGTCGTCGGCTCCCGAGCCGTTTAGCCAGTCGATGGTCGGCTCGGGCACGGGTTGACCGGCGGTCCCTTCCCAAACCAAGTGTGGATAGTCCCGGCCCGCATCCAGGACCCAGTCCGTATTTCCACCCAATTCGTTCAGGGCCAGCCACTCGGGGTCCATCATCTCGGCCGTGGTCAGGCCCGCCCCACCATTGCTGGACGTCTGACCGGAGGTCTCGATATCCCAGAACCCCCGGATGAAACGAGAGTCGTGGCCAACCGAGCCGACAAGGCCCCCGACATGGCTGGTTCCAGTGACCGGCCCCGCACTGAAGCTGCTGCGAATGGTCCCGGAAGAATGGTAGCCCACCAGTCCGCCCGCGCCGGAGCCGCCCTGGACGGCCGCCATGCTGTAGCAGCTTCGGATCGTCCCGTGGTAGTTCGTCCCGATCAGGCCCCCGACGCTGGTTGTTCCAGTCGCCGTCCCTGCACAGTAACTGCGAGTGACCGCCCCATAGTAGTTGTCTCCTACCAAGCCCCCCATCGGCCCGCTTCCGTTGACCGCGCAGGTGCTGTAGCCCTCGGTGACGAGAGCCTCATCGCCCAGATTCATACCCACAAGACCACCCGTGTAGTCACGGCCATTGATCGTGCCACTGCTGCTGCAGCCGGTGATCGTCCCTCCGTTGGTCCCTGCCAGCACGCCCGAGCGGGTATCCGTCGCATCGATTTGAGCATCCGACACGGTCAGATCGCGAACTGTCGAGACAAAAAGCATGCCAAACAGGCCGAGGTGTCCGGTCCCTGAGACCGTCAGATGGCCAATGGCATGACCATTCCCGTTGAAGACGCCGTTAAACGATGGGATCACCGCATGAGGCCAGACGATTCCCGAGAGATCCACATCTCCAGCCAACTCAAAACAGGCGTGAGGGGGATAGTGGCAGACCGCTCCCAACTCCTGGGCATTGGAGATCTGATAGGGTGATGCCTCGGTGCCGTCCCCCGACAGGACCGGAGGTTGATAGCCATCGAGAGCGCTGAGAACCGGATACCCTCCCTCCTGAGGCATGGTCCACCATTGGGACGTGCCGTGGGCCGATTCGGCCTGGAAGTCCCACCCCGCGTCCAGATAGGTGTCGATCGTCTGCATCTGCGCCGTGGTCAGCCCCACGCCACCGGCGCTATCGGTTCGGCCGGAAGCTTCGATGTCCCAGAAGTTGCTGGTGAGACGATTGGTGTTGTCCCAACCCACGAGGCCGCCGGCGTCCTCAAGTCCAATCACTTTGGCCGTGCTGTAGCAGTTCCAGATCGTGAAGGTGTTCTCTCCGGCAAGGCCCCCGGTGTAGCGGTGGCCACTGACGGTTCCGGTGCTGTAGCAGTTGATCAGATGACTGCTGTTACGCCCCACAACACCGCCTGTATGCTCTCGCCCATCCACGGTGCACGCGCTGTGACTGCCAACGACGGTGCCCCCCCAATTCCATCCCACCAGACCGCCGACCTCCCGGTCGCCGGTGACGGTGCCCGAGCTGTAGCTGCTGACGATGCTTCCGAACGCATTCTGTCCTGCTACGGCACCAATGTAATCTGCCTGGCTGCTGATATCGACATCCACCAGCCGCAACCGGCGTACGACGCCTCCTTTGCCAAGCTCGCCGATCAGGGCGAGGAAACTCTGGCCCTGAATTCTAAGATGGGCAATCACGTGCCCGTCGCCATCCAGGGTCCCGCAGAACTGGGTCCCATGGAAACTCGAGCCATCGCCGTCGGTTTGCGGTGCGATCACCGCCCGGTCGAACGTATAGCCGGACAGGTCGATGTCGGCTGTCAGGATGAAGTGCTTGGTGTAATCGTCGGGTGTCCCGCCCAGAGCGATCAGGTCGTCGACCGAGGCGATCCGGTACGGATCGGTCGGGGTTCCGCTGCCCCCGGAGTAACCATAGACGGAACCACAGAGACATCCCGCACACAAGACGAGTTGAATGATGGAACACCTCCGCATCTCGACCTCCCTTACCGCCTCCCGGCACATATCACCCTGTTGTTCGCTACCGACCTCCGGTGCCACAGACCAAGTCTGAACGCGGCAAGAAACGTCTCACATCCGCCGCGTACCACCTTGATTTGGATCCCTCACTGACCGACCTGCCTCCTTCCGACCACGAGACCATTATAGCCTCAAGTGACATCGGATCAAAACAGATTTCGCCATATCCCGCCTGGCGGAACGTGGCAGAACGCTGGATTGCGGGGGCGATCAGCGGTAGAATTCCAGGACAGGAATCGGCAACAAAACCGCAATATGGGTTAGGATGGGAAAAGGATGCTCTTGAAGCACATTCTGCTCATGGCCATCATAGTCGTCACCCTGGCGGCCCCGGTGGCATGGCCAAGTGCGGCACCGACCATACTCGGCCAGGAAGAGACCAAGGCAATGCGCACCTCGCTCGTCGGTGACTGGACCGGCCCGGTCGGCACGCTGCGGCTCCACTCCGACGGACGATTTGAGATCGGCCAGAAGAAAGGAACTTATCGGATCGAAGGCCAGACGCTCGTCCTGGAAAGTGACGGCAGCCAGGTCACCTATCACTTCGAATTGAGCGGCAAAGAACTGACCCTTTCGGAAGGCGACCTGTCGGCACCGGTGAAGTTCACGCGACTGCCCCGATTTGGCGACACCGAGCACTGGCGTGCGGTCTGGTCGGTGGCGACACTGAAGACGCGGGCGCGGCGCATCGGCGTCATTGTCCTGGCGGTGGCTATCTGCCAAATCGCCGTCTATGGGCTCCGCAGCCTGCTGCATTTCATCGTCTACTCCGACCGGGGTCCGCTGAAATTAGTCTATCGCAAGCACAAGAACCGAACGATGACCATCTACTCGCTGGCGCTGAACATCTCGCGATACGTGATCTATCTGCTGGCCATCGGCTTCGTCCTGACGGAACTGGGCGTCAACTATACGATGTATTTCGCGTCGCTGTCGGTCATCGGCCTGGCCATCGGATTCGGATCTCAGGGGCTCGTCCAGGACATGGTGACAGGCTTCTTCATCGTGTTCGAGGAGCAGTTTAATGTCGGGGACATGGTAGAGATCCCGCCCTACACGGGCATCGTCGAGGAACTGGGCCTGCGTATGACGAGGTTACGAAACTACCTGGGCCAGCGCGTGGTCATCCCGAACCGCAACATCGCTGTGGTGGGCAACTACTTGCGTGGCGCCCAGCAGGTCTACCTCGACGTCGCCATCGCCGAGGGGACCGATACAGAGAAAGCCACGGAAGCCCTCAAACAGATCGCCCAGGACACGGCGGATCAGTTTCAAGACATCATCCTGAAGGCGCCTATCAGCCGAGGGGACATCTCGCTATCGATGGGACAGCAATTTGTGCGGCTGCATCTGGCCATCTGGCCTCAACAGCAGTGGGTGGTCGATCAGGAACTGGTGCCTCGCATCAAGGCCGCGATGAGGGCCGAAGGCATCGAGATCCCGGCCGACAAGATCGTGGTCTTCTACCATCCGAGGGAAAGTGCATCGCTCCATCGTCGCGCTCGCCGCAAGGCAAAGGGTACCTCGTGAGCGGCAGGTAAATCGGTGCCCGACAGCCCCTATTACCCTGGGCCGCCTTCAGGGGCATTGGGGTCAACGACATCAAGCACTTCCGGCTGATCGGCAGGGATCGGCTCGAGGCCACCCTTTTGCAGCTCCTCAATGAGGGCCTGTTGGTCGGCGACCACGGCCTTGAGGTCGTCAATCTGCTTGCGCAAAGCCGCCGTCGTGCTGACCTGGCCTTCGGCTCGCGTGCTGAGATGCGTGATGACCTGTTCGGCCTGCTGGGCGAGGACCGAGGCCTTGTCGCGTTCCTGGACGAGTTGATCGACCTGCCGCTGCAACTCGTCGCGAGTCTCCCGTACGACGCCCAATTCGTTCTTCAGATCGGAGATCTCGCGCATCGCCCGATCCAGATTCAGTTCGAGCTTCTTGACCGTAGCCTTGGCCTCTCGGGCCTCCTGCTGGGCTTCCTCCACGCCGCCTTTGCCACATCCGGCCGTCACCAGCAGTCCCGAGGCCCAGAATGAGCCCACCTGCCGTCGAAGCCACTGCCCTGAACCTGTCGGTCATTTCTGCTCTCCAGTGGGAACCGCCTCGAAGATCCTGGCACACTGTCTTCGAGACCGCTGTTCCCAGCCGCGTTTGTGGTACGCGTAGCTCACGATCAGAGGCAACACGCTCGTCGCCTCGGCATAGACCATCTGCTCGCACCCCGTATCGACTTTGCCCCAGGACGAAGCCTCCTTCAAGCGTCGAGCTGGAACAGGCGCCGTCGCGAACGTCGGCCACCGTGATCTGAACGGCATACTTGTGCATGTCCACTTCATGGCCCAGCACTTCGGCACAGACCACCGTGTCCTGGGCGAAGTTCTTGGGCACGCCGCCACCGATCATGAAGAGGCCGGAGATATTGGCCCGCATCTTGATCTCGGTCAGCTCGCGGAAGTCCTTCACCGAGTCGATCGAGACATGCTTATCGGGATGCTCGACCTGATGCTTGACCAGCCCGAAGCCCGCGCTGGAGTCGGAAAAGGCCGGACAGAAGATCGGCACGTCGCATTCGTAGGCCGTCTGGACCAGCGAATCCTTCTTCTTGGCGTGCTTGGTCAGGTACTTGCCCATTTCCCTGATGAACTCCCGCGACGAATGCGGCCTCGGTTCCAGTCCGTCGGCGATCTCCTTGATCGTTCCGTCGCAGACCTGGAGCTGCTCCTCATCGATGTACGTGTCATAGATCCGGTCGATATAGAGCTCTCTGAGCTTATTATCGTCCACAAACGGGCTACCTTTATAGTGCTTGAAGCCGATCGCCTCAAAAAAGTCCATATCGACGATCGTGGCGCCGGTCGAGACGATCGCATCGACCATGTTGTGGCGCACCATATCGACGTAGACCTGCATGCACCCTCCGGCGCTGGTGCTGCCGGCGATACACAGCATGATCGTGCAGTCGGGGTCGTCGATCATCTTCGCGAGGATGTCGGCCGCTCGGGCCGTGTCCCGGGCCGTGAATGACATCTCGCGCATGGCGTCCACGATGGGCGTGGAATCGAACGACTTGATATCGACGTGTTGAACGAATTCGTTAAGCAGATCCTTCTTGTTCATCTTCATTGCTCCGCGTCATTCGCTTGACGATTGCCTGCCACTCGCGCATCAGCAATGCGCAGCGTATCCGGACTACCGACGCGCAAGGGTTGAGACAGCCCGACGCCGGCCGGTTGATATCCGACTTCTATTCGTCGAAGAGGAACATGGCGATGGCGACCGTGGTGGTCCAGAGATCGCCCTTGCCACGGGCGGTTTGCGTGATGTTCGACGTGCGAATGATCAGTCCGCTGGATTTGTAGACCTGCTCCTTCTCCGACCACGCCTTGTTCGGATCGACCTCGAGCCCGAGCGTCGTTCCGAGCATGCCGGCCGCCAGGTCTTCCGACATATCGGCAGCCTCGCCCTGAGCCATGCCGTGACCATGCACTTCGCTGAGATAACCCCATTTGCGGCCGTCTTTGGGAACGGCGATACCCACCGACGAAGCGACCAGCCGGCCGTGTTCGTTCGTGTCGGCGCGGGCCATGACACAGAAGCACACCTGCCCAGGCGTCAGTTCGGCCAAGCCCTTTTCCCGGCCGACAATCTTGCACTTCGGAGGCAAAATCGAAGAGACCTGAACCAGGTTCTGCTGGGCTACGCCAGCCTGCCGGAGTGCCTCTTCAAATGACTTGAGTTGATACTTGTGCCGCCCGACACCCTTGGTCAGAAAGACCCTCGAGGGAACCATGTTCAGCATCTTCACCTCCTTTGTCCTTTTCGTGAGAACCTGCGTGCTTGTCTGCCTAACGTTCGATCAGGCAGCGAATTATAAGGGGCCGCAACCTGTTCGCAACGAAAATCTTCAGAAGATCAAATAGGAGCCTGCCTTGCGCAGCCGGACCCCGACGCGGCCGATATCTCCGAGCCGGCGGATTCGTCCTTCGGCCCGCTGCTTGAGGATGCGGCTGACCGTCAACGGGCCAAGCCCGGGCACGCGAAGCAACTCCTGCCTGGACGCCCGGTTCACTTCGAGCGGGAAGAGTTCCGGGTGGTTCTGCGCCAGACTTCCTTCGGATCGGCATCGAGTGACAGACGGCCCTGTGGATCGAACACGATCTCGCCGTCTTTGAAGCCGTACTTGCGCATCAGGAAGTCCACCTGATAGAGGCGGTGTTCCCGGACGAAAGTCCGGGCCGGATCCAGCGCGTCGACCGAATCGCCATCCAGTGCAACGTCGCCAAGACCGCGCTGATAGGCGCTGAAGTAGATGCGCTGCATGTGGAGACGATCGTAGAGACCGCCCATATACTTGACGATCTCTGCATCCGATTCGTCGGCCGCTCCGACGATGAACTGCGTGGTCTGCTTCACGCGGGAGAATCGCGTCCCACGCGCCGTCAATCGGCTGATGAGCTTGATCGGCTCGATAATGTCGCGGATATAATCCTTGCGGCCCGAGAGTTTCTGGAGGTTCTTTGCACCGGGGGTCTCGATATTCAACGAGACGGCGCTGGCCAGGGAGACGGCCTCTTCAATGGCCGCATCGCTGGCGCCGGGGATGACCTTCAAGTGGATGTATCCTTTGAATCGGTGCTTCCGGCGGAGCAAGCGGGCCGTGGTGGTGAGCCGATCCATGGTCGCGTCGGGCGAGCCGATGACGCCGGAACTGAGGAACAAACCGAAGACTTTCTTTCGCCCGTAGTAATCCAGAAACACCTTGGTCGTTTCTTCCGGGCTCAGACTGCACCGGCGCACGTCCTGCTGCTCTCTGAGCGGACAATACTTGCAGTCGTTCGTGCAGACGTTGGAGATCAGGCTCTTGAACAGGACGCTGCGTCCCCCGTTCGGCAGTGTCACGGGATAGATCCATCGCCCGTCCTGGCCCCGTCGGCGGCCTTTATCCTGATTCGTGCCGCACGCACAGGCCAAGTCGTACTGCGCATCGGCGCTGAGAATCTCGAGCTTCTCCTGCGTGTCCGGTCTGGAAACGATACCAACCATACCTGCCCCAATCCCATCCCTGCACAGAGGGCGATGCACCAGAAATCCATGAGAAGATGGTGCTGGTAGGTATTCTACCGAAGACCCGAAGGCCTGCAAAGCGATAAGAACGGACATTCAGCTAAAACAGCGGACCGGCTCTGGTGAACCTCTCCTGCGGAATCAGATCAGGGACCGAATCCGGTCGTCCAACGCTTTCTGGTCGGTCGCAAAGGCCTCGAAGGCACTGAGATTCATCAGGGCATCGAGACCGATGTCGCCGCGAGAGAGACGGTGTTTCCATTTGCCAAAGACCGGGATCTTGCCATCCGTGGCCGCAGTGCGAACGTCTTCGTCCGACCAATCGGGCAGGAAATCTTCGAAACCATGGCGGGCGAAATAGGACTGAACCTCCGCACCCGTCATCTCGTCGACATCCTCCTGGAGGAGGCCTTCGACACAGCCTCGGAAGGCATCGGGAGCGTGCCAGAGCGTCGAAGCGTTGAAGTCATCGAAGCCTACGCCTTCAGCCAATGTAACCGTCGGATCGACCGTGACCTGGGACGATGGCTGGGATGCCGGGTTGGCCTCATACTGCGCCGCTGCCTTCGTCGGCATCGTCAGGACGTCGAGCCCCGCCAGAGCGGCGATTTGTGCTCCCTCCCGCACGCTGGCTCCGATCAATGAGGCACGCGTCCGGCCCGCCTCGCGCAGCCTCAGCAACATTCGCTGAGTCGCCAGCGTCGCCTTCTCTCCGACGTTACGTCCATCACCCAACTCGTTGTCTGCAACGAAGGCATTGAGCCGTCCCATGAAGACGTTGACGAATCGGGGTTGAGCGAGCAACGCAATCACGTAGTTCTGCCTCGCCGAAAAACCCAACGTGAAATTGACCGGGACCCCGTCCTGCCCCAGCCTTCGGGCCGCCAACAACCCCGCGGGCGTCAGCGGGACCTTCACGTAGAATCGCTCCGGGCAAATATCGAAATATCGTCTTCCGTACGCCACGGAACGCTCCAGATCGTTGCCGAGATCGGTATGCAGTTCTACGCTCACGTGCGCGTCGAACATCTCGACGAGCCGTAATGCGTGGTGGGCGTTCAGGACAAACGCGATTTCCAGGATCAACTCCTGCTCGTCAATTTCGGGTGCGGCCCGACGAATGGCCTCGGCCGACTCGCGAACAAAATCGTCGTAGATTCCCTTCTGAATCTCCTTGTTGAGCAACGTGTTGTTGGTCGTCAAGGCCTCGAATTCCGAACACCATAGCGTCTTCGCCTCGTCGATGGCGCCTGTGTCGAGCCACAGTCGAGTCCCCAGCGCGGAATCTTCTGCCAAATGGGCTTCTCCCGGAATCCCGTTTCCGGGCCTCCCACCCGATGCGAGTAATCTCGGCGTGCCAGTTCGTACGCCACTTCTGCAATCGCTTCCGTATCAATCATATCTGTCTTTCCTTCTATGGACCCGTCGGGGCGTATCCCTCGTTGGAAGTCCATTTCTCTGGGTCCGGGCACATCCGATCCCAAGCCCCCCCCTGCTGCGCAAACAGAAATCTGCGTATAGACAGCAAGGTGAAACGGATCGCGCCCATCGACCTGCCTTATGTCGTGTCGCTACGAGGGTCTTACGCCGAATCGGCACGCGCAGTTTCTAAGGATTACCCTCAATCTCGGAGATTGTGGGTTGCAGCCGAGTTTCAGGCCTGATACCCCCAGACTTCAGGCCCAAAGCTTCAAACTCCAATGCGGAGCCATGCCTCCCGGACCGATCAGAGCTTGCTGGGGTCGATGACCACGTGTTTGATGCTCTCGCGGTGGTACGTGTACGTGGTATGAACGAGACCGTCGACGGTCTGGATAACGGCGGGATAGGAATACTCGCCGGGCTCATCCTCGAGCGTCAACACCACATTCCATTTCTGACCGTCGGACGAAACCGCCACATTCAGCGGCGTGCGGCCTCGGGTCGTGTTGTTGAACACGAGCAATTGTCGTCCGTCTTTGAGTGAAACAGCATCGATGCCCGAGTTGGGGTTGGGCAAGCTCGTGGCCGTGAACGGACTCCAGGAGCGCCCGCCATCGCTCGACCAGGTCTGCGCGATGAATCCCTTGCCCCGCGTCCGGCAGAGCATCTGGAGCCGGCCGTCACGATACTTCAGGATCGTCGGTTGAATCACAGGCATCGCCACACCATCGTTGAGCGGACCAATCACATGCCAATCCTTCAGGTCCGTGGTGACCTCGACGTGAACCTGCCAGCCGTGGTGCTCGCTGCTGGACGGACAGAGGATGTCGCCGTCATCCAGTTGGATCGGCTTGTTCTTGATCGGCCCCATTACCTGCGGTGGCAGAAGCCTTGGCGGCGTCCACGTTCGCCCGTCGTAGTCTGAAGTGGTATACTCGCCCCACCACTCACGGGGTGTCGGCCCGACCTTGAAGAACAGCACCAACGGCCCGGTCTTGGGCTGGAACAGCACGGGGTTCCAGCAGGGATACCGCCTCTGGACCGACATCACGCCGTTGGCCACCTCGACCGGCTTGGACCACTGCCCGTCGATCAGGCGCGAAACCCAGATGCCGACGTCGTCTTCGCCCTCATCCGTGCCGGCAAACCACGCCGCCACGATCTGCCCGGTCCGCGTCTGCACGATTGTCGACGCATGACAACCCGGCGTCGGCCTGTCTTCCAGCGGGAAGATCAGCTTCGCCTCCAGCACGGCACTCTGTGAACCTGGATTCGCGTCTGCTCCCACGGCCGCAAGTCCCCCACTCAGAACCACGATCAATCCCAGAACCAATCCACCTGTTCTCATCGTACACCTCATACCGCCCCCGCGATTCACATGTTCCGATGCCGATCCGCTCGGTCTCATACCCTCCCATATTCGCCCCCACCGGCTTCGATGTAAAGAACTTCTCCTCAGCCCCCACCAGGAGGTGCGTGCAGAGCATGGGTGGACGTCCCGTCAGCGCCGTAGGGGCGGCCCACCGTGGCCGCCCTGGTTTGCCCGACGTCCGACCGGGTCCGAGGATATAGGCAGGCACGGTGGCCTGCCCCTACTTCAGCGCCGGCGGAAGATCGTGCAGTTTGGCAATGCCTGCTGGAGTTCAAATATCGCCCCGCCCGAAGCCCTGACGTTGCGACCGCCCAGGTCCAGATACTCTAGGGTCTTGATCTTGGCGAGTTCCTTCATCGCCGCATCCGTGAGGCTCGTGTTGTAGAGACTCAGTGCCCTGAGGTCCTTCAGTGCCGTCAGTTCCTTGACGCCCTCATCGGTGATCCGTCCCTGGTAGAAACTCAGCGACTGGAGCGTGTCGAACCTCGCCAATTCCTTGAGTCCGGTGTCGCGAATTCCACTGGGAGAAAGATCGAGGGCAAAACCGACCTTCGGAACGGGCAAGTCCGCCGTCATGCCATCCCGCCAGTTGGAAATCTCGAACCCTGGCATGTATCTCAGCACGCTTCCCGACGCCTTCAGATTCGCAAACACCGAACTGGGCGGATCCGAACGATGCGTGATCTGGCCATCGTCATTATGGACGATCCATAAGGCCTCGGCGCTGCCTGTTCCCAGGCCTGGACGACGTCGTCCGCGAAATACACGAGGCCATCCTTCTGCGTGCTGTGGGATGAATCGTTCTGAGTGGTGTCCTGAGATGAATCGCCTTCAGCCGTCGGTTCCTTGCCGCAACCGGCCAGAATCAAGGCCGTCAGAATGGCCAGTACAGTGGAGACATGGAAAGTCGAATAACATCGAGAGAATTGTGCTCGCATGAGTCACCTCCTTCGTCGAATCCGGATTCTCAAGCGCGATGCCCCCCGCCATACGCTCGCTAATGCACTCCGATCTATGACGGAAACAGGCAATGTACCCATGTCGATACGCGGTCGTTCGGTGGATCTGGTTTGATTCTGCGTTTCGGGGACGGTCGAGACGCCGAATGAGTTACTCCATCGGTGAAGTGCGGCAGTGACAGCCAGAACTCTTGGAATCCACGGACAGTCTCGTGGCTACAGCGTCGCCTTAGGTCGTAGAAGGCCCCGGTCGCGATGTGAACCGCAAGGGCAGAGCTACGGCCGAAGCCTGCCGCAAGCATCCAGGAGCACCTTGATGCCCTGGTCATAAGCCTCGGGATTGTCACGGTAGCCCTGGTCGTAGTACCACAGGCCCTCCAGCAGTCTACGGTCCCCATAGTCAGCGTCCGGATGGCTCTTCGCATAGCCCTCGGGATAGACGCGAACCCCCATCGGAGACTGCTTCGTAGCGACTTCAATTTCTACCACTCCGCTTTCGTCAACGCTTAGATACGTGGGATCGAGCATGCGAATCACCGCGGGAAACCGGGCAATCTCCTCGGCCGAGAGTCGGCTCCACACGTAGAGCCCGGCGTCGAACTGCTTTGCGACGCGGCGGGATTCCTCCAGCAACACCCGATGGTTGGCCTCGCACAGCAGCCGAGCCCGTGCCTGCTCACGCTCGCTGACCGTCATCACGCGGTCCGGCGTCGAGCCACCCGACTGGCACCCTCCGAAAACGCTAGCCACGACAGCACTGACTAAGACGACGATTGCTCTGTTTCGCTGGGTCATCCTGGCCCCCTTAAACGAACGCGTCCGGCCCTACCCGACAACGGAAGCCGTTCCACGCGTAACCCCTTCAAGAATAGCACATTAAGGCGTTATCCTAGCGGGCGGGCCGCCTGCCGTCAACTCCCTAATCGGACGGCTACCGTGAGCAAGACATCTTGTTCTCGGGCCGGCATTTCGGTATGCTGGAAACCATATCTTTTGCTGATACGGGTGGTGTGCCGGCAGTAGCCTCCCTGAACGCCCCCGCGGGGATGGGTAACAACGTGACGACGGATCAAGACGGACATTCTGTTTACGGCCATCTGAGAGCGACCACGCATCGCGTCGGGGCGACGCCCGCACCGCCGATCCGGGGGTACGTCTTCGATATCAAGAAATACGCGATCCACGACGGCCCCGGAATCCGCACGACGGTCTTCTTCAAGGGTTGCCCGCTGCGGTGCCGGTGGTGCCATAATCCCGAGAGCTGGAAGGCGACGCCGGAACCCAGTTTCCGCCAGGGCCGTTGCCTGCGCTGCGGGCGGTGCGAAGCCGTCTGCCAGGGCAAGGCCATCACGTTTCCCGATGGTTACCCGGTCACGGACGTCGACAAATGCGTCCTCTGTGGAAATTGCACGACCGAGTGCCTGGCCGGCGCCCGCGAGATCGTCGGGGAGCAGATGACCGTAGCCGAGGTGATGGCCGAGATTACCAAGGACGTGATCTTCTACGACCAGTCGGGCGGCGGGGCCACGTTCTCCGGCGGAGAACCGCTGATGCAGGCCGATTTTCTGCTGGCCCTGCTGAACCGATGCCAGGCCTTGGGCATACATACAGCGGTCGACACGACCTGTCACGCCAAGGACGATCTGGTGCAGCGTGTCGCCCAGGCGGCCGACCTGTTCCTGTGCGATATCAAGCACATGGATTCACAGAAGCATGAACGCTATACGGGCGTGCCCAACGATCTGATCCTGGCCAATCTGAAGATGCTGGCGGAGATGGGCAAAAAGCTGCTCGTTCGGATTCCGGTCGTCCCGGGATTTAACGACGATATGGCCAACATCGAGAGCACCGCCCGATTCGTCCAGACATTGCCGACGGTCCGGAGGATTGATATCCTGCCCTACAATCGGGGCGGCCTGGAGAAATCGATTCGGCTGGCGGCCGGCTTTGACTTGATGAAGGCCGAGAGCCCCAGCGACGAGCACATGGCTGAGATCGCCAAGACCCTGCGGGGATACGGTTTTGAAGTCACGATAGGTGGATAACGTATGAACGAGCGTGTCAGGAAACTTCGCGAGCAGAGCGTCGAGACGCATCCGTACATCTCCAGCGAGCGGGCCGAGCTGATGACCGAGTTCTATCAGAGCGGCGTCGCCTCGCGCGAGTCCGTTCCCGTCACGCGAGCCCTGGCCTTCCAACACCTGATGGAGCACAAGACCGTCTACATCGGTGAAGGCGAACTGATCGTAGGCGAGAAGGGTCACGCTCCCAAGGCGACCCCGACCTACCCGGAACTCTGCTGCCATACGCTGAGCGACCTCGACATTCTCAATTCGCGAGAGAAGACCTCGTTTGCCGTGAGCGCCGAGGTGCGGAAGGTCTACGAAGAGAAGATCATCCCGTTCTGGCAAGGCCGGACCATGCGGGATCGGATCTTCCGCGAGATGACGGACGAGTGGAAGACCACCTACGAGGCCGGCCTGTTCACCGAGTTCATGGAACAGCGCTCGCCTGGCCATACCGTCCTGGACGACAAGATCTACCGCAAGGGCATGCTCGACTTCAAGCAGGACATTCAGCGAAGCCTCGACAGTCTGGATTACCTCAACGACCCGAAGGCCTACGCCAAGCAGGAGGAACTCAAGGCGATGCTGATCTGCGCCGATGCGTTGATCCGCTTCGCCCAGCGTCACGCCGAGAAGGCACGCGAACTGGCCGCACAGGAATCCGATCCGCAGCGCAAGGCGGAGCTGGAACGGATCGCCGAGGTCTGCTCGCACGTCCCGGCCCATGCCCCGCGCAACTTCTGGGAGGCGCTGCAATACTACTGGTTCGTCCATCTGGCGGTGACCACCGAGATGAACCCGTGGGACTCGTTCAACCCTGGCCGGCTCGACCAGCACCTCTATCCGTTCTATCAGGCGAGGCGTCGACGAAGGGACGCTGACGCAGCGAACAGGCCCGAGGAACTGCTGCAATGCTTCTGGGTCAAGTTCAACAACCAGCCCGCCCCGCCCAAGGTGGGCGTCACGGCGGCCGAGAGCGGCACCTACACCGATTTCGCCCAGATCAACAGCGGCGGCGTGAAGGAAGATGGCTCCGACGGCGTCAACGAAGTGACGTTCCTCGTGCTCGACGTGATCGAGGAGATGCGGCTCGTGCAGCCCAGTTCGTCCATCCAGGTCAGCAAGAAGAACCCCGACCGCTTCATCAAGCGCGCGGCGAGGATCATGCGGACCGGGTTCGGGCAGCCCTCGGTGTTCAACTGCGACGTGATCGTCCAGGAGCTGCTCCGCATGGGCAAGTCGCTGGCCGACGCCCGCAACGGCGGCTCCAGCGGCTGCGTCGAGGTCGGCGCCTTCGGCAAGGAGAGCTACATCCTGACGGGCTACTTCAACCTGCCCAAGGTGTTGGAGTTGACGCTGAACGACGGCGTCGATCCGCGGACCGGCCAGCAGCTCGGTCCCGAGACGGGCGACGCCGAGCAGCTTCGAGACGTTCGAGCAGTTGTTCGAGGCCTATCGCCAGCAGCTCAACTACTTCATGGACATCAAGATGCGGGGCAACAACGTCATCGAGCGGCTTTACGCGACGTACATGCCCGCGCCGTTCCTGTCGATCCTGATCGACGACTGCATCGCCAAGGGCCAGGACTACCACGACGGCGGCGCCCGCTACAACACCAACTATATCCAGGGCGTCGGGCTGGGCACGATTACCGATGCCCTGACCGCCATCAAGTACCACGTCTTCGACCGCAAGAGTGTGCCCATGGCGCAACTGCTGACGGCGCTGCGCAGCGATTTCCAGGCCACGAGGCGCTGCGGCAGACGCTGCTCGAACGAACGCCCAAGTATGGCAACGACGATGACTACGCCGACGACGTGATGCGGTCGGTGTTCGAGGCCTACTTCGAGGCGGTGGACGGCCGGCCCAACACCAAGGGCGGGCATTACCGCATCAACCTGCTGCCGACCACCGTCCACGTGTACTTCGGCTCGGTGATCGGCGCCACGCCCGACGGCCGCAAGGCGGGCCTGCCCCTCTCCGAGGGTATCTCGCCCGTCCAGGGCGCCGACCGCCATGGGCCGACCGCCGTACTCAAATCGGCCGCCAAGATGGACCACGCGCGGACCGGCGGGACGCTGCTGAACATGAAATTCAAGCCGCAGGTCCTCGCCAGCGACGAAAGCCTCGACCAGCTGACGCAACTGATCCGCTCCTATTTCAGGCTCGACGGCCACCACATCCAGTTCAACGTCGTCGACGCCGCGACGCTTCGCGAGGCCCAGAAGCACCCCGAGCAGAACCGCGACCTGATCGTCCGCGTCGCCGGCTACAGCGATTACTTCGTCGACCTCGGTCAGGAACTCCAGGACGAAATCATTGCCCGCACCGAACAATCCGCTCTCTGAACCCAGGGCCAGAGGGTCTCTGGTCTACCGTGGCAGACGCGGCTTAGCCGCGCCGATTCATTCGGAGACTTGACTGCCGGGGGAAGGCGATAGACGCGTCGCTCAGAATCAACGGATAGATTCTTCGGGCAGTTCGGATTTGACGCCTTCGTCGAGCGGCATCTTGTCGGGCAGCGCATCGGTCTGCCTTCATCAGCCGTTCGAGTTCGGCCTTCAACTCGGCCACCTTGCCCGCGCAGGCCGGGTCGGTCGATCAGGTTGTGGTCCTCGCCCGGGTCGCGTCTTCAGATCGTACAGCTCGGCCTTGTGCCGGTCGGGCGCGCCGTCGCCGTGGCGGATAGTGGACGTACTTCCAACGGTCGGTCCGCACGCCGCGGACGTTGGGCGTGTAGGGGAACTGCTTCTCGTAGTTGTACTCGTAGTACCAGGCTCGTCCGCCAGCCGGCGCGTCTCGCCTTCAAGCAGCGGCTTCCACGACCGGCCCTGGATGTTCGGCAGAGGCGGGGCCGCGCAGATGTCCAGAACGCTCGGCGCCACGTCGATGTTCAGCACCATCTGCTCGATCACCGTCCCGGGCTTGATCAGCTTGCCGGATAGCGGGCCAACAGCGGGACGCGGATGCTCGGCTCGTGCATCGATCGTTTGTCGGTCATGCCGTGCTCGCCCAGGAACATCCCGTTGTCGCCGGCGAAGACGATCAGCGTGTTGTCCAACTGGCCCAGTTCTTCGAGCGTCTCGTAGATCCGGCCCATGCTGTCGTCGACCGACATGATCGTGGCCGTGTAGGCGCGCACGAAATCGGCGAAATGCTTGACGCTCTCGGGGCTCGCGGTCGGGGAATTTCTTGCGGAATCCGTAGATCGGGCCGTAAATGCCGTGCCAGGTGTCGATCCGCTGTCTGACCCAATCGGGCTTGTCCTCCAGGTGGAAGGCCGGTCTCGGGATACTCGATCGGCATGTCGTCGTAGATGTGACGGTACTTCTCCTCCGGCGTAAACGGCGTGTGCGGGGCCTTGTGGCCCAGGATCAGCAGGAAGGGCTTGTCGTGCTCGCGGCCCAGCCAGTCGATCGCCATGTCGGTCACGCGATGGTGTAATAGCCCTTCTTGACCATGCCGCTGGCCGTTGACGTTGAACTCGGTGTCGTAGTATTGCCCTTGCCCCTTGTGGTGACCCAGTAAGTCGAACCCGGGACGCCGCTCGTCGCTCTCTCGCCCATGTGCCACTTGCCGATGTAGGCCGTCTCGTAGCCGGCGGCCTGGAGCGTTCGCGGGAAAGCTGGGCAGGTCGTGCGGGTAGTCGGTGAAGTTGTTGACCACGCCGTGGGAGTGGGCATAGAGCCCGGAGAGGAACGACGCCCGGCTGGGCGAGCAGAGCGAGGTGGTCACGAACATGTTGGCAAAGCGGGCCCCCTCGGCCGCGATGCGGTCGAGATTAGGCGTCTTCAGGAACGGATGGCCTTCGCAGCCAAGCTCGTCCCACCGCTGGTCGTCGGTCAGCATGAAAACCACGTTCGGCCGACGTCGACCGGCGGCAGAGGTCTCCCTGGCCGAACTTCGACCGCATCCGGAAAGAGCGAGCGCTGGAGCAGTTCCCCAGGCAAGCGCCCCTTTCGCGAAATCCCGGCGTGTCAGTCCGTGTATCGAATCTCGTCCTCGTGATACCCGATCATTCATAGCCATACTCCCGAACCGAATCCATCCATGCTGCGGCGTCACAATACCGTGCGCCCGTCTGCGAAATACCCGATCCCCTGATACCACAGCGGGCAGGCAAAGACAAGTGGCTTCGAGCCCCGCCGAGACACGGCGACGGAGAGATTCTGTTGCATAGGCGATGCGAATTTGGTACAAAAGAGATGGCGGTTGTGAGAGACTTAAGGGTCGTCGCGAGAGATCGCGGGCCCGTGGATTCCGCATGGCGCGGGCTGCATCGTGGCCCGGCGGCGCTGATGGTTTAACCGGAGCGTAGGCCAATGTGTGGTAATCGAGACATAGCCAGACGGGACATCTATCGCGCATTTCTTGATGCATTCCGAGCGCGTTATATCTACTTATAGAGCTTGACTTCTTTCTCGGAAAGGAGGTATGAAGGCGGCGTCTGTGACGATCCGGACCCGGATAAAGGGTATGGAGGGGACAGTGGTACGATCAACGTGTATGGCGAGTGGAGCGATTTTGCGATCCGCTCGAGACAAGTTGTATTGATGACTCTGAAGGAGGACGATCATGTACAGGCCATTTCTAACTCTGATTTCCGCGATGCTGCTGCTGGGCCTGCTGTGCGGCATGGTGAGCGCGGCCAGCTTGAAACCCGATCTGCTGTGGTGGAAGTTCGACGAAGGCTCCGGCACCGTCGCCACGGATAGTTCCGGCAGCGGCCATGACGGTGTTTTTGAGGGCAATCCCACGTGGGTGGCCGGGATGATAGGCGGCGCCCTGGAATTTAGCGGTGGCGGCGAGCGTGTGGTGGACGCCGACGCGGGCGACTATCTCAACGGATTGGATGCAGTGACAATTGCCGTCTGGATTAAATCGGACGAAATCAACTCGGATCGAGGCTTCGTAATTGGAGAGGAACCTGACGGCGGCGACAACCTCATGGAGATGCGATACGACGCCGCAGGCGCAACGGCGGGCGGCACAAACGTGCTGAAGATGGCTGTTGTAGCACCCAACGATGAGCAGCAACTGGAGAGCTCCAGCAACGTTCAGACGACGGAGTGGCAGCACGTGGCGATGGTATGGAGCCGGAACGCACAACTGCAATGCTATATAGACGGGGAATTGGACACGCCCGCGGCCAACGGTGCAGCGCGAGACGTGCCCACGTCAGACGTAACCATGCTGATCGTCGGCCAAGGTGGCAAAGATGCCGGCAGAAGCTGGGACGGTCTGATCGACGATGTTCAAATCTACAGTCAGGCCTTGACGGCCGAGCAGATCCAGATGGCCATGATGGGTCTGGCACCGGCCGAACTGGCGTCCGAACCGAACCCGGCCGAGGAGGCCACCGACGTGCCTCTCGACGTGATGATGAGCTGGACCCCGGGCGAGACGGCGGCAGCCCACGACGTCTATCTCGGAACCGCTTTCGAGGACGTCAACAATGCCAGTCGGGCCAACCCGATGGACGTCCTGGTCAGCCAGGGCCAGACCGCGGCCAGCTATATGCCGGAAGCCCTAGAATTCAATACGACCTACTACTGGCGAATCGACGAGGTCAATGCGGCCCCGGATAATACAGTTTTCAAAGGCAACGTCTGGAGTTTTACAACCGAACCGTATGCCTATCCGATCACGAACATCATCGCGACCAGCAACGCGACTTCCGACGCCGCCTCGGGTCCCGAGAAGACAGTCGATGGTTCCGGCCTCGATGCCAATAACGGACACTCGACGGACGCTTCAGACATGTGGCTGGGTCTGCCCGCAGGTGAAGAACCTGTCTACATCCAGTATGAGTTCCCCAAGGCCGAGAAACTCTACGAGATGTGGGTCTGGAACTACAACGTGGAATTCGAGCCCGTGCTCGGTTTTGGGGTCAAGGACGTGACGATTGAGTACTCCACCGACGGTGCCGACTGGACCATGCTCAAAGATGCTGAGTTGGCCCAAGCCAGTGCCACGGCCGGCTACCAGCACAACACGGTTGTGGGTCTCGAAGGCGTCGCCGCCAAGTACATCCGGCTGACCGTCAACAGCAACTGGGGGATGCTCACCCAGTATGGCCTCAGTGAAGTCCGCTTCTTCTACATTCCCGTTCAGGCCCGCGAACCGCAGCCGGCCAACGGCGCAACGGATATCGATCCGGCTACCACCCTGAGCTGGCGAATCGGGCGTGAGGCCACCTCGCACGAGGTGTACTTCGGAACGGACGCGGCCGATCTGGCTCTGGTCGACACGACGAATCAGACCAGTTCTACGCCGGGCGAACTCGATCTGGGTGCGACGTACTACTGGCGCGTGGATGAAGTCGGCGAGGAGACCTGGACCGGTGAGGTTTGGAGCTTCTCGACACTGGAGTACCTGGTGGTCGATGGGTTCGAGACGTACAACGATGACATCGACACCGGTACGACGATCTTCGATACCTGGGTCGACGGCTGGGTCAACGGCAACGGTTCAACCGTCGGCTACTTCGACGCACCGTTCGCCGAGCAGGCGATCGTCCACAGCGGCGCTCAGTCGATGCCGTTGCAGTACGATAACACTGCGGCGCCGTCCTATTCCGAAGGCGAGCGAACGTTCGACGCTCCACAGGATTGGACCGCCAACGGGGTCAAGAGCCTTTCGCTCTACTTCCAGGGTGCACCAGACAACACCGGACAGTTGTACGTGAAGATCAACGGCACGAAGGTTCCGTATGACGGGGACCCGGGCGACATCGCCAAGACGGCGTGGCTGCCTTGGAATATCGACCTCTCCACCGTGGGCAATGTGCGTAGTGTCGACACACTGGTCATCGGCGTGGAAGGATCGGGGTCCACGGGTATCATCTACATCGACGATATCCGGCTCTATCCGAAGGCACCGGAGTACATCACGCCGACCGAACCCGACGCCGCGAATCTTGTGGCGCAATACGAGTTCGAGGGCAACGCCAACGACAGTTCGGGCAACGGTCTCAACGGCACGATTGTCGACGGACAGATCGTCGCTTCGGGCCGGCCCGACGGCGGCATGGCCCTCCAGGTCGATGACGCCGGGTATGCGGACCTCGGCAATCCCCCGCAGCTCGATTTCAGCACCACCGACTGGACCGTCACCGCCTGGTACAAGACCGGCATGACCGGGACCGGCGATGACAACAAAGGCACCATCTATGGCAAAGGTGGCGACACCGGTGGTGGACATCGCTATTGCCTGATCATGAGCGAAACCACCGAAGGCGTAGTCACCCTGATCTGCGATGACGACGTGACCAAGTACGTGGTCAATTCCACGAGCGTGACCAACGATGACGAGTGGCATGCCGTCGTCGGACAGCGCAAAGGCGCCGAATTGCGGATCTTCATCGATGGGATCCTGGAAGGTAGCGATACGGCCACAGCGGAGTACAATCTCGCCGGCACGTCGCAGCATAATGCGTACATCGGCGAAATCACCAATCACGGCACCGGTGATCTGTACAAGACCTACATCGGGCTGATCGACGACGTCCGCGTCTACGACAAGGCGTTGTCCGAAGGCGAACTGCTCTGGCTGGCGGGTCAAACTGCCCCCGTCGCCAAGCCGTTCTAACAGTAGCGAAACTGCGGCATGATCCGACAGATCATGCGCTGGATCACGCCGCATTGCAGTGATTGAGCATGGAACTGCGAACATGGCTCCAGCAATACCAGAGCTGGAGCCATGTTTTCTCTTGTGCTTACACCGAAGCCCTTTGTAGGAAACGGCATCTTGTGCATTGCTCCAGCAGAGTTTGACTTCTTTCTCGGAAAGGAGGTACGAAGGCTGCGTTTGTAACGATCCGGCCCCGGATAAGGCTATGGAGGCGATAGTAGTACCACCAACGTGTACAGTGAGTGGAGTGGTTCGGCACTCGACTTGGACCAAACTGCATTGATGGCTCTGAAGGAGGACGATCATGTCGAAGAAACTAACGCTTCTCGTGTTGGTGTTTGCTGCCATGGCGGCTGTCGTTCAAGTCGTCCAGGCCGCAGACCCCGATCTTGTTGGCTGGTGGAAACTGGATGAGGGTTCCGGCCTGGTCACCGAGGACAGTTCAGGCAACGGCATTGAAGGAACCATCACGGACGGCCAGTGGATGAGCCCGGGTTGGCACGGGGGCGGCTGGTGCCTGGAGTTGTCCAACGATGGCTACGTGGATCTGGGCAACCCTGCCGTGCTCAATTTCGGCACTAACGATTGGACGATTACGGCCTGGGTCAAGAACAGCATGACAGGAACAGGGGATGAGAACAAAGGGACCATTTATGCCAACGGTGGCGACAACTCGGGCGGGCATCGTTATACGTTGGCAGTGAGCGAAGCCACGGAGGGCGTGGTGACGCTGACCACGGACGACAACGCGACCAAATGTCAGGCGACAGCCAGCACACCCGTAAATGACGGTGAATGGCATTTCGTGGTGGGGTTGAGGAGCGGAACCACCATTCTGGTCTACACCGATGGTCAGGAGGAAGGCTCCAATACGACGCTTCCCGCTACTTATGACCTGTCCGGGACCTCACAGCACAATGCCTATCTTGGAGCGATCACGGCAAACGATACCAGCGCTCTCTTCAAGACCTATGACGGTACCATCGACGATGTCCGTGTGTTCAAGAGGGCCCTGTCGCAAAAGAGATTGACTTTGTCATGCAGGATATCGGCGCGGCTGACACCGCCCATGATCCGGTCCCCGGTGATCAGGCCAGCGACATACCTCTCGGCACCGCACTGAGTTGGGGCTCGGGCGAGACGGCAGCAGCTCACGATGTGTACCTGGGGACCGTGTTCGAGGATGTCAACACGGCCAGTCGTGGCAATCCGATGGGCGTCCTGGTCAGCCAGGGCCAGGCTGACGCCACCTACGATCCCGGCGTGCTCGACTACGGGACGACCTACTACTGGCGAATCGATGAAGTCAACGCCCCGCCGGACAGTACCATCTTCAAGGGCGAGGTCTGGAGCTTCACGACCGAACCGTACGCGTATCCGATTACCGACATCATCGCGACCAGCAACGCGACCTCCAACGCCGGATCGGGACCAGAGAAGACCGTCGATGGTTCCGGCCTCGATGCCAACGACGAGCACTCGACCAGTGCGTCACGACATGTGGCTGGGTCTGCCCGCAGGCGACGAACCCGTCTATATCCAGTACGAGTTCCCGAAGGTCGAGAAGCTCTACGAGATGTGGGTCTGGAACTACAACGTCGAATTCGAGCTCGTGCTCGGCTTCGGGCTCAAGGACGTGACGATTGAGTACTCCACCGACGGTGTCGATTGGACTGTGCTCAAGGATGCCGAACTGGCCCGCGCCAGTGCCACCGCCGGCTACCAGCACAACACAGTGGTAGATTTCGAGGGCGTCGCCGCCAAGTACGTTCGGCTGACCGTCAACAGCAACTGGGGCGTGCTCGCTCAGTACGGTCTCAGCGAGGTCCGTTTCTTGCAGGTTCCGGTGCAGGCCCGCGAGCCCCAGCCGGCCGATGCTGCGACGGATGTCGATCTGGCCACAACCCTTGCTTGGCGTGTCGGTCGAGAATCCACTTCGCACGAGGTGTACTTCGGAACGGACCTGAACGATCTGCCCCTGGTCGATACGGTAGATCAGGCCAACTTCACACCCGGTGAATTGGACTTCGGGACCACGTACTATTGGCGCGTTGATGAGATCGGCGATGAGGCCTGGGCGGGCGACGTGTGGAGTTTCGCCACACAGGAATACGCGCTGATCGACGGATTCGAGGACTACAACAACGACGTCGAAGCCGGTACGACGATCTTCGATACCTGGATCGACGGCTGGGTTAACGGCAACGGTTCGACGGTCGGGTACTTCGACGCCCCGTTCGCCGAGCAGGCGATCGTCCACAGTGGCGGCCAATCGATGCCGTTGGCGTACGACAACTCAAGTTCGCCGTTCTACTCGGAAGCCCAGCGAACGTTCGATAGTCGCTCAGGATTGGACGGGCAACGGCGCCGATTCACTGGTGTTGTATATCCAGGGCGTTGCCCCGGCGTCCGCCGATGCCCCCGAAACCGGCAACGCTCCGGCGTCGCTGTACGTGATCATTGAGGATAGCGCAGGGAAGGTTGCCATGGTAGCGAATCCGGACACGGCCATCACGACGAATGCCGAATGGCAGCAGTGGCGGATTCCGTTCAGTGACCTGGCCGGCGTCAATCTGAGCCGCGTCGAGGTGATGACCATCGGTGTCGGCAACCCGAGCAGCCCGACGGCCGGAGGTACGGGAATCGTCTACATCGACGACATCTCCTACGGTAAGCCGGCCACCGCCGAATAACACCGTGAGACCATCCGGTCCCACATAACCGGCTTGTATGGTTCATATCGAGGGGCCGCGAGTATTGCTCGTGGCCCCTTCTCTTTTCCCCTCACCCAACGCCCCGTCTCCGTCCCCGTCGGCCCAAACCGGTTTGCCCGAAATCAGTCCCGACCGGCGAATTTGCTGAAACAACCCGCCACCATTCTGGGTATACACAAGAGGTATACTATGAAAGGAGACGCTATGAACCGGAAAAAACGTTTCACAGCAGCGGGATGTGCAGCACTCATATTTGTCATAAGCACCGCATTCATGGTTGTTTGGGGCCAGCAAAGCAATCCAGCGGACGTTCAGAACACCGCACCCAACACACGAGAGAGGCTGATCGACAACTTCACAGGCAAGGACCACGTCAGCTCGCTCCGGACCAAGTGGGCCCTGCGAACGGACAGGGTCTCGAAAGGGGCCTCGAAGGGGAACATACGATTTGAGCAATCGGACGGACAGGCGACCCTTCATCTGACCGGATCGGTGGCCGCAGGAGACGGGGGCGGTTACGTCCAGGCCCAACTTGGCCTGAATCCGCGAGGCCGCAATTTCGATGCCCAGGGGTTCTCGGGGTTGAAGCTTCGAGTCAAGGGAAACGGAGAATCGTATGCGATTCGTCTGAAGACGAAAGACACGCGTTACCCCACGCAGTATTATGAGGCAACGTTCCAGACGGACGAAAAATGGCAGGAAGTCGAATTGCCTTTCACGCAGTTTGTCCCCGTGATGGTGCCAACACCGCTGGATCCAACCGGGTTGCGCAGCGTTGCGGTCACTGCGGCCAAGAAAGACTTTCAGGCCGACATCCAGGTCGCCAACGTTTCTTTCTATCGAGGGGAAAGCATGTACAACGAATTGACGCCCGAGGAAGAGCGGGTCATTCTCTACAAGGGAACCGAGCGTCCCTTCACCGGCAAGTACAACAACTTCTTCGAGAACGGCGTCTACACCTGCAAACGCTGTGGAGCTGAGCTCTTCGAATCCTCGTCGAAATTCCGGTCGGAATGCGGCTGGCCCAGTTTCGACGACCAGATCCCCGGCGCGGTCAAATGGCAACCCGACGCCGACGGGATGCGGACCGAAATCATCTGCGCCAACTGCGGCGCGCATCTGGGGCACGTTTTCAGAGGCGAGCAACTCACCGCCAAGAACACGCGGTATTGCGTCAACTCGATCTCGATGAACTTCCTCTCGGCTGATGAGCGAAACGCCCAGGCCGCGGCCAAACCGAAGACCGAGCGAGCCCTGTTTGCATCGGGCTGCTTCTGGGGGACAGAGTACCACATGCAACGGGCTCCCGGCGTGATTTCCACCACGGTCGGCTACACCGGTGGTCATGTGGACCATCCGACCTACAAACAGGTTTGCACTAACCGCACGGGGCACGCCGAAACGGTCGAAGTGGTCTACGATCCGAACAAGACGAGCTACGAGGCGCTGGCAAAGCTCTTCTTCGAGACACACGATTTCACGCAGTTGAATCGCCAGGGCCCGGACATCGGAACGCAGTACCGCTCGGCGATCTTCTACCTCAACGACGAGCAGAAACAGATTGCCGAAAAGCTGGTCGGCATCCTCAGGCAGAAAGGCTACGACGTCAAGACGGAGATTACGCCCGCGAGCACGTTCTGGCCCGCCGAGGATTATCATCAGGACTACTACAACAAGACGCACAAGACGCCCTACTGCCATATTTATCGTCGTATCTTCTGACGATAGGTGACAGACTCAGCAGTGGATCTACCTCCTGTTCGAAGATGTGATCCAGACGCGATCGCGAGCCGGCAGGGTGAATGTCAGGCGAACCGCCTCGTTCACTCGGCTGGCTCGCGTCGTAATGGGCATTCCTGAAAAGCGGTCGACCAGTTGAAAGCGATCGGCCGGCACCGTGAGACTGACGTCGATGGCTTCATCGTTGAAGTTCTGGAGCACGCATTCGCCAGAGCCTGTATCGGCAAATGGATGGTAGGTAACGCATGCTGGCCCCCAGAAGACCGGTCGTTTCCCGCCACCGAACGCCGTGCGAAATGCCGTCAGGGCGGGCTCGGTCAAAGAGAGCAATCCCAGCCGGCGGGGGCACAGCAAGACCTCTCCCACCGCGTCGAAATCCGCCTGATTGTACGTGTGCGTGTTGAGTAGAGACACATTGCCCACCGTGCGCAGGAGCAACAGATGTCGTGAGTCGTCGGTGCAGACGACATCGCCGTCCCTTGGCGTCACTTCGATAGGCGCTTCGAGATCGATTGCGACGTCGCCAACCTCTGCGTGATGCGCCGCACGCAAAGGCGCCGATGTGAAATCCGGATCGATGCCGACGACGGAGGCCAAGTCTCTGCCTTCAGGCCAGGCGATCAACAGGTTTGTCGTCACGACCAGATGCGCGCCTCTCGCCTTCGCCTTCCTGACGTGCTCGGTCAGGTCGGGATCGGTGGCCGCCTGGGCGGGCAGGAAGATAACCGGCGCGTCGCTGGGAAACTCGTGCACCGGAAGGAGCGGGATGCCCAGCATGCCGAGGAAGTCCATGAGGTACATGTCACCCGCCGGGTCGCTGTTCGGTGGCTTGTAGGCGGGCACGCCTGCAACTGGGTGCTCGCGGACGAACGCAGCCAGGTCCGCCAGTTGGGCGAACTGGTTTGCGACCTTCGCATGGTCCGGATGGCCCGCCACAACGTTGCCCAGGTTGAAGAAGACCAGTTCGGGCGCCCCGGCCAGCACGCTCGTGTATGCCTGGTCGAGAAAGTCGTGCTCGGCGCAGTCGCCATGGTCGAACCAGGCGCCGCCGATTTTCTCGCCCGCAATGTCTGCCAACCAACGATAGTTGATAAAACCTTCGTAGGGTTGCACGAAACCAAACCGCTGCGTATTGCGGCCCCGCGTCTCGGTGCCCACCCAGACGCGATCGAAGATACGCGGAAAGGTCTCCGTGTCGTATCCGAATAGGTGGAACCGATCGTGCCACTGAGGATACTTGACGATCATCGTGATGTCGGGATTGGCTTCCTTGGCTGGCCCGATGAAGACCGACTGCGCCAGCTCCGTGAGCAGGTCGCGCCGGTACTGCCCCCACGAGCGATCGCCTTTGGCCCGCTTCGATTCGTCGCTGACGTCCCCCGTGCAGAAGAAATCGTCGATGATAAACGTGTCGAACAGCGGCGCACCGACGCGGATGATTCGCTCGAGGTCGCGTTGCGTTTTCTCGTTCTGCCAGTTGAACCAGCCGAGGGGCCCCTGCTGCCGCACGCCCACGTCGCCTCCCGGAACGGTGGCGATGCCACCGACCACCTCGATGTCGCGCTCCCGGAGCCAGTCGCGAACCTGGACGAGCTGTTCGGGAGGCACGGTATGACCGCCGCGATAGACCTCCACATAGAGCTTGGTGATCCCCATCCGCTGGATCGTCTGCCAGACAGCCTCCCGAAAGGCCTCGTCGGTCGCCATCTGCTCGACCTGTCGCGACGTCGCATACGACCCGAACCGAACATCGCCCACTCGCTGCCGCGCCCTCTCCAGCAGTGTCCCTTGCGATACCCCGCCGGTCACTGCCACCAGCATTCCAACAACCAACGTCCGTCTCAACACGATCGCACCTCCCTTCCCGCCAGGTAGAATCGAGAGTTCCCCAGAAACTCAGAGCGGCACCATTGTAGCGCGACCAGACGAGGTAAGCAACCGCGACACACTGAGGAGATTCAAATGCCGAGCGTAGAGCCGAACAATGACTTGTGCAATTTGTGGCCACAGACTCCAGAAAGTGGACTTCGCGAAGAATCGAGCACCTCAAAGGACATGGTATCGTCGAGAGGACCTTCGGGCAGACGTCGGGCTGTCCTCCCCACGAGGCTTCACGGCCCAGATGCATCGTGGCTGTGACCCGGCCGCCTGGATCGGGGTCGCTCGCTCCGTCTAATTCGCGTAATGCCCCTCGCCAAGGCTCGCTTCGATCCTACGCTTGTAGCGTCTCGCCCTGCGTTCCAGCGTTGCCATCTGGACTTTGGCCCGCAGACTGCCCGTGCCGAGCCGCTCGCGCATCAGCCGCTGAATGATACGGGACAGTTCCGACAGCCGGTCCGGAAGCGCCACGCCATCTTGGCCCGTTCCAAGCCCCTCGCCCACGACGGACAGAAAGCCCTGGATCGACTTGAGTTCGTGTTTGTCCATTACCCCTATTATACCATATTCGGCGCAAACCGCGACAACTAAAGGAATAACAACTCGGGCGACCGTGCAGGCCAAGGGGCCAAAACAGGCGTGATCGAGGTCGATTTGCCGTACGGAAGGGCCGCCCAACCCGCATTTTTAGCCTGAAAACGGCCATACCGGGAAGAAGTGGCGTCGATCCTGCGACGCTTTCAGGCTGATTGTTAACCCGTTTACGTCACTGGGTCACCGGTTCTCCGGACCGCTTCCTGCCGACGAGATAGCCCAGAATCAGGGTGATGGCGGTGCCAATGGGAAAATGCCAGGGCCAAGCCAATGCGATGTGGACCGGCTCACCATCGGGAGTGCGTCCGACGACAGCCAGGCTGATCATAAGGAGCAACACGACAGCGATGGCCACATAGACGATCTTCACCGGCTCAGAACGCAAATGGCGGATCGCCTGGACGAGCAATACGACCGAGGCCACCACCACAATGCCCTGCGGAACCGGCTGGTGCCAATTCAGGGCGAAGACGGTCAACATCGAGAGGGGCACGCCCCACATCAGCCCCAGGTCGTCACGTTTCGTGGGCAGAAAAGCCAGCAGGAAGACACCCAGCAAGGCACCGTAGGTATAGGCGGCCATCGCCAGGGCAAACTGGAGCAGGTCGGCGTATGAGCGAGCAATCGCGTCACAGAGAATCGCGAAGATAGTCAGCAGAATACCCCAGATGAGCACGATCACGCGCGAGGCACGAACGTAATGGCGATCGGAAGCGGCGGGTCTGAAAAGGGGCTTGTAGACAAGCGCGATAGTCGACTGTGACAGCGCCGCCAGGAGCGAATCGAGCGTCGAGATCGCGGTGGCGAAGATGGCGGCCATCAACAGACCCGACAGGGCCGGAGGCATAACGTCAACGATGTAGATAGCGAAGATCTTCATCGAGTCATTATCGACGACCGTTTGCTCGGCAGGCGAGAGCGGGATGTGCTGATAGTAAACGTAGATAGCCGCACCGACGAACAGCATCAGGTAGGTCAGCACCTGCGAGAGGCTCGACCAAATGACGGCCTTGCGGGCGTCAACGGCGTTCTTGCACGTGAACATCCGCTGGACCATCAACTGGTCCGTGCCGTGCGAGGCGAGCGTCAGGACACTGAAGCCGATGAGTCCACACCAGAGCGTGTACACTTTCTTCGGGTCGAAACTGAGGTCAATCGCGTGCAACTTGCCCGCCTGATAGGCTTCGGAGATGATCGTGGCGAGTCCTCCGTCGATCGTGGTTGCGGCGAAAGCCAATGCCGCGATGGCGCCGAACGTGAACAGCAGACACTGAATCGCATCGGTCCAGATGACGGTGGTGATGCCCCCCATGATGGTCCAGCCAATCGAGACGGCACCGATGATGACGATCGAAGTGGCCACGTCGGTACCCGTGATGACCTGAAGGGCCTTGGCCGCGATGTAGACGCGGCGCCTGCGCGAGGATGCCACCGACCATGAATAGGATCGTCGTGATCTTTCGGATGCGAGGCCCGAGTTGGTAGCCCATATACTCGTAGGGCGAATAGATTTCGCGCCGGTAGTAGGCGGGGATGAAGAAATAACCGATAATGAAGCGGGCGAGAATGGTGCCAAAGGCCAGTTGGATATAGGTCATGTCCCCGCCCTGTGCAAAGACGATGGCGGGGGCGATGAGGAAGGTCGCGGCCGACAGTTCCGTCGCAATGATCGATCCGCACACCGCGGGCCAGGGCAAACTGCGACCGCCCAGGAAGAAGTCCTTCATTGATGCCTGCTTGCCTGCCAGCACACCGCCCAGGATGGTAGTGAAGGCGAGGTAGAGAACGATGACCGCCCAATCCCACGTGGTGAAATTATGGGCGATTTCATTGAGCGCGACGTTGACAGACTGGACCTCGGCGGCACTAGCTGATGCAACCGGCACGAGCAGAAGGAAGAGCAGCAACCAGAAGTGTCTGGGCACTATGCCGATTCCGTGGACTCCCCGATGGCGGGACGCAACATCTGATCGTGCGTCGCCAGGATTTCCAAAGCCTGATGGAGATCGACGCTTCGAAAATGCATGACCAGCGCCGCCTTGACTCGACCGTCCGCCCGAGTCAGCAAGGCCTTGGCCCGCTGCCTCGGCAACTCCGTGACATCCATGACAATGCGGATGCTGCGGTCGCGCAACTTCTCGTTGACCGCCTTCAGGTCCACCATCAGGTTGCCATAGACCTTGCCCAGCTTGACCATGGCGGCAGTCGTAAGCGTGTTGAGCACAAGTTTGGTGGCGGTGCCCGCTTTCATCCGAGTCGATCCGGTGATCACCTCGGGCCCGACGACCGGATTGATGACAATCTGGGCGGGAATCGACCGGACCGCTTCCGGCGCGCAGGTGACGAAAACGGTGCCGGCTCCGATCCGCCCGGCTCGCTCCAGCGCACCGTGTACGAAAGGCGTCATGCCACAGGCGGCCAGTCCGACTACTGTGTCCTTCGGGCTCACATGTTTGGCGTCAATCGCGGCAGCGCCGTCTTCGGGATAATCCTCGGCGCCCTCGATCGATCGCACCAGCGCCTGTCTGCCACCTGCGATGATGCCCTGCACCAGCGAAGGCTCGACGCCGAACGTCGGGGGCATTCTGAAGCATCCAGGACGCCCAGCCGGCCGCTGGTACCTGCGCCGACGTAGAACAATCGCCCACCCGCGCGGAGGCGATCCACGATCATATCAACCGCGGCGGCGATCGGCTCGCGCTGCGTCGCCACCGCTTGGGGCACGATCATATCCTCGGTGCCGATCAGGTCCACGATCTCCTGAGTCGAGAGGGTATCGATAGAGGCGCTGTTGGGGTTGCGTTTTTCCGTTGTCGGCAGGCTTTTCGCTTTTGTCATCTTCCCGGCACAATCTTGCCCAGAACGACCGGTTCGGCCGCTCCAGTGGCACTGGGCACGTTGTTGGCGGCCCCCCGCATCGTGGCCCACGCCAGGACTGCAAAGGCGACCGCTTCTCGGGCATCGACGTCGATCCCGAATTCATCCGTCGTGCGCATCTTAACGGCTGGCATCTCGCCCTGCAACATCCGCGTCAACGTCCGGTTGTGAGCCCCCCCGCCGGCAAGGATCATCTCGTCGGGCATCTCGGGCAAGAATCTGCGGTAGGCATCGGCTATCGTGCGGGACGTGAACGCGGTAACAGTCGCGATCATGTCCTCTGGTGAGAGCGTCCGTTTCTTCGCCTCTCCGCAGAACCACTCGCAATACGTCTGGCCGAACTCCTCGCGGCCGGTCGATTTCGGTGGCTTGCGGCGAAGGAAGGAATGCTTGAGCATTTGGCGAAGAAGCGATTCGCAGACGTGTCCCTTAGCCGCCATCGTTCCGCCTCTGTCGAAGTGGCGCTTTCCGCTCGTGACGAGACGAACGAGGGCATCGATTACCATGTTCCCCGGTCCGGTGTCAAAAGCCAGGATGTCCTCGCTCTTGCATGCACGAGGCAGGAACGTGACGTTGGCGATTCCCCCGATGTTCTGCACTGCCCGGCTGACCTTCGGCATCGCGAAAGAGTACGTAGTCGGCATAAGGCACCAGCGGTGCGCCCTGCCCCCCCGCCGCCATATCACGCGGTCGAAAATCAGCCACTGTGGTGATGCCCGTCCGCTGGGCAATCACCGAGGGCTCACCGATCTGCAGCGTTGAGCGAATCGTTTTGCCCCTGTAACGTCTGCCTTCGGGTTGATGCCAGATCGTCTGGCCATGCGAGCCGATCAGATCGATTGACTCCAGGGCAATGCCGGTCTTGCCACACAGCTTGATAACCGCTTCTGCAAACACCTCACCCAGAACGTGATTGAGATGGCAGATATGATCCACCCTCGCCAAGTCAGGATCGCAAAGCGACAGAATCTCCCGGCGCAAAGCGGTCTTGTGGCGCAAACACGTCGAACGCTATCAGGCAAACCTTCCCGCCCCCGATGTCCGCGATGGCCACGTCGACCCCATCGACCGACGTCCCCGATATCAGCCCCGCCACCCGCATCGTCTTCTTCGCACGAGCCATAGCTAATTCACACGCTCCATTTCGTCAGCGCCTAGCTTGGATTCGAATCGCTCGATAACAAACTTCTGGTAGCCACAGGAGAGGATGGCGAGGGTCTTGGCGTCGGCGACGACCACGCCGGAGCCGTGGCGGAAGCTGGTGGATTGGCCGTCGAACTCACACCGGTGGAGCTTTGCCAGGCGCCGATCGACAGAAACGGCTGGTTCCATCTGTAGTTCGAAAACGTCCGCGATGTCTTTGCCACCGGTATGAGCAAACCCGATCAGGAACGCGCCATCGTGGGTGTCCACGACGAGATTGAGGTTCTGATAGGACGCATAATCATGGTCTGACCAAGTCGATCGATCCGCCTTCGTTACGTCCCAGGTCTCGCGAAACTCGAACCGGCAGGCAGAATCGCCCAGTGCCTTGCCATTGGATTGGTAGATGTCGATCGTCGCCGAATCCCAGGTGCCCACGCACAACAGGTGCCTGTCGTGAACCTTGGCCAAGGCGACCGCACCGGCAGTAGCGCGTTTGTATTCGCCATGCCGTTCGATCTCGATGATGGGCTTGGGTCGGGGGGACCGTGCCAATTCGCCCAGTTCCAGAATCCATATACGGGATGCCATCTTGCTGTTGTCGTCCTCGATCCCGATGGCCAGGTAATCGCCACAGACCTGGAAGCCCCCGGCGTGGTTGAACGGACGCGGCAACAAGGGTCGGATTGCCATGACACGAGCCGCAGAATCTTCAAGGGCAATCAAAGCAAGATAGGAGTCCGGACCGGCACTGCCACTGACCACGGCAAACGGTCTACCTTTGATCGTCGCCTGCTGAATCCCCTGAAGATGCCCTCCGCCCGGCACATCGAAATCGCTCGCAACGCAAGGAATCCCACGGGGCGTCGGCGCGATGCTCGTGAGTGCGGCCGAGACGTCATCCACGCGGGGGTTCTCGTCCGTCGCCCTTGCGGTTGCGATCGCACAGATGAGCGTCAGAATGACCGCCAGCGCTCTTCCGGCAGAACCGAATACGACTTCCATGTCCGAATCGCTGGGCTTCATGGTCCCCAGCCTAACACAATCGCCTCGAAGAATCGACTCTCCTTATCGACCGCAAGCAGAACGCTCTTGAAGGGTCTCTCGCGGGTCGCTACGATGAGCACGCCGTGAAGGCCCGTACGTTCACTCAAGGACCATAGATGGAGGAATGCCTGATGACAGTGAGAATCTCTGCGATTACCTGTATCCTTGTTCTCCTGTGCTCAAGTCCTTGGGCATTTTCTGCATTGGCGGATGAACCGCAGCCGACGACGTCGCAGGCCAGCGTCGAGGCACAAAATGTGCTGACCTATCTGAAGTCCATCCACGGCCGGAAGATGCTGGCGGGCCATCACGTGATGTATGGCAATATGATGGACCGGGACTTGAGCTATGTCGTCGGGACGACCCGAAAGTACCCCGCCCTGATCGAATTCGAGGGTGGGATCTTTGCGCGGAAATATCATGAGGACTACACGTCCATCCAAAAGCAGCTCGTCCAGGATGCTATCGCGTGGTGGGAAGCGGGCGGCCTGGTCGCGATGTGCTGGCACTGGGGCAATCCGCTCGAGCCGGTGAACACGTATCCCAACACGAAGCTCGAATTCGACATCGAAGCGGCCCTGACGGAAGGGACGCCGGAGCATGAGGCCATGATGAAGGACCTGGACGTCACCGCCGGGATGCTGAAGGAACTGCGGGATGCCAACGTCCCCGTCCTGTGGAGGCCCTTGCACGAAATCTGCGGCGGGTGGTTCTGGTGGAGCATGCAGGGCCAGGAGAACGCCGAGGAACTCTGGCGGTTCATCTACACCTATTACACCGAGCATCATCAGCTCAACAATCTGCTGTGGGTCTACTCCTTCTCGCACGAGATGCGCACCGACTGGTTCCCCGGACTCGAGTACATGGACATCGTGGGCGTCGACATTTACCGCGAAGGCCAGCAGGGTAAGCGGGCCAACTACGCAAAGATAGCGTCGGTCGCCGGCGACAAACCCGTTGCTCTGTCGGAATGTGACATCATTCCCGACCCCGATACGATGGAGGCGCAACGGTTCTTGTGGAGCTGGTTCACTACATGGCACAGCACCTGGATTCGCAAGAACGATCCGGCCAAACTCAGAGCCATCTACAACCATGACCTCGTCCTGACACGAGACGAACTGCCCGATTGGAACTGACCGCCACAGGTCACACGGTGTCTTCTGGAGCAATGATGAGCGAATACAAGAGATCACGTGGGAAGGCCTGGGGTTCGCCCCGCCGGTTTCCAGGTCTGGCGGCGGGATTCGTGTGGATTCTCTTTTTCTGCGCGATTTGCCCTCTGCCGATCGAGGCGAATACCGCCGGCACGTGGCCTCGGGTGGAACCGGGCATTGGGTATTTGCACGAGCGCATCAGCGATGCGCCCTGGTCGATTCACGTCGTGAAGATCGACCGCCATCGCGAACATTTCCAGCTTGTCGCCACGCTGGCCCAGGACCATGTCTACGGGCTGGCTTCCGTGACCGAGCAGATCGAAAGCGTGGCGAGCTCCACACGCCGACCTTTGGCGGCTGTTAATGGAGACTTCTTCCATATCCGGTCCGGGCCGTATCAGGGCGACCCTATCGGTCTTCAGATTATCGGAGGCGAACTGGTCAGCTCGCCGACAGGGGCCAGCTTCTGGGTAGACCCAAATGGCCAGCCGCATATGAGCGAAGTTCGAACGGCGTTTCGAGCGACCGGCCCGGACAGGCTGAATATCAGTTTTGGTCTCAATGAGAAGCGAGCAGATGACGCGGCCGTGCTGTATACACCAGCGATTGGCCCTTCCACACGGACCTCGGGCGGGTTGGAACTGACCTTGGAATGGGATGGTGAAGCGCCCTGGTTGCCTCTGCGAGCGGGAGAACGCTTCCAGGCCAGAATCACGGCGATCAATGCAGAAGGCGACACGGCCCTGAAACCTGACATCATGGTGTTATCCATCGGACCTGAGCTGGCTGACAGACTCCCAACCTTGACCCGAGGAACGATTGTGTCACTCCATCTGGAAATGTCGCCCGACCTGACAGGCGTGACGACGGCGCTGGGAGGCGGCCCGATCCTGTTGCGTGAGGGCCGGGCCTTTGACTGGGCACATCGTCCCGAGCGTCATCCGCGCACCGCCATCGGCTGGAACCGTGAGGCTCTATTCCTGGTCGTGGTGGATGGCCGTCAGAAGGGACTATCCATCGGCATGAACTACACCGAGCTTTCGTCGCTGATGCTGCGGCTCGGTTGCACCGAAGCAATGAACCTCGACGGAGGCGGCTCGTCCACCCTCTGGCTGGGCGGACGCGTGATGAATTCACCATCGGATGGCCAGGAACGCCAGGTGGCCAACAGTCTGATCGTGGTATCGACGGAGCCGGAAGAAGACCTTTAGAATTGTGAGAGTTGATGATGGGAGATGCGTGCGAGAAGGCCAAAGCGTTCCTGCAAGAAGAGACAGCGTTCCGGTTGGGCGAACTGCTGACCGAATCGTCGCATTCCAAGACGCGTCGGCTCTCGGAGACGATCCAGGCGGACGTTGCGGCGGGCATCCGCGAACTGCTGTCGGTGGATGAAGACATCGCGCAGGCGGCTGACAAGCTCTTCGCTCAGGATGGCTACCCTCGATTGATCGAGTCACTGCTCGAAGCCATCAACGCGGACAAGCGTATCTTCTTCACCGGCTGCGGGGCGACCGGACGACTGAGCATTCTACTGGAGGCGGCCTGGCGGCGATTCTGCGCGAGACGGACGTTGTAGGTCGTGCGTCCCCGCACGACAAGGCGAGCGAGGACGCTCGCCCTACTCAAGGCGCTGCCGCACAATTCGAGGATCGGTGTGTCAGCGTCATGGCGGGAGGCGATTTTGCGCTCATCAAGTCGGTGGAAGGCTTTGAGGACTTCCCCGATTTTGGTCGGTATCAGCTCAGAGAGGCAGGCGTACAGGAGGGCGACGTCGTCGTTGCGATCACGGAAGGAGGCGAAACGCCCTTCGTCATCGGTACTGCTTGGGAAGGCCTCGACCGGGGAGCCAACGTCTTCTTCGTCTACAACAATCCGACCGCCCTACTGTGCGAGCATGTCGAGCGATCCAGGCAGATCATCGAAGAGCCTCGCATCACGAAACTCGATCTGGCGACCGGGCCCATGGCCATCACGGGCTCAACGCGAATGCAGGCGACGACCGCCGAGCTACTGGTGGTCGGCGCGGCATTGGAGATGGCGACTGATGCGCTGGCTGCAGGACCATCAACCTCACTTGGCTTGGGAGGAGCGCACGCAGGAAGAATACGTCCGGCTCTTTCGATCGCTGCTAAGCGATCTGTCGAAACCCGAGGCCGTCGACGCGATGAGTCGCCTGACGCAATTCGAGGAGGCGATCTATCGACAGCACGGCCTGGTGACTTATGTGGCCGACAGTCTCCTGCTGGATGTGCTGACCGACACGACAGAGCGATCCCCGACGTTCATGGTACCGCCCTTCCGCAAAGATGGTGATATGCAGTCGCCCGTGTCGTGGGCCTTCGTCAAGAATCCACGCGAGGCGACGGAAGCCGCTTGGGAGCAAATGCTCCAGCGTCCGCCTCGCGGCCTGCGCTGGGGTCCCGACGTCTACCGGCAGTTGAACGCCCCGCCAACTCTGCAAAGCAATCCGCCCAAGCTGGACAATGCCGAGATTCATCGCTTCCGTATCGGCAATGAGCCCGATGCCTCGCGCATCGACGCACCGGATTCGGCGCTCGTCGCGGTAGGTCTTACCTCCGAGGTAGAATCGATCGTTCGCGAGGCAGGATACCGCAAGACGGCGGCGATCACGATCGGGCCGAAGAAGCATGCGATCGATGTCGACGAACACTTTCACTTCGCATGTGAATTACCCTCGTCGCCCTTGCGACTCTGGGAGCATCTGGCGATCAAACTCGTGCTCAACACGGTCTCGACGGCCACGATGGTGCGTCTGGGCCGGGTGATCGGCAACGCGATGGTCTGGCTCTCGCCCAGCAACAAGAAGCTTATCGATCGCGGCACGCGTCTGATCGCGCAGGTGACCGGCTGCCCCTACGAGCGGGCCTGTAAAGTCCTGTATGAGGCCATCGAAGAAGTCGCCTCCCGGTCCGGACGAGGCGAAGAAGCACCTTCTCCCGTCGCACTGGCGATCGAGCGCATCTCAGCTTGAGCACGCCTGCAAGCCCTCCGCCGGGCCTCAGGCGGTCCGCTGGTTAACAAGAGGGTCAGGAAGGCGAACTGGAGGACCGCTTCCTTCGTCGGGCGAGACGGCTCTGCACCCGGTCGAGGTAGACGTAGATGACCGGCGTGATATAGAGAGTGATGAACTGAGAGAAGAACAGCCCTCCCACGACGGCCAGACCCAGCGGTCGGCGGGCCTCAGCCCCGGCCCCGATCCCCAGCGCAATCGGTAAGGTTCCCATCAGCGCCGCCATGGTCGTCATCGTAATCGGGCGGAAACGCAACCGGCACCCTTCGTAGATGGCCTCGGCCGGAGGACGCCCCTCGCCTCGCTCGGCCGCCAGCGCAAAGTCGATCATCATGATCGCATTCTTTTTGACGATGCCGATGAGCATGATGATCCCAACGAAGGCATAGATGCTCAAGACCTGGTGGAACAGTATCAAAGTCAGCAAGGCACCGACACTGGCCGAGGGAAGCCCCGAGAGAATGGTCAGCGGATGAATGAAGCTCTCGTAGAGGATGCCCAGCACGATGTAGATCGTCAGGACGGCCATGATCAAGAGAATCCACATCCCCAGCAGCGACGATTGAAACGCCTGGGCCTGGCCCTGGAAGCTGCCGACGATCGAGGCCGGCATGTGTGCAGCCGTGACGGCCTTCTGGATGCTGGTGATGGCTTGGCTCAGCGCTACGCCGGGTTGGAGGTTGAACGAGATCGTGACCGAAGGGAGTTGCCCGCTGTGGTTGACGGTCAACGGACCGAGTGCCTTCTTGAACGTCGCTACGACGGGAAGAGGCACCAGGTTGCCACTGGCCGATGAAACGTAGAGCGTCGAAAGCGCGCTGGGCGACTTCTGGTACTGGGGCTGCACTTCGAGGATCACGTCGTACTCGTTGTTGGGCGCGTAGATAGTCGAGACCAACCTCGAACCGTAAGCGCTGTAGAGCGTGCTTTCAATCTGCGCGACCGAGACGCCAAGCGCGGTGGCCTGGTCGCGGTCGATGTCGACGATAGTCTGCAAATTGGCGATCTGGAGGTCACTGGTGACCCCTTGAAGATCCGGTAGCGCCTGCAGAGCACCTTCCACCTGCGGCGCCCAATGATAGAGCTCGTCGATGTCGGGACCCTGGAGAGTGTATTGATAGAGGTTCTTCGTCAGCCGTCCCCCGATGCGGATCACGGGGGGATTTTGCAGGAACACGAACATCCCAGGAATCTGCATCAACTTCGGGGCCAGCCGCCGGATCACGACGTCGACGCGGGGACGCTGGCGCGGGGCTTGAGGTGCATGAAGACCACACCGGAGTTGGCGCCGCCGAGGCCAACGAAACCGACCGCGGACATGTAGCCCTCGACAGCCGGATCGGCCCCGATGATTTCATTGACGGCCTTCTGGTGCCGCACCATTGAATCGAAGGAGATGTCCTGCGCGGCCTGGGTGAAACCGAAGATCTGCCCCATGTCCTCGCTGGGAATGAAGTCTTTGGGAATGATGATGAATAGGTGTACCGTCGCCACCAGCAGGATGACGAACAAGACGATCATGAGCAGGCCGTGCTTCAGCACCCACCTGAGACTGACGCTGTACCCTCGAAGCATGCCATTGAAAAGCCCCTCTGATATCGCGTACAGAATGCTGCGCCGACCCTGGCCCGGGGGTCTCAAGAGACCGGCTGCACAACATGGGTGAAAGGCTCAGTGAGACAAGTCCCGACATCAGGATCGCGACGCTGATCGTCACCGCGAACTCATGCAGCAGCCGGCCCATGATCCCCCCCATGAACAGCAGCGGAATGAACACGGCCGTCAGGGACAGAGTCATCGACAGAATGGTAAAACCGATTTCCCTCGATCCGTCCAGCGCCGCCTGCCACCTCGGCTTGCCCATCTCCATGTGTCGGACGATATTCTCCAGCATGACGATGGCGTCGTCCACGACGAACCCGACGCACAAGGTCAGCGCCATCAGCGAGAGCGTGTCCAGACTATAACCCAGCAGGTGCATCACCGTGAACGTCCCGACGATCGACAGCGGCAGCGCCAAACTGGGGATGATGGTGGCGGTGACGTTCCGCAGAAAGAAGAAGATCACGAGAATCACGAGGGCAACGCTGATCAACAGGGTAAACTCCAGATCCTTGACCGACTCGCGAATGGTCTGCGAACGATCGTAGAGAATATCGAGCGCAATGGACTGCGGGATTTGTGTTCGGAAACTCGGCAGCAACGTCCGAATGGCGTCCACAACGTGCACCGTGTTGGTTCCCGGCTGCCGTTGAATCGCCAGGACGATGGCACGCTTGCCATTGTGCCAGCTCGCAATCTTGTCGTTCTGCACGCTGTCGAGGACGCGGGCGACCTGATCGAGGTAGACCGGCGCCCCATTGCGGTAGGCGACGATGAGCGGCCGAAAGGCGTCGGCCCGCGTGAGCTGACCGGTGGCCTTGACGGTAAAGGCCTGGTAGTCACCGTAGAGCGTTCCGGTAGGCAGGTTGACGTTGGCGCTGTCGATCACGTTCTGTATATCGTTGATCCCGACTCCCAGCGACGCCAGCGCGTCAGGGTTCACCTGGACGCGGACGGCGTATTTCTGCGAGCCGTACACCTGGACCTGGGCGACGCCACTGACCATGCTGATGCGCTGGGCCATGAGCGTCTCGGCGTACTCATCGACCGTCGAGAGCGGCAAGGTCGTCGAACTCACCGCGACGTACAGGATCGGCTGGTCCGCCGGGTTGACCTTGCGAAACGACGGAGGCGTGGGCATCTCCGGGGGCAACAGCCGCTGCGCCCGGCTGATCGCCGCCATGACGTCGAGCGCGGCACCGTCGAGATCCCTGGACAGGGCAAATTGCAGCGTGATGGACGTGCTGCCCAAGGCACTGCTCGAGGTCATCGAATCGAGGCCGGCAATGGTGGAAAACTCGCGTTCCAATGGTGTGGCGACCGAAGAAGCCATGGTCTCGGGGCTGGCCCCGGGAAGACTGGCAGAGACCTGAAGGGTAGGGAAATCCACGTTGGGCAACTCGCTCACGGGCAGCAGACGATAAGCGATGATGCCAAAGAGGAGGATTCCCGCCATGACGAGGGTCGTCATGACCGGCCGTCGTATGAACAACTCCGGGATGCTCATGGTCCCTGGCCCTCCCCAGGGCTGAGGCTGTCGACGACCTTTATGGGGACGCCGTTGGCGAGCCGGAGTTGCCCATCCGTCACGACCTTCTCATCGGCCTTCACACCCTTGGAGATGACTGATTCGTCCTGCACGGTCATGGACACGGTGACTGAACGGTACTCGACGGTCATATCGGGCTTGACCACGAAGACGTATTCCCCTTTCTGCCCGGTCTGGACGGCCTGCGACGGAACGACAACCGCTCCGGACTGAGACGTCAACGTCAGGACTGTGTTGACGAATTGTCCCGGCCAGAGGATTTCGTCCTCGTTGGCGAAGGTGGCCCGAAGTTGGATCGTGCCGGCCAGGGGATTGATCCTATTGTCGATGAAGGTCAGCTCGCCATGAGGGACACTCCCCTCATAGCCTGGAATGGTCGCTTCCACCGTCAGCTTGCCCGTCGCCATGTACTTTCTGACTTGAGGCAGGTACTTCTGGGGGACGAAGAAGGCGACATAGACCGGTCGAATCTGGTTGACGACAACCAGTGGGTTGCCCGTGTCGCTGGCCTTGACAATGTTGCCCGCGTCTGTCAGAGCAGCCCCCAGGACGCCGTCAACCGGAGAATGGATGGTGCAATACTCCAACTGGAGCCTGGCGGTCTCGATCGCGGCCTGATCGGCCTGCACGGTCGCCTGCAACGCCGCAGCGCTGGCTACGGCTTGATCGTACTGCTCTTGCGAGACGTAGCCCTTCTCGACGACGGAGGCGTTGCGCTTCAGTTCCACCTGAGCATTCTTCAGTTGCGCCTGATCTTTGGCCAGATTGGCCTGGGCCTGATCGAGCGCCGCCTGGAAGGGTCGAGCATCGAGCGAGAAGAGCAGATCACCCGTTTTGACGTGCTGCCCGTCTTCGAAGTGGACCGTCTGTAGCTCCGCGTAACTTGAGCCAATACGCTGACGGTGTTATAGGCCTGCACGGTACCGACGGCTTGCACCTGTACGGGTACGGTCTTCGAAACGGCCTTCGCCACCCTCACCGGGACGGCAGGTCGTGCATCGCCGGCCCGCCCTGGAGGGTGGCGCGAACAGGAAGTGAGGACGCACGCCGTGACCATCAGGCACAGGATGCGACTGCGAAACATTACCGCCCGGACGAGGGGCAACGTCGCACGATTTCTCCGTAGCGAGCGAATCTCTTTCGATGGAGTCATTCCGTCCCCTCTGCAATCGTCGGCTCCGAGAGTATCTCCCAACCCCCTCCGAGCGCCTTGAACAGTGCGACGAGAGCCGTCGCCACTTGTTGGTCGTTCTGAGCCAATTGATCCTCCGATTGGTAAAGCGAGCTCTGACTCTGGAGGACGTTCAGGAAATCCACGAGCCCCCTCTGATAGAGGTCCTGTGCGATTTCAACCGACCTACGGTTTGCATCGACCGCACGAACGAGGGCCTCCCGAGCCGCCTGACCGTTGGAGTAAGCCACGATGGCATTTTCCACGTCTTGTATCGCTGTCAGTACCGTGTTCTCATACGTGATCAGCGTCTGTTCCTGGAGCGCCGTCTGCACCTGGATATTCGCACGGATTTTACCGGCATCGAAGACGGGCCAGCGCAAGCTCGGCCCGGCGGTCCAATAGCGGCTGCCCGGTGAGATCAGGCTGGACCCTTTCGTACTCTGGTAGCCCAGGCTTCCGGTCAGCGAGAAAGACGGGAAGAGATCCGCAGTGGCCACCCCGATCTGTGCCGTGGCCGAGGCGAGCTGCCGTTCGGCCCTTCGCACATCCGGGCGGCGACGCAGAAGTTCCGACGGCAAGCCGATGGGTACTTCGGACGGCACCGGAGGAACAGTGCCCTCTTGCGACAACTCGGTCAACAGCGCCTCAGGCTCAATCCCCAGGAGCACACCCAATCCATGAATCGACTGCTTGACCGAGGTCTCGAGGGCGGGAATCTGGGCCTCCGTGGCCGCCAGAAGGGCTTCGGCCTGCGCGATCGCCAGGTTGGTCCCCAAGCCGGCGTCGAACCGTCCCTGTGTGGCTTCCACCATCTGGCGTTGTGCGGCGACATTGCGACGCGCCACCTCGATGCGGTATTGATTGCCACGGAGCGCGATGTAGTTGGTGGCCACCTCTCCCAGCAAAGTCACGAGCGTGTCTCGCAGATCCTCCTGGGAGGCTGCGACATTGGCGTTGGCCGCTTCGACGGCCCGCCGGACACCCCCGAATACATCCACCTCCCAACTGGCATCGAGGCCGGCCTCATACAGATCGAATTTCCCCGAACCGCCGGCCGTGGCCAGACTGCCGCCACTTGCGCCCGTGCCAAAACCAGCAAAGCTGAGATTCCGGTCTATGTGGGTGTAAGATCCCGTGGCATCCACCGTCGGCCACGCCCCCGAGGCGGTCATGCGGCGTTCGGCCCGTGCCTGCCAGACCCGTGCCGAGGCGAGTTGGAGGTCTTTGTTGGAACGAACCGCCCGTTCCACCAGGCTATCGAGTTCCTCATCGTTGAACACAGTCCACCACCGGGCAGGATCAGCCGAGGCGGTGGTGACAGATTTTGGCGTTCCGCCCCAATTCGCAGGAACAGGCACCTCAGGCTTCTGGTAATCGGGACCGACGGTGCAACCCGTCAGGAAAGCCAAGCCCATACACGCCAGGATCAGCACATGCCCCGTTCTTCGACCGCCGCTCGACGTTGGATTGTCGTGGAGTTGCTTCATACGCATCCGCTATCGCTACCGCCGCTCCCCTTCGCATCGTTGTCCCTCGCGCCGCTCACCCTCACGCTGCTCGCCTTCACGCCGCTGTGATTCTCCCTCGAAACGTCGTTCGCGTCGCGGCTGAAACCGTTGCGCTCTCTCTGCTGGCGGTGATCGAGCTGGTGCAACTGCCGCTGCTGTTCGTCAAGCAGGGCCTGCTTTTTGGCTTCCTGGCGCCGCTGTAGCTCTTCGCGGTTGGCGCGGGCAGCGTGCTCTCGGCGCTCGGCCTCATGTCGCCGCTCTTGAAATGCCCGCTCCGCATGGTGCCGCTCTTCCATCTGGCACCGATCGAGATGCCGAAGTCCATAACGTGGCCGGGTACCCACAGCCAACCCAGATCATCGTGGAGACCCAGCGGCCGTAGTGAAAACAGGCCCAGCCCCAGTCCCAGTCGGAATCCCACGTCCAGCCGTAATCGTCCGTATATACCCAACGACCGTCCGTGTACGGCCGCCACCCGACCGGGGTGCTGTAAGGCGACCAGCACCACCCGTACGGGGCGAACTGAACCCAATCGCCATAGGGCGTCAATCGGTCGTAGGAGAATCCGATATCGACGTCTTCACCTGCATCTGCCTTTGCGGGGGCCGCCGTTGAGGGGCCCTCGGAACCCGCCGCGCAACCATACAGAGTCCATACCACCGCGATTATCACCGCCGTCAGGCGGAGGACTTTGCGATCCATGACACACCTCACTTTATGCAAAAGACTCGGACCGCCCGCGTGGCATCGCTCCAGAAACCGCGTCACGCGCCTCCTGAGGGTCAGTCCATCCTGATAATAGTGGGTCTGGACAAACTCGGGATTGGGCAAAGTGCTTGCTTGCCGTAGGAATTTTCCCCATTCGCATGTCAGCTTGACCAGCCGGTAGACCGAGTCTATGATGGAATCGCGGCGAGCGCGTGCAGACAGGCTGTGCACGACAGGGGCTCGCCCGAGATGGATTGACGCGTACTGCCCCGGGCCCCGCCGCCCGGCTAACTGAAAGCTCGGATCAAGCTGGAGGTGTCCTGTCATGCGACTTTCTCTCACCCGCCGCTCGTTCGTAAGAAGCACATCCGCCACATTGGCCGGGCTGACGCTGGCCTCCACAGGCGTCAAATCGCTGTACGCCGCCGCGACCGGGAAGGCCAAACAGCTCGCCCTCCATGGAGGCACACCGGTTCGCAGCAAGCCGTTCTCGGAGGTCTGGCCCATCTTCGACGAGCACGAGGAGAAGGCTTTGCTCAAGGCGCTTCGCAGCCGCAACTGGTGCTGCCTGCGGGGCAATGCGGTTTACGACTTCGAGAAGATGTTTGCCGAGGCCATGGGCGTGCCCTACTGCACGCTGACCAACGGGGGCACCACCGCCCTGCGGACCTCGCTGAGCGTGCTGGACGTGGGCCCGGGCGATGAGGTCATCACGTCACCGCACACGTTCATCGCCACGATCAACACGATCACGAATTTGCACGCACTGCCGATCTTCGTCGATATCGATCCCGACACCGGCTCGATCGACGCCGAGAAGATCGAAGACGCCATCACCGAGCACACCAAGGCCATCCTGCCGATCCATCTGGGCGGCTTTCCGGTCGACATCGATAGGATCATGAAGATCTCCCGAAAGCACAAGATCCCGGTGGTTGAGGATGCCTGCCAGTCGGTGTACGCCGAGGTGGGAGGTAAGAAGGTTGGCACGTTTGGCACGACCGGATGCATCAGTTTCCAGGAGTGGAAGTCCCTCGTCTGCGGTGAGGGTGGGGCCATCCTGGGCAGCGACGAAGAGTTCATGCGGCGATGCGCCGCCTTCATCAACAACGGACGCGACCCCAAGAAGATCGAGCGAGGCTATCCGTTCCCAGGCTCGAACCACCGCATGACGGAATTCCAGGCGTCGGTCCTGACCGAACAGTTCAAACGCTTCAAGGACCAGGACCGGACCCGCCAGAAGAACGGGCGATACGTCGAGAAGATCCTGAAGGAGATCCCCGGGCTGTCGCCTCGAAAACGCTACACGAAGGACACCCGCATCACGTACTTCCAGTTCGAGATGGACTACGACAAGGAGCAATTCAAAGGTGTTTCCGCGGCGCGATTTGCCGAAGCCGTGCGGGCCGAAGGCATCCCGATGCGAGGTGGTGCGAGGCGATATTCAGGCGGTTGCCATAAGGAAAAGATGCTCGAAGCACACCTAAGTTCCTCGGCCTTCCAGGCAGCGTTCTCCAAGGCTCGCCTCGCAGATTATCGAAAGTCACTGCGATGCCCGATGATGGACGACGGCCCGGCTTCTCCGAGAGAGAGGCTCACGATGGAAAGCAAGATCCCCTTCCTCGGCACCCGTAAGGATATGGACCAGATCGTCGAAGCCATCCGAAAGGTCGCTCGTAACGTCGAGAGTCTCGCATAACGACTCAATGCGCTGGCCAACTCGTATGGCATCGGCAAGCGAGCTTCCCGATGGCGAAGTGCTGTCACGGATGCTCACAGATCGTGCAGCATTCGAATCGATTGACGAACGACGATATCGGCCGCCTGCGGGTTGAAGCGGCTGCTTCGCACCTCGTAGCCGCCTTCGACGTGAAGTTCTTCCGGTGCGAGATAGCCGGCGGCGCCGTTGCAGTGCGTGATCACAAACGTGTGCTTGCAGGGCGATCCCGCCTTGATGGCCATGCCAATCTCGGTCAGCACTTCGCCGCCGAGTCCCACAAACGCGACGTCACCAAGCCTTGCGACGGTTACAGTGAACGGAGCAGAAGAGGCCTCGCCCCCCGACAAGGCTCCCGAAGACTTGGCGGGAAGATCGAGGATGGCCAGGTCGGTCGCGATCCGTGACGTCGGTACGTTCGCATCGATAGCTCGGCAGACGTGGACCACTTCCTCGCCCAGGAAGGTGCCTAGCAGCACTGGTTCGGGCACCCATCCGCGTTCGGTGTCGAACCCGGGCAGCACGCGAAACCACGGATCGATGTTGCCCGATGCGCCTGCGAACCCCGGCGCAATGGCGTCACCGCCAACAATCCTCTCGACGAACTGCTCAGCCAGCCCCATCACGTCGCCACTGATGGCGTAGTTCTTTGGCCCAAGACTGGTCGCGTGGGTCGCATAGTCGAACGCCATGGCCATTGGCGCCCCATCGGCCCCGCTGACCTTCATCACCAGAACTTCCTTGTCCGTCGGACCGTTCGGATTGCGACCCAGAACGATGGAGCTCTCGCCTTCCTTGCTGATCCGCAACTCGCGTCGGTTCGACCCTACAGGACACGAACCGACTCCAAGCCCGATCTCGGCGGGCTGCATCCGATTGAGCGCCTGACCAACGGCCCCAACGAGATCGTCCCTCAGCTTCTCGGTATACTCGACGTTATTCGGATGCCCGCGATCTTTGTTGATGGTTGGCGTCGGCGCACTGTGCGTGTGAATCGCGCAGAGAAACAGTTCGGAAGGTTCGAGGTCGAACTTGCTCAGCAGCGCCTCACGGAAATAATCGGCGGTGCCTTCATAGAACCCGATGATATCCGTCGCGATCAGGATGAGGCGCTTGCCGTCCTTCTCGAAGGCCAAGACGCGAGTCGACAGCGGATCGTGTACGCTGGTAGACAGATCCTTGCGGCTGGAATAACCCGACATCTGCACGGGCTTGGCCGGCGTGATGTCCACCCGACCCGTTCCGGCCTTTAGTGCCGTCGCGTCATCCGCACACCAAGCCGGAGAACAGAGCAACACACAAACAAGCAACACAATACCGGGGATTCGAAGGCGTGTTTTCATCGCGCGTACTCCTATGACATACGGTGCGTTCTTATGCCAGCCACTCGGAGACATGGGCTCGCACAAACTCGTCGTCGGTCAGGTGCGGATATCGTTGGCTGATCTCATCGATGCGCTCGGCCTGTCCGGACGAGAGCTGCTCCGAAGCATCCAGCGACGCGGTGTTGGCTAGCAGTCCCTGGCGCATCAAGAACATAGGAGATACCCGGGATGCAGCCTGTGAAACGGTTGTCCGCATCGAAAACCGCCTTGTTGGCCAGGGTCAATTGGCTGGCCAGCGTCAGCAGATCGGGCCCGATCGGAGCGTTCGTCTCGCGAATGCGTTTGACCATCTCCAGGTGCTCGACCGCCCTCCGCGTCCAGCAGGCCCATTGCCCCAGAAGACCTCCCACGATTTGCAGCGGCACCTCTCGCTGCCCGTCGCTGAACAGGTGTCTGGTCAGAAGATCGACGAGGATGTTGTCGTCATTGCCCGTGTAGAGGGCCACGTCTCCGGCCCGGCCCGAGAACGCGACCGCTTCGAGCACATCGAGCGTCTGGTAGCGATGGAACGGCGCAATCTTGATGCCCACGACGTTGGGCAGTTCCACGAAGCGCCGCCAGAATTCGCGAGGCAGCGTCATGCCGCTGATGGTCGACTGGAGATAGAATCCCATGATCGGGATCACCTCCGAGACCTGGCGGGCATGGTCGATCAGCTCGCCGACAGACTTGCCCTTGAGCGCCGTCAGCGAGAGCAGCCCGATGTGATACCCCAGATCAGTCGCAACCTGCGCCTCTCGAACCGCCTGCTCGGTCTGCCCGAGAATACCCGCAATCAGAATGGGCTTGTCACCGACGGCGACATCCACCTCGCCCGCGGACTCGGCCGCCAGCTCCAGGACGGGACGATACAGCCCCACCGTCGCCTCGTGGATCGCAAACTGGGTGGTATGCACCCCCACAGCCAGCCCCCCCGCTCCGGCGGCCAGGTAGTACCGCGTCAGTGCCCGCTGACGACGTGGATCCAGCTTGCTCTGCGCATCGAGTGCCAAAGGATGAGCCGGGATGACACAACCGGCACGCAGCTTCTGTAAGATCGCTGATTCGATCATAGAGGAAGACTCTCAGAATTTCCCATCGCGAACGTCATATTTTGTCGGCTTGTTGAGAACGGTCTTTCCGGCCGCCACCCAGTCGACAATCTCAGAGATCATCTCGTCGAGCGACACCGCAGGCGGACCGAACCGTTCAACACAGAAAAGCGAATCGGACAACAACGCGGTTTCCGCTTCCTGTGATTTGAACTGCGGCTCTTTCCCCACGCATTTGCCGATCCGCGCGGCCAGATCGCGAACACGGATCACATCGGGTCCGGCTACGTTGAGAATCGTGGGGGGGCTGGCCGCAAGGCTCAGCGACTGCGCGATGTAGTTGTTGGCATCGCCCTGCCAGATCACGTTGACGAAGCCCATGGTCACATCGATGGGCTCATCGCGAAGGATCTTGCGCGTCACATCGACGATGATTCCGTAGCGGGGTTCGTTGGCGTAGTTGAGCCGGATCAGTGTGACCGCCGTGCCATGGACTTGCGAGAAGTACTGGAACATGCGCTCGCGACCGAGACACGATTGGGCGTATTCGCCCACGGGAGACGGCGTATCCTGCTCGCGCGAGCCGTCGCCACGAGTGTCGCTGAACGGATAGACGTTGCCCGTCGACAAGGCAACGATCCGTGATTTGGCATATCGCTTCGCCACCAACGCCGGGACATGGACGTTCATCGCCCAGGTCATGGGCTGATTGCCTGTCGCACCAAACTTCATCCCCGCCAGAAAGAACACGTTCGGGACGTCGGGGAGGCTGTCGTAAGCCGCTTCATCGAGCAAGTCGGCTCGGATCGTCTCGATCCCCTGCTCTTCGATGCGGGCCTTGACATCGCAATCGCTGAAGCGCGAGACGGCAAACACCTTTCGATCAGGTGCGGCCTTGCGGAGCATCATGGCCAGCGTCGGCCCCATCTTGCCCCCCGCGCCGAGGACAAGAAAATCCCCCCTCGTCTGGGCAAGGATCTCTCGGGTGCCTTCGTACGGCTCGCTGAGTTTGGCCTCCAGCGTTTGCTCATCTTCCGTCATCGCACTGCTCCCAAACTGCGGTTTCTCGTAGAGACACGTACGCCTCCTTTACCGGGGATCGGCTCTGGTGTCAAGGTGTTGTTGACAGGCAGAGCCCGGGCTTTGATAATCGAGGAACAGATGAGTTCTCTTCCACAGTCCCGCCGGCAACGGCAAGGAGATCGACGATGGCTCGCAGATCAATCGCATTCGCAATACTTCTCGCGCTCGTCCTCGGCATCCCGGGTTCGCTCCTGGCAACAGAGGAGGTGTCCGACTTCTCACCGCCACCCGAGGAGCAGCAGCTTCCGACGGTGATGCACAGCGCGATGGACCGGTTGCCCCGCATCACCGTGGGCCGGGACAGTGCCGATCTGATTGGCACCGACAACCGTGTCCTTCAAGCGGGCGTCGACTACGTCGCGGCCTTGGGAGGTGGGGTCGTCGAAATCGGCACCGGTGAATACCTCATGCACGATTCGCTGCACCTGCGCCCCAACGTCACCGTCCGGGGCGTCAAAGGCAAGACCGTTCTGCGAAAGGCCCCCAGCGTCGTCTCCACCCTGGCCCTGGATGGGGACTTTGGCGAGCAACAGATCACCGTTGAGAACGCGCAGGGATTCGCGCCAGGCTACGGCGTGGCGATCTGGGATGACAACGCCGGTGGCTTCCATACGACCGTGGCCCGTATCATAGGACAAAAGGACCATACGTTCGCCATCGACAGACCCTTGATGGCGGACTGCATGGCGAACAACCATGCGAAGGCGGCGACAGTCTTTCCGGTCGTCAGTGCCTATCACGCCCAGGGCATCCGCATCGAGGATCTGACCATCGATGGGAACAAGGCGGAAAACGTCGCACTGAATGGCTGCCGCGGTGCGGGCATCTTCCTCTATGGCTCGCACGGCGCAACGATCCAGGGATGCACCATTCGAGGATACAATGGGGACGGGATCAGTTTTCAGCAATCGAACGATGTCACCATCTCCGACTGCATCAGCGAAGACAATGCGTCCCTTGGTCTGCACCCAGGCAGTGGCTCGCAGAGGCCAACCGTCCAGCGCTGCGTCGCCAGGCATAACGGGACGGACGGGTTATTCCTCTGTTGGCGCGTTCGCCACGGAACCTTCGAGAATAACGTCCTCGAAGAGAACGGGCGATTCGGGATTTCCATCGGGCACAAGGACTCCGACAATCTCCTGCGGCACAACGTCGTTCGCGAGAACAAGGAAAACGGCATCTTCTTCCGCAACGAGTCGCTGGGCATGGCCCCGCACCGCAACCGGTTGGAGGAGAATATCGTCGAAAACAACGGCGGTGCGGAGATTCGCATTCGAGGCCACGTCAACGATCTGGTGTTCCGCAACAACACCATCCGTGACGGCCGAGCGGAAGATGGTGGCGTTGGAATCCAGATCGAAAAGACGGTCGGCCCGGTCGTGCTCGACGGCAACAAGATCGAAACGCCGACGTTGGTCGACGACCGCCGGCCCGCCAAACAGAAATGACCCGCACTATTTGGATGGAGTGACATCATGAGCATCTCGCGCTTGTCTTTCGTCGCCTTGGCCATCGCCGTTCTCACCGTATCGGTGGCACGATCCGCTGAATCGCAGAACATCCAGGAGAAAACCTCGCCCAAGAAACGGGGGCACGTACGAATCGCAACCATAGGGCCTCGCTCCCCGTCTGTGGATTCGGATGCCGATCCACAGAAGATCGTCGACAGGATGATCGCTCATTGGAAGGGGCGATTCGCGCAGGTGCTTCCCGACAAGCCCGATCTGATCGTGGTGCCCGAAGCGTGCGATCGCCCGAGCGGTCTCTCGCCAGAGAAGCGATTGGCCTACTACCGTGTCCGCAAAGACCAGGTGCGTGACTACTTCGCCCAGGTCGCCAAAGAGAACCACTGCTATATGGTCTATTCAGCCGCGAGGGAGATGCCCGATGGCACGTGGCGAAATTCCAGCGTGTTGATCGGCCGAGATGGGCAAATCGTCGGCATCTACAACAAGAACCACGTCGTGATCGAAGAGACCACGAAAAGCGGCATCCTGTGCGGGCGGGATGCACCGGTGTTCGACTGCGATTTCGGCCGTGTCGCTTTTGCGATCTGTTTCGACCTGAACTTCGACGAACTGCGGCTCAAGTATGCCAAGGCCAAGCCCGACCTGATCATCTTCTCATCGATGTACCATGGCGGTCTGATGCAATCGTATTGGGCCTACTCATGCCGGGCCCACTTCGTCGGAGCTGTCAACGGATTGCCCTGCGAGATTCGCGATCCGCTGGGCGACGTGCTCGCGTCGAACACGAACTACTTCGACTTCGTGGTGGCCGATGTGAATCTCGACTGCCGGCTGGCCCACCTCGACTACAACTGGTCGAAACTGAGGGCACTCAAAGCCAAATACGGCCCAAAGGTGACGATCAAGGACCCCGGCTTCCTCGGCTCGGTCCTGATCACCAGCGAAGACGAAGCCGTTCCCGTCGACAAGATGATCGAGGAGTTCGAGATCGAATTGCTGGACGACTACATGGCCCGCGCCCTGGCCCATCGTCATACGCCGGGCAACATGGAGCCTTGACGCGCGGGGACAGGAACCCACCTTACCGCGCTTCTTCCTCGTCAGGCGGAGGCAACGGCTCGCTCAGGTCGTATGTCACGATGCTCGAATCGGCGAAACCTGTCGTAGCCACAATCAGGTCCACGCCGGCCGCGCGCAATTCGTCGCGCGTCTCCTGTGACAAGCCCGGCTCCAGGCTCGGGTCGAATACGAACCATTCGAAGAAGTTGTGATGTCCCGGTACATACGTCTGGGCGTAATCGTTTGTCAGCGTGAAGGGTTTGTCTGTGAGACCTGCAATCGTCGTTTCCACCCATCGCGCCAGCGGCGCGGTGTATCCGGCCGTCGGTCCCGTCGGATGAGGTGGCCAATAGAACCTGGTCTCTACCGTGACATCTGCGTCCTTGATCCGTCGCGTTTGCAGGATATCGTCCGGGTCGGGTAGCAGAACCGGTGCGAGATGCGCCTGGTCGGCAGTCGTGCTCGTCACTTCCCCCGTGTAGTCCCAGTCGAGGACGGGCTCAGCGTACTTGACCTCCAGGTCGTACGACAGATCCGACAAGAGCAGGACCGGGCAATCGTCGGGCAGTGGGCCATACGCAGGCAGCGACGTCGTGAGCGTATAACGGCGGGGATTGTCCAGATGATCGAAGGTCCATGAATCCGCCACCTCGAACCCTTCCGCAACAGAAACAGACGGATCATCCGACGACACCGGCGCATCGGGGTCCGGCTCCATGCCCCCTCCCGGGTCCGGTGCCACGATCAGTTTGTGCTCCGCCTCGGGCCACGAGGCAGGCGAACCGGACAGGGTGAGGATCTGTCCCTGGTCGTGATATTCGAACGTCGCATCGTCGAACAGACAGACGCTCAAGTCCTCGGAGATGATCCACCGACTGTTCGCCTCGAGCCACCATTTCGATTTGAGTCGATAGGTGGCTAACGGGTCGGCACGTTCGCCTTGATGGACGGCCAAGCGAATGGAACCGCCCGCGAGGAAACGTTGCTCCGCAGCACCATCCGATGGCTGAGGCACCTGGCGAATCTGCTTGATCACCAGTTCGCCCGTCGGGGCAATCTTCTTGTACTCGAAGTCCAATTGAGCCGGCATTCGACCCGTGTCCTGCTGGAACTGCGCCGCCGCGCGGTCCAGTAGCCGGGCGAGTTCCTTGTAGTCGTCCATCCAGGCCATCACCGTCTGCCCGAGGGGGACGAGATTAGAATAGCGTGCGACCCGCACGGAGACGGAGTCTGCGCCGCTGGACATCGAGGCCGTCACTTCTTCCGGGATCAATCCGGGCTCGGGATTCGCCACCGACACCGCACCGGCCTGCGTGACGAGTTGCATCGTCAAGCCATAGGTCCCGACCTCGACCACCGCAACACCGTTGGCCAGTTCGATCTCGTCGGGAAATGAATGGTGAACGAGAATCGCCATGCCCACCTGGTCTTCGGGCAGGCCATGGCGGAGCCGCTCCAGATAGGCGTTGTTGTTGTAGAAGCTGGCGAAGACCTTGCGGATGGCGCGGAAGGCGCCGCGTTCCTTCGGTTCGTCTGGATCGCAAAGGCACGGGCCGCGATCGTCACTATCCAGGTCGTCGGCCAGGCATCCGCTGTAGCTGTCGTAGAGCCCGGCGCCACTGAAGTGCTCGCTGTCTTCGACATTGGTGGAGCTTCGGAAGCGAAGCTTCTCATAAGGATCGAAGCCGTATGCCGGATCGGTCAACGCCGTGATAACCGCTTCCTCCAACTCGGGTGAAAAGTGAGTGACATCGTCGTCCTTGATCAACTCGCGAATCTGGTCGAGTTCGAATTCCAGGGCCGCGACCGAGGCAGGTGGAAAGGTGTAGCCTGAAAGGCGCGTGGCAATTTCATCACGGAGCGTCCGGCCGGTAGCAAGCGTCTGGTCCATGAAGGCATTCCACAGATCGAACGAGAACGCCATCGCTACGCGGCAGTTCTCCGGGATGGCGCGGCGCAAGATCGAATAGTTGGCCGCTTTACCACCGAAATAGCGGATGTCATTTGGGTGGAGAGAATCCACCGATGCGCTGTATTGGCCGAAAGGCTGAACTGGATCGATGGCCAGTGCCGGCGGCTGTTTGAGAGCCAGAAACTCGGCGGCCTGTTCCTCCGTCATCGTTTCATTGACGTCGACCAGGTTCACAGTGGTCCGGCCGTACAGGTCATACGCCCTCAAAACGGCACGCCGTCCGACAAGTGACTGGGCCAGTTCCCGATCCGTTTCCTCGGCCAGGTGCACAAAGGGAATCCCATACGTGTTGGCGAGAATCGCCACGTGACTGTTGGGTGTCGAAGGCGTCAGGCTGATGACACCGGCCAGAACGGGAATCTCTGCCGGTACGGCGTCGGTCAACAGGACATCGCTCGCCAACAGTTCACCCTGGCGGTAGGCCTCGTCGATCTCATCGGGCGCAACGTACTTGAGACGGCCGATCGTCCAACCTTGCGAATAGATCGTGTTGCCCCGCGTCCAGCGTGCCGCCGAACTGACGGGCATCCCCCGCTCGGCAAACCAATCGGCGTTGGCCTGAGCCACTTCGGATTGTTCGTAGGTCGGGAAGTAATACGCCTGGACGTTTGGGTCGCTGCTGATCGCGGCGGTGACCTTCGCAAACAGAGCCGCGATCTCCTCGCGAGTGTAGGGATCGTAACGGACGAATTGAATCCCGTATTCCTGGATCGGAGCACTGACGCCAAATCCGGTTGGCGGCGTGACCACCGCGCCGAGAATGAGCTGCTGATCCTCAGCATAGAGCGAGACGCGATTGAACTGCTCGGGAGTGATCCCGACGAACGGCCCCAGGCACTCGGACGCGAAATCGTAATGCAGCGGGAAATGACTGCTGTCCTGGAAATACACGACGTTGGGATCGTAGGGGGGCTTAAGCATCGTGAACTTAACCCACCCCAGGTTGGAGAAGCCGATGTATTCGCGATGCTCGAATGGATCATTTGGAAAGGCGAGTTGCGTCTTGCCGTATTCGCACAGATCCACGGGCTCAGCCAGAGCCAGACCGGGCAGAAGCCCTCCTGCCAAGACCAGAACTAGCCCGCCAAGCCATACCCTGGCGTGCCACCCGCCCCACAGGCTTATTGCACCCTTTCTCACGAAACGAGCCCCACCCATCATATCCTCCATTCCAATGCTGTCTCAGAGGCACCAACCGCCCCGATGTCGCCCATTATACCACATTGGCCTTCCAACATGCCCCGGGTCGCGACGCCCGACCGCAATTGGCCCCTGAGACTGGCCTTGATTGGCTTTGAATTGGGTTTGTTTTCCTCTCGAAATCCCCATTTCCAGCCCAGGAACGCCGGAGAATTGGCTTTGTTTTTGCGCGCTTCCCGTGGCGTGAGACGCCTCGCCGGACCCGATTCGAATGTGGAAACGGCGGCGCGGACAAGCGTGCGAACGCAGGCGGACATGGCAGGCTCCCCACGAAATTGGGTAATGTGCATTGCGTATTTGGCATTCAGTCTCGGCTCTGTTGTTCTGTAATCACCTTACAAACCAAAACTCGGCGTCAAGTGAAACCCCGGATACCATAGGAAGACTCGGTGCCCCAGCCGGCCCTCCAGAGACGACGTTGACTGCGTCACGGTCTTCTGATATGCTGTCGGTGCGATGCGTGAAGGGACACCATGCGTGGAGAGGTTTCGACAATCCGGCGGACGTGTCAACTCCTTGCGCAAGCGATGCCTCTCGGCCCGCTGCGGATGCGGCCCAATCTGCGAGGACAACCTGAAATGACGTGGCGCGCCTGGGCATTCCTGATTGGGGTTCTGCTGGTCTCCTTCGCGGGATGCAAGAAGGAGCCGGTTCGGAGCGGGATGGCGCTGCGCGAAGCTATCGAAGCGGGCGATGTCAATCAGGTCAGCGACCTGGTCGCGAACGGCGCCAGTATCAATGTCCTGGCCAAAGGTGCATATACCCCTCTGATGTTGGCCATAAGCGAGAGTCAGGAGGACGTAGCGGAGTATCTGATTGCGCATGGTGCCAATGTTGATGCGGAGATCAACAAGGGCACGACGGCGCTGCACATGGCAACGGAGATGGGTTATGCGCATTTGGTCGAACAGTTGATCGCAGCGGGCGCCGACCTCAATGCTATGTCGGCCCTGGGCTGGATGCCTCTACACTATGCTCTGAACTACCACCACGTCGATGTAGCGAGAGTCCTCATCGCTCACGGCTGTGACGTCAACGCGAGGACGGACATAGGTGCAACGCCCCTCTGTCGTGTCCCCTTCTGTCATGACAAATCGATTGTCGAACTACTGATTGCCAAGGGTGCAGACTGCAATGCGACGAGCGAGGGCGGCGAATCGCCATTGTTCAACGCCGTTCAAGCGGGCGATCCGGCCATCGTAGAACTGCTGCTCAGCAACGGCGCCGATGTCAATGCAGAGCGCCACGGCGACCCGACACCCCTCTACTGGGCTGCACTCCAAGGTTATACAGAAGTGGCTCGGATTCTTGTAGCCCACGGTGCCAACATCAATGCCAGAGGATGGCAAGACAGCACGCCACTGCACGCAGCGGTCAGACGTAAGGGCAATGGGGTCGTCGAGCTGCTTCTGGCCAAAGGCGCTGACCCTCGCGTAAGAAACGCGCTCGGCGAGACTCCATTGCATGATGTCGCGGCCTGCGGCGGCGCGCACCAGGCGCAGCTCCTGATCGACCGTGGCGCCGATGTCAACGCCAGGGATGACCACGGTCGGACCGCGCTGCATTTCGCCACCACCGGCATAGACGGTGTATCCGTAGCTGCGGTGCTTGTCAACGCCGGCGCCGACCTGGACGTGAAGGATGCGATGGGTAAAACGCCCTTGCACTACGCCGTCTTGATCCCCGAGGCGGACCGACGCAACAAACTGGTCAACCTGCTCGTCACCCACGGCGCCGATGTCAAAACCCAGACCCCATCCGGCTGGACCCCATTGCACTACGCTGCACGAGAAGGTTTCACCGAAACCGTCGCGACACTGATCGCCCACGCCGCCAACATCGCGGCGACAGCCTCGTCAGGCAAGACCCCTCTGGATCTTGCCGCCCGTCGCGGCCATAGCGACGTCGTCAAACTACTGACTCAAAATCCCGGCACGCCGTAGAGAGCCCCTTCCGGGGAAGGCACGAGTGAATGACGGTACAACATAAGTTGAGAAGGAATGCAATGAAGATTGAATGCATAATCTGTGGTATGTCGGTGTTCCTTCTCTGTTCTTGCGGTGGGGATTCATCGCATCATCGGGTACTCTGGGAGGATAAGCACCTTACCAATCCGATGTATGAGCTGTTGGGCATGACAGATGAATATATAAGTCGTTTCGACTATGTCACGGGCAAACCGCTGCCAGACCTGGTGGAGTGCTTCTATCCCGATGAGACGAGGGAGGCCAATCGTTTCGATGAACTTCTGACGGAACACGCCAGGCTGACAGGTGCGAGGTCGGACTGGCGGAAGGAGATTGGGCCTCAGGGACACATCTGCTTCTATTCCGCTCAATGGGCCGGGATCATCAACTCGTTCTATGTCAAAGTCGACCGGCGGACCGCCACGCTGGATCCACGCATCTTTCAGAAGGCGTCACAAGACGAGATGCTGCAATTCCTTCGAGGTGCCTACGGCAGATACGGTTCCAAGGACGGGCAGAATTTCATCAACATGGCTAATGCCGCATACAAGATCACAACCATCGCAGATGTTCTCGAGAAACTCGGATGCTCGGACATCGTGATATACAAGACACCTGAAGAATATGAACCTGGTTCCTACGAGATTCGCTTTAAGCCGAGTCCACGGATTGCTGAGCAACTCCAGATCAAAGACGTCGTCCTGGAACCAGGCAGAAACAGCGTCACCGACTGGAAAGTCTACAAGCGAGTCAATTGATACAAGGCGAGCGAGGAAGCAGCGAATGGGCAAACGAGCGAAGAAATCCAAACAGCCACCAAAGAGCGAGGGCGATCTCAGAGCCCGATTGGAGGAGGCGGAGAAGGATAGGGACTGGCTCGGGCTCGACGATACACTGTATGAGGCGTGTAACCATGCCCCCGAAGTCTTGAAGCCAATTCTCTCCCGCTTTATTGAGCACCGCCAATGGGTCATCAGGGCGTCGGCCCTTGAAATCGCGGGCATGCTGGGATGGAAGCAATTCTCAGAACAAGTGGCGAGCCACCTGCATGATCGCAACGGCGTGGTTCGCTCATACGCTCTCACGGCCTACTACGATCTACATGGCGCCAAGGCGTTGTCAGTGATCGATGAATTCTGCACAGACAAGGACGTTCACCTTCGAGCGGAAGCGCTGGCCCTGCGATATATCCAGACAGCCGATGTCAATTCACTGGAGAGACTCGGAAGAATACTTCGTCGAAAGAACTGTGACTATCACCACTGCTACGCCGTCCTGCACGCATTCGAGTACTACTGCGAGCCAGGGCCGGATGACAAGGTGATCGAACTCTTCGCGGACATCCTACCGGACTTCCCCAAGAACTCCGGTCTGGCCAAGGACATCAAGCGCCTGATCGCCAAATGGAAGCAATCCAAGAAGAGCGAAGAGGCACACCCGCCCAAAGGGAAGAAGGCGGCACGGTAGACTAGGTGGCGACTCTTGGCAGGTGGGATTGACCACACCCCGACTCGTTTGGTATTCTACGCATATGATGCGATCAGGGAGGCTGTACTTGGAGAGACTCTGACGATCCGGCGGACAAACTCGGCGAGAAGGATCATTTCGCCCGAAGGGGCCTTAGTGGAGCGCGTGTGGCCGCGCATTCGGCAAATTCAGGTCGAGTACGTGTCAATAACGTGGGTTATCCAATGAGAGGATGCGAGAATGGAGAGAAAGACGAGGATTCTGCTGGTCGTATTGGCGTGTCTGGGGAGTATTGCACATGGGCGGGACAGCATGTCTCCCAAACAAGCCATTGAGAAACTCATCAAGGGCATCGAGGCCTCACCTGGTCCGATTAGTGGTCGAGGCTCCGCACACGTCTCCTGGGAACACAGCGACGAGAAAGAGAACACCGTGGTACGGTTTCAGTTCAAGGATGCCTTGTCGCGGTCGGACGACTACGTGGTAGAGGGTGAGAAGCAGACGCTCACGACGATTTGGGGCCAGGGGCGGGAATGCACCTTCTTCTATCATCCGCTGGATCAGATGGCCGCGATCGGCCGGCGCGACCTGAATACGTACACTTTGACCCTCGGTAGGGACTTCAATCCGTCGACCTTCCATAGAGTTCCGAACCAGCCCGACATCGTCAAGCAGTTGAAGTCCCTTGCTGACATACCACCTGAGAAGGGGGTGGAATCACAGGTCCAACTCGATGCCAAGGGGCTTCTTCATCTGCATTTCAAGGAGCAGTACAAGGACACGGCCGTCGATCTTGAATTTGCGTTCGATACGACGAAAGGATACAATCTGGTCTCTTGTCGAGTGAGTCAGATCCCCACCGCCAAAGACGTTATCTTTCAGAAGGTGGCCAGCCATGAGGTGGACTGGAAGAAGTGGGGCACGGCTTGGTACGTGAGCAGATTTGCGTATGACGACAAGCGAATTGAAGTGAATCGCGAGACGGGCGAACCTTCGCCCTACCATCACCACGTGGAGGGAACGATCGATGAGTTTGTCCCCAACTGCGAGATCGAAGATTCGGCCTTCACTCTGGCCAGTGTCGACCTGCCCTACGGCACACTCGTCACCGACACCATCAAGGGCGAGGAATATCGTGTCGGTGTCCCATAGATCTTCACGATCACAACCGCAAAGAAAACAGAAACGAAGGACTACTATTCCTTACCGCAGTACTGTGCGGACTTGCCGGGGGACATCGACAAACGAAGCGAATACTCAGTGAGAGGACGAGAGAATGGCGAGCAAAATGAGGATATTGCTGATTGCTTTGGCGTGCATGGGGGCTGCGTCACATGGGCGGGACAGCACGTCGCCCAGGGAGGCCATTGAGAAGCTGATGAAAGCCTTTGAGGCTTCGCCTCCCTTGCGCAGCGGCAAAGGTGTGGCACACGTTTCAGAAGAACTCAACGGTGAAAAGACGACTTCGGAGGTGCGGTTTCGATTCAAGGATCAGATGTTGAGATCGGAGGAGAAGGTGTTCAAGGACGCCAAACAGATCGAGGAAGTGATCTGGGGCCGGGGCCCGAAACAGACGTTCTTCTACGAGCCGGCAAACGAGCAGGCATCGATTGCCGAACCCAATTTCCATCACGTCGACAACGCCAGGCTCGGCAAGGACTTTAACCCAGCGACGTTCCGCATCGTGCCGGGTGGACTCGAGATCACGCAGTCACTCACGAATATTCTGAAGATGGCGAATACGCCCGGGGCAGGCATGGAGCTGCAGGTCGCGATCGATGGTAGCGGAATCCTCCAGCTACGCGCAACGGGGGAGTCGGAAACCCAGACGGGTGATATCACCTACCGGTTCGATACAACGAAGGGCTGCAATCTTATCTGGTATCAGCTCAACTTCGCCTCCAAGAAGGAAGCCCGCGAAGCAGTTAGAACGTATCAGGCGGACTGGAAGAAGCAGGGGTCTGGTTGGTACGTCACCAACTTCACGTTCGACCACAAACGCATCCGAAAGGACCCTAAAACCGGGGAACCCTCACCGTGGCACTACCATACGGAGGGGAGGATCGATGAATTCGTCGCCGACTGTGAGATCGATGACTCCATTTTTTCGCTGGCCAGCGTGAATTTGCCTGATGGCACCCTGGTCGTCGATGACAGCAAGGGCGAGAGATATCGTGTCGGTATCCCGTAGACTCCCGCTCCCGGGATCACTGAGCTAAAACGACCAACCGCACGGCAGGCATCAGAGCGACCTGACGCGAGCGGCAGCAGGAGTGGAGAGAAGATGCGTATTAACAAGGAACCGTGGTTGGCGGCGAGTTTGTCGTGGGTGTTTCCGGGTGCAGGGCATCTCTATTTGGGCGCCTATGTCGCGGGGGCAATCGTGATCGCGTTTGTTATGCTGCTGCACGTGGTCGTTATCGCGTCACTTCTGTCTACGCGCATATCCAGCGCGGGAATTGTTCTGTTGATGGTGTGCGATGTGGTCGTTCTTCCAATATGTGTGACGGCCGATGCATTAAGAGACACGCGAAGCCGAAACACCTCAGACTTCGAAGCGGAACGTACGTCGGGCAGAGATCCCTGGCTGGCGGTCTTTCTCAGCACGATCGTACCCGGAATCGGTCAATTCTATCTCCGTAAATGGATCGCCGGGATGTTTCTTCTGGCCGGCACCGCCAGCGTACTTCGCACTACAGTCTATCCTGCCGCAGGAGCACGCTCATCGAGATTGGCGGCATCATTCCGTGGCTACTTGCTCTGGCCCACATCTACTTCATCCGGCTGCATCGTACCGCCGAGCGGCGACGAGGTTCCATACGATTGGTCCTCCTGCTCTCTGCGTTTTATGTACTGAGCAGGTTGCTGATGCCCCAGATCGTCGGGGTCTTTGTGGCGATTGCCCCAGCCAGGGGACCATCGATGTTCCCGACCATGCCGCTCAGGTCCCGCGTGGTCTACAACAGGCTTATCTACAGATTTCAAGACCCGGTGATAGGTGACATAGTCGGTGTTGAGGTTCCGCAGGACTCTTTCTTCGCCAGCCGCGGAGTAGTCAAACGCATTGTAGCCGTCGGCGGAGAAGCGGTACAGGTCCGCGATGGAATCGTCTACGTGGATGGCGTGCGCAGGGACCCGTTGCCCGACCCGAACCATATGCCACGTGGCGGCCCTGGCCGAATCAGCAACTTTGCCTTCGGCGTGACAGAGCCCTTTCTTGTCCCCGAAGGATGTTATTTCCTTCTGGGGGACAACCGCTGGAACAGCGGCGACAGCCGCGAATTTGGGCCAATTCCAAGAAAGAGCATAGTCGGTAAAGCGGTCAGGATGATCTACCCCTTCAATGCACTTGACCTCTACAGGAAGAAGGCCGAACGCGACTCGCGGGCCGGCAATCCATAACCATCGCGAACGGACTGGCGGAAGCGAGGCCAGTGGCGGTTAATTCCAGGGCTGCTTCTCTCGCGTTTCGCGCAGGGCTTGGGTGGGGTCGTAGTGAGGGTTGGGGCCTGGGATTTCGGCGGGGATGGATTCGATCCAGGCGCGGAGACGTCGGCGGAGGTCGGCGGTCTTTCTCGGCTCGGTCTCGGCGAGGTTCGTCGTCTCGCCCAGGTCGCGACGCAGATTGAAGAGTTCCAGCCGGTGGCCAGGGACGTAGCGGCCCTCCGGGTCGACCCAGTCACCAAAGTACTCGATGAGCTTCCAATCGCCCTTGCGGATGATCGCGCAGGGGACCGCGCCCAGCGCAGATCGTAGAGTGGCAGATACCAGTAGAGATCGCGCGAAGCCAGTGAGCCACCCCGCAGCAGAGGCACGAGACTGACACCATCGACCACATGCTCCTTGGGCGCACGGGTGCCGGCGGCATCGAGCAGAGTCGGCAGCCAGTCGACGACGTGCACGGGCGTGTCGCTCACGGAACCGGGTTTCACCACGCCGGGCCAGCGAACCAGACAAGGCACGCGGATGCCCCCTTCGTATTGTGAGCCTTTGCCCGCACGCAGCGGCGCATTGTCGAATTCGCGCTGGTCCACTTCAAGCCTGCCCTTGGTACCATCGCCCTTGCTGAGACCGAACGGATTGTAGCGTTCGTATACACCTCCATTGTCGGCAAGGAAGACGATCATCGTGTCGTCCCGCAGGCCCAGTTCGTCAAGGCGGCGCAGGAGCCGGCCGACCGAATCGTCCAGCGTCTCGATCGCCGCGAGGTAGGTCGCATTGTGCAGGCCGGTCTCAGGCGCTCCCTTGGCGCGGTACTTGGCCACCTTCTCCTCGGGTGCGACGACGGGTCCGTGAAGCGTATGGTGCGCGAGATAGATAAACCAGGGCTCTTCGCGATGCTCTTCCATGAAGCCGATGGCCTGATCGGTCAACCAGTTCACACCTTTATCCCCCTCCTGATGATATCGGGAACTGGGCGGCGCCGGTGCATAGTCGAAGCCAAAGTACGGTGCAGCCTCCTGCTTGAGCCCGACATAGTTACCATCGCTGGTCGTGCTCAGGTGCCATTTGCCCAGGCACGCGGTGGCGTATCCGGCACTCTTGAGACCCTTGGCGACGGTGAAGGTCTCACGGGGCAGGGTCAGGGCGTACGCCGGCTCGCGCACGCGGGCCCATGGGTAGCCATACCAGCCGATCACGTGCCACATGCGGTTGCGGGCAGTGTGCTGGCCCGTCAGTAATGCGGCCCGGGTCGGCGTGCACTGCGGCATGACGTAGGCATCGGTGAACTTCATCCCGTCGCGGGCGAGCGAATCGATATTCGGCGTCGGCACGCGCGTGCTGCCATAGGAGCCCAGCGTGGGCCAGCCCTCATCGTCGGTGAGGATGAACAGAATGTTGGGACGGCGCCGCTCCGAGCCGGCTGCGTTCGAAACCACAGGCTCCAGCAACCGAGAACCGCCAAGAACTCCAGCACTAGCTACGAGTCCCTTGAGAAACGCCCGGCGGGTGGTTACGCAGGAAGCTGTACCTGAGGTTCTGTCGCTCATCGCGTAGTGTCTCCTTTCTGGCGACCGGGTGCCAGAGCGAAAGTCATGGACATCCTGATGAGACTATACCGCGTTCGACAGACTCAGGCAACCCCGTGCCCTCAGGGGATAGACAGGTCTGCCATCGCCAAACGCCTGAGGCGTTTTGAGGCTGCCACGCGCAGAGGCGGGGCGAGCTGCAGGGGGAAGCTTTTTTTGCATTCCGGTCGCATTTTCGGGGCGGTCCTGTCTGTACAATAGAAGCGCTTCTCTTGTTTGGATCGTTCGTTTGGAATGGTTGTGTCCGAAACAAAGGAGCAGAAATGCCTGTGGTGGACCTGGAAACGCGTTCTTTTAGGGGTCTGGCAGTGCTCCAGTCCGATGCTGAGCTGATCGGCGCCGTCCTGAGCGGAGATCGGAAGGCATTTGCGATTCTGATCAAACGCTACGAGCCCTCGGTCCGCGCGGTGGCCATGTCGGTCTTGCGAGATGGGCACCTGGCGCAGGACGCCGCCCAGGAGGCATTCGTCAAGGCCTACCAGAACCTGGGCACGCTGCGAAAAGCGGCGGCCTTCGGCCCCTGGCTGCTGAGAATCGCCCGCCGCTGTGCGTTGGACCTGACGCGTCAGTATCGCGAGGTCCCGCTGCCCGAGTCCGACCTGGTGGCCGAACCCCATTTCGGCTTGCTCGACGAGGAGAAGGAGCAGTTGCTGGCGGCGGTGCTCGAGCTGCGGGAGTCGGAGAGGCAGGCCGTGATGCTCCGGTACTTCGGCGGCTACAGCATCAAGGAGATCGCCCAGATCACCGGGCGAAGCTCCGGGACCATCACGAAGCAGTTGTCCAGAGCGCACCGGCGTTTGCGCGTGCTGCTCAAGGAGGTTTGAACCATGAGAGATCATATCGAGAACCAACTGCGGGAACTGGGCCGAGACGCTGGGCACGGATGAAACGATGGTGTCGCGGGTCATGGACCAAATCGAAGAAGCTCCTGGTGACCAACCCTTCCAAACGGGAACAGTGAAGCGTGGCATCTGGATCAGGAGATTGGTCATGAGCAGGATGAGCAAATTAGCTGCGGCGGTGGTGATCGTCGTCGGCACGATTGTGGCGTTTTCGGTATTCGAAGGAACCAGCAGTATCAGTTGGGCCCAGGTCCGCGCTCAAGTGGCGGCGGTTCGGGCGGTAACGTATGCGGCCGAAGTCACCGGGTCGCAGGGTGGTCACGCATTCGAGGCGCATATCGAAGGGACTCAATCCGACGACTACGGGACGCGGACAGACACCTACATGGACGACGTCCTGATGAGCCGGTCGTTCGCGCTGACAGGCGAGAAGTCTTTTGTCACGCTGTATCCGGAGCAGCAGAAGTACTCGAAGGTGGAGCTGACCGAAGCGATTCGCCAGCAGAATGGCGATCCGAAGGCAATGGTCGAGGCGTTTCTTGCGGGTGACTACAGGGAACTCGGGCAGCGTGAGATCGATGGTGTCAAAGTCAAAGGTGTGGAGTCGAGCACCATATTACCCTCGGCCGGCTTTCCTGGTGGCGGTGGGTTCATCGGCTACGCCGGAGAGGACGAGATGCTGGGCACGGTTGTCGGGCAACTGTGGGTGGACGTGGCCACGGGCTGGCCCGTGGAGGTGACACTCGACATCGCCGATGAGGCCACTGCATCAGAGGTCACAATGGTGATCCACGATTTCCAGTGGGACGCCCAGGTGAGCTCGGATACGTTCGCAGCGGTGATTCCGGATGGCTACAGTCTGCTGTATGCAATCGACGTCAGCCGACTCGAGAGCGGTGAACAACTCGTCGAAGGCCTGGCCTACTTCGCCAAGTTCTCCGGCGGACAGTATCCGTCCAAGCTGACGGTGCGCGACATTCTCAGTGAGTTCGGTGCGATCTATGCGAAGCGGGATGCGGACGGCGCTGGAGTGGATGTTGACGACGATCAGCTCGTGAACCTGAAGCTGGGTGCAAACTATATCGGGCGACTCGAAGCGGAAGGCAAGGAGCCCGTGTATTATGGCGAGACCGTCACGCCCGCCGATGCCAACAAGGTGCTGGTGCGGTGGAAACTGGACGGGAATCAGTACCGAGTCATCTTTGGCGACCTGCGAATCGAAGACGCCGACTCGCAACGGCTGGCAGAACTGGAAGCGAAGTAGTCCGCGCGGGCAGGAACAGGAACGGCCGTCACGTCCGGATCACGGACCGTGGCGGCCGTCCCTGATGTCGTTTCACCTCACGTCACCAGCGTTGGGCCGTGCTAATCAGGCACATACGTGATACTCGCCATTTGACCATCCTTCGAGACGGAGAGGTGGATGCCGCACTCTTCCTTATCGAAGAGGGCGACATAGGCGATCGGCGTGGTCATGTCCTCCTCCAGGGCCCAGCCTTTAGCTTCCAGATCAGCCTTGTACTTCTGATACGCTCCTTCGGGGTCTTTGATCGCGCTGAAGACGGCCCCTTGGAACTGACCGTCCGGACGTTTGCTCACGTTGGCCAGTTTCCCACCCTCGAACTTCGGCAGATCGGCAGGCCAATCAGACGCCTGCCCCGCGGCCGGCGCCGAAGCCGCTGGCGCAGGAGCGCTCGGCGCATCGGCCTTCGTTCCGGTCCCGCCGTCGTCGGCTTTCCTGCACCCCGAGAACACGCACAACCCCAGTGAAACTGCCATGATCAGACTCACCATCCACAATCGTTGCTTCATCGATAGACTCCCTAACTTCCGTTAACAATGCTGCTGGATGAAAATCCGCATTCTCATATCCCGACCGATATCGTTCGTGGGCCTCCACCGAACGGAACATCCACATACGACTGTGGCCACACCGATGCCGTCCGCAGATGCCACCGTACCAGCACCCGCATAGAATGTCACGCTGCAAGTAGAATATTTGGGCATTGAATAGGCTTATTTAGGCCTATGGACGGAAACACTGGCCAAAGCCTGGCTTGAGTCGTTAGAATGGGACGATGCGGCGACGTGCTGGAGAAACAAGATATGTGGAGGTGCTTGCGATGAACGAATCGGTGGACAACAGGAGATCGTATACGCGGCGACAGGTGCTTCGAACCTTGGGCGGCGCGGGGGTGTTGGCCGTGTTTCCCTCGATCGTTCCCTCCTCGGTGTTGGGCAAGAACGCGCCGTCGGGCCGGATCACGGTCGGTATGGTGGGCATGGGCCGGCAGGCGCTGTACGCCAACCTCAAGCCTTTCCTCTTCAGCGACGATGCGAAGGTGGTCGCGGTCTCCGACGTCGACCGCTGGCGATTGGATAACGCCAAGGGTGAGGTGGACAAGCACTATGGGAACACTGATTGTCGGGCCATGGCGGATTGGCGCGAGTTGGTCGGCCGGGATGATATCGACGCGATCATGAACTCGACGCCCGATCACTGGCACGTGCCGATCGCACTGGCGGCGGTGCGACAAGGCAAGCACGTCTCATGTGAGAAACCACTGACGCTGTCGATTGCCGAAGGTCGCGTGCTGGCCGATGCGGTGGCCAGGCAAGGCGTGACGTTCCGCACCGACAGCGAGTGTCGAACGGATGCATATATGCACCGGATATCCGAACTGGTGCGCAATGGATATGTCGGTCAGATCAAACGCATCGAGGTCGGTGTACCCACAGGCGATATCGCGGGCGGCAAGACGGAGGCGATGCCCGTTCCCGAGGAATTGAACTACGACATGTGGACGGGCCCAGCCCCGCAGAAGCCTTACACGCTGGATCGCGTGCATCCGCGCCAGGCGTACACGCGTCCGGGCTGGATGCGATGCCGGGACACGTGCGAGGGGATGATCACGAACTGGGCTGCGCACACGCTCGACGTGACGCAGTTGATCCACGACAGCGAGCGGACCGGCCCGGTCAGCGTGGAAGGTCAGGGCGAATATCCGGTGCCCGGTTCCGGCCTCTGGAACGTGCTGCTGAATTTCCAGGTGCAATATCGCTACGCCGACGGCGTCGTGGTGGATTACCACACCGACAAGGCGCATTCATCCGCGTCGAAGGGACTGACGGCTGGATTCATGCCCCATGGCTGGGCGGGCAGATGACTGCCAGCGACCCGGCGATCCTGCGCATCAAGCTCAAAGACAGTGACCTCCACCTCCCCCAGAGGCAGGATAAGGAGGACTTCCTCTACGGGATCAAGAACAACGCGACGACGATGGCAGACGCCGAGGTCGGGCACCGCACCTGTTCGATGTGCCAGATCGCCCACATCGCCATCCAACGCGGCCGCAAACTCCAGTGGAACCCTGACATTGAGCTGTTCGTCGGGGACGAAACCGCCAACCAGATGCTGCACCGCCCCTACCGCGATCCGTGGGATCTGAATATCACGATTTGACCCAATGAGCGTCGTGTGCTGCGGGGCGCACAGGCGCCAGCTTACCTCTCGGCCTTTTCGATAACGGAGGCGAGGGTGACGGGACAGCCGCCCTGCTTCTTCGACTCGTCGGCGGCGGTCATGAAGGCGAAGATTTCGATCGTCTCCTCGGCCGGCACGGGAATCTCACCCGTCTTGAAGAACTTGACGATCTCCTTGACCAGGTGCCCATAGCCTTCGTACCCCCCGCTGCGGGCGATGCCCTTGGAGCCGAAGACCATCGCGCCATAGTCCTTCTTGCCCGTCTTGAGCCCGCGATAGGTGCCGATCCGCCCCCCTTTCCACTTGCCGACGACGAATTCGCCGCCGTCCGTCTGGAGGCGCTGGACCGACTCGCAGCCCGGGCCCATGATCGTGAAGAGAATCTCAACGCCATGGACGCCGTACCAATAGAGGTCCGGATGGTGCTCTTCGAGACTGCACGGGCTGAATGCATCACAGCCCAGGACTTCGCCGATCTCGTCGTTGTTTCGCATGCCAAGGGTGCCGGGGCCGAACCGCAGCGATGAACTGGACCAGCACGGGACATTGTTCTCTTTGGCCAGCCGGAATATCTCGATCACGTCGGCCAGGCTGCCGGCCATGGGCTTGTCGATGAAGAGCGGTTTCTTCGCCGCAATCACCGGTGTAGCTTGCGCCGAAGTGCGGCCGGCCGTCGACGCTTTCCAGCAGGACACCGTCGACCTTCTCACACAATTCATCGATGCTGCCTACGATTTCCAGACCATACTCGTCGTGGAGTTGCTTCGTGTAGTTGTCTACCCTGGTAGCCGACGCCTCGACGTCAGATGAGCCTCCGGGATAGCCCGCAACGACCTTGCAGTTCCAGCCGTTCGCCGGATCGTTCAGCAGCTTGGTGAAGGCGATGACGTGAGACGTATCGAGCCCGATCATCCCGATGCGAAAGACGCCCGTCGCATCTTCGGCAAACGCGGGCACACCCAAACACAGCAATACCATCACAACCAGGATCGTCGTACGAGCCATCATCGAGCCTCCACTTCTACGTAGTTCTATCATCCTGAATCCCGACCTACCTCGGGATTCAGGATGACATCGTTGGATTCAGGTTTGTCAGAATTCAGCTACACCTTGTCGGCCGTCGGGCACACGAACGGGGCGCGGTATTCGCGGTGCAGCATCGCGTTGGCCTCGGCGCTGTTCGTGAACACTTCCTTCTTCGGATCGAACTCGAGCATCGGGCCCATGGAGATGGGGTATTTGTCGAGGTCGACACCGTTGTCGGTCAGATGCCGGAGCGTCCGATTGAGCGTCAGGATGTTGTTGTCATGGCTCTTGACCTTCTCCAACACAGCCTTGGCTTCGCTTGGCGAGACCTTGTTGTTCTCGCCCAGGTAGTAGCTGATGTTGGCCAGATGCGCCAGCGCGGCCGAGAGGTGCCCCTGGAGCGCATCGGAGTTGAGATCCTTCGATCGCCGGCTCCGGACGGCCTCGACAAAGTTGCCGAAGTGGTCGCCGCCGCCCTTGAATTCCTTGATCATCCGGCCCTGGAGGTCGAAGACGACACAGTGCGAATAGGTCCGCTGGACGAGATAACCGTCGGTGCCATAGAAGATCACGCCGATCTTGTTGCCCTTGACGCTGTTGAACAGGGTGTTGATTTCCATGTCGGCCGAGTTGTCCACCGAGAGGCCCCGCGTCTCGAAAACCATGCACTTGTCGCCGTAGTCGTAGATGGCGATTTCGGTATTGGCCGTGTCCCCGGCGTCGACGTAGTTGGGGTCCTTGCGTTCGGCCTGATAGCCCAGCCGGCCACCATAGGTGATCACGCTGTTGGGATGGCGATTGACGCCGAGGCCCCAGCGGGCGATGTCGGTCTGGTGCGGCCCCTGGTTGCCCGAGTCGCCGTTGCCGTAGAGACGTTGCCAGTGCCAGTCGTAGTGGAACCGCTGGCGGGTCAGCTTCGGTGACGTGTACGGAGCCGGTCCGCTCCAGAGATTGAAGTCGACCTGCGGCGGAATCGGATAGTCGCCCAGCGGCCCGATCGACTTGCGGCGCTTGTAGCACAGCCCTCGGGCGAACTTGACCTCGCCGATCCCGCCGTCGGCCAGGAACTTCATCGCGTTTTGGATCGCCGGGTTCGAGCGGCACTGCGTGCCCACCTGGCACATGCGCTTGTACTTCTTGGCAGCAGCCACCAGCGCCGAGCCCTCGGCGATGTCGTGGCTGATCGGCTTTTCGACATAGACGTCCTTGCCCGCCTGCATGGCCCAGATGCCGCACAGTGCGTGCCAATGGTTGGGCGTCGCCGTCGAGACGATGTCGAGCGACTTGTCGTCCAGCGCCTTCACGCAGGTCCTTGACGAACTTGGGACGCTTGCCCGTCTTCTTCTCGATTGAGTTGCAGCGGTCCTGACCGACCTTCTCGTCGATGTCGACGATGTAAGCGACCTCGCAATCGTCGCGACGGACGAAAGCGTCGATATGGCTGCCGCCCCGTCCATGGCAACCGACCACGGCACAAAGCAGCTTGTCATTGGCACTGCTGTTCTGCGCTTGGCCGAGCGGCCGATCATGGGAGCGGCCGAAATCATCGCCGCCGTCGTAAACATCGAGTCTCGCAGGAATTGTCTTCGCGTTCGCTCTGTCATGATGACCACTCTCCTTAATCTGCATCCGTAGTGTGCCCGCAAAGGGCGTCAGTGGCAATCCCGATGACATCGGGAGGATCACTCCAAACCAGTGTACTCCAAACCGCCGCGTTTTCAAGCAATACAAAAGCAATTCATCCTGCCCGATCGCTCAAGGGCCAGGCAGGCTCGTTGGTCCGTGCCTGGCTTAGGAGTTCCTTCGCCTGGGCCACCACTTCGGGATGCCGGCCGGCGATGTTGTATCGCTCGCCGATATCAGCCTCCAAATTATACAGCTCAAGTGGACGGGACGGCGCCAGACGGACTGCTTTCCACTTGCCCATGCGGATCGCCTGCTTCGAGCTTCCCTCATGGAACTCCCAATAGAGATATTCGTGTTTCGGCTGTGCCCTCCCCAACAGAGCCGGTACGATGGAAATGCCATCAGTATCTCCAGGCGTCTCGGCGCCGGCCAGTTCCGCGAACGTGGGCAGCATATCCCAGAACGCCGAGACGTGGTCGCACACGGCGCCGGCCATGACCTTGCCAGGCCAGCGGGCGATCATCGGTACGCGAATCCCTCCTTCGTACAGATCGCGTTTGATCCCCCTGAGCGGACCGTTGCTATCGAAGAAATCGGGATCGATCCCTCCTTCCTTGTGGGGGCCATTGTCACTGGTGAATATCACGAGGGTGTCTTCATCAATGCCCAGTTCCTTCAAACGGTCGAAGATTCGCCCCATGTCGCGATCGAGCCGGGTGATCATGGCCGCCTTGCCCTTCTCGGCTTCAGGCCAGTCCTCGTTCACATAGGGGCCGCAGTCGGGGACCTCCATGCCATGCGACCCGAACTGGCGGGCCTCGTTGTTGGCGTGCGGAATCGTATACGACAGGAAGAGGAAGGAGGGATGGTGCTGCGCGCCGATGAACTCCAGAGCCTCGGCCGTAAACAGGTCATGCGAATAGTCCACCTTCTCGCTCGCCAGTCCAACCAGCGCCTTCTGACCGACCTTGTAGTGTTGCGTCGGATGCTGAACCACATTCCGCAATGGAGTCTTCTCACCATTTCTCCAGAGGAAATCCGGATAGTAGTTATGGGCGTGCCACATGCTGAGATAGCCAAAGAAGTAATCGAAGCCGTGCTGGGCCGGGTCGACGGGTGGTGGTGGATGACCGATGCCCCACTTGCCGATGCAGGCGGTTGAATAGCCCGCCTGCCTGAGGACCGTGCCGACCGTCACTTCATCCGGCTTCATCAAAACATCGACGTTGCCCCGCACGGTGCAGTGGCCCGTGTGTTTGCCAGTCAGAAGGGCGCAGCGTGACGGGGCACACACCGTATCGCCGGCATAGTGCTGTGTGAAACGCATCCCCTCCCGTGCCATCTTGTCGAGGTTCGGAGTCCGGATTCTCCGCTGACCGTAACAGCCCAAGTCACCGTAGCCCAGGTCGTCCGCCAGCACATAGATGATGTTGGGTCTGGGCGGTTGGCCTGCCCAAGAGCGACTCCGTGAAAGAGCCGAGACTGAGACCACCGCCAGGCCCGTGTCCCAGAGGAATCTCCTTCGTGACAACATCATGGTGGATCCCCTTTGCGTCCGAGAAGCCAAACGAGAACGCAAAATGGTTGCGGCGCGGACCCGTCGGAAGAAAGTCATGGTACACCAACGACAGGACCACCGCAAGCGGCTCTCATCGAAACCTTCCACTGCGCCTTTCACGGCAGGTCGGGAGCGCCCGAAGGTTAACTGCGCGTTTTGGGCAAGGAGTCTGCACGTAATGGGATTGGTGGCCCTTGGCAACGGTGCTATGATGGAATCGAAGTGGGTTTCTCATGCCCATTTTGGCACCTTGAAGCGGAGGTGTGTGATGGAACGCAGCCCAACGGAGGCAGGATTCATGCACAGGGGCATCTATAAACAGATGGCCATTGCAGTGTCGAGGGGGGCGACTCCCGTTGCACACTTCAATCAAAACACCGCCTTCCATTGCGTGATTCGGTACGGCCTGTTGCGACCGTCTCTCTGCTCGACACAAGACGAACTGGAGAAATGACGATAATCTCGCTTGAGCTCATATCGATTTCTTTTCTTGGAGGTGCAGCAATGAAGACACGATTCCTGGCAACGCTTGTTGCGATGATCCTGCTTTCGGTGTTGTTATGCAGCGTTGCGCGGGCCGACGCGCTGGCGGGAGTGTCCGATGTGACCGTGGTCGACGGCGTCCTCGTCAGCTTCCGGTACGACGGAACCGAGTACGTGACGGACAGCGAGGATCTCATGCTCGGTACGACCACACGGTGGTATATCCTTCCCGGAGAGAATCCAACGCTGTGGGTCGAGGGTGACCCGGCGCCGGCGGACACCGTCACCGGAACATCCAACGCGAAAGTCGGTGACGTGGGTTCGAAGGGTGACAACTTCAACTTCACGTTAAATGGGACGGAGAACATCTCGTCCATCGATGGAATCAATTACCAGGAGACCATCTTTCCGCTCCCGACGAAGATGATCTTCGTGTTCGAGCGGAACGGCAATGACAACGGCACCGTTCAGGGCATCCTGCCCGATGGTTCGCTGGGCGTGGCCCTGCCGCTCGTTGCCAACGGCGCCCCTTACGCCAGCACGGGAGTCGACGTCAATGGCCAGACCGCATACGGGTATGTTTTCATCAGTGACGCACCGGTGATAGGGCTTCGCATCACGGCGTCGGGACACGATACGCTGAGCATCTCGGCTGCCCCCATCCAGGCAGACCCACGACAGAGCAGCGAACCGCGGCCGACGGACCAGGCAACCGATGTACCACAGAAGGGGCTTCTGACCTGGACGGCCGGCGAAGGAGCCATCGCTCATGATGTGTATCTCGGCGCCTCATTCGAGGACGTTAACGCCGCCAGCCGCACCAATCCGATGGGTGTCCTCGTCAGCCAGGGCCAGGCCGGCAGCGAATATGATCCGGGTTCGCTCGAATTCGACACGACCTACTACTGGCGGATCGACGAGGTGCTGAGCGGCGGCAGTATCTTCAAGGGCGAGGTCTGGAGCTTCACTATCGAGCCCCTGGCCTATCCGATCACGAACATCACCGCCACCGCTTCGGATGCTGACGCAGACGCCGGACCCGAGAACACGATCAATGGCTCGGGGTTGAATGAGGCCGACCAGCATTCAGTGGATGCGCCGGATATGTGGCTCGCGACACCGCCCGCCGGGGAAACGCCTTGGATTCAGTATGAGTTCGACCGCGTTTATAAACTTCAAGAACTGTGGGTCTGGAACTATAACGTGCAGTTTGAACCCGTGCTGGGCTTTGGCGCCAAGGATGTCACGGTGGAATACTCAACTGGACGGTGCAAGCTGGACCGTCCTGGCTGACGTCGAGTTCGCCCAGGCCACCGCGATGGCTAATTACGAACACAATACGACCGTCGACCTCCAGGGCGTGGCGGCTAAGTATGTCCGGCTGTCGATCAACAGTGGCTACGGCGTTCTCGGCCAGTACGGTCTCAGCGAAGTGCGCTTCTTCAGTATCCCCGTCCAGGCCAAGGAGCCGCAGCCGGCTGACGGCGCCACCGGTGTAGCACCGGATGCGATCCTGAGTTGGCAGGCCGGCCGCGAAGCCGCTTCGCACGAGGTCTATCTCAGCATCAGGCAATCCGAGGTAGCCGACGGGACGGCGCTGGTCGATACCATCAATCAGAACAGTTATGACCTTGGCTCCATGGATTTGACGCTGGGAAAGACCTACTACTGGAAGGTTAATGAGGTCAACGAAGCCGAGGCCGTCAGCGTGTGGGAAGGTGATGTATGGAGTTTCACCACGCCGGCATACTTCGTCGTGGAAGACTTCGAAAGCTACACCGACGATATCGACGCCGGGAAGACCATCTGGCAGACCTGGGTCGATGGCTTTGAGGATGACACGAACGGTTCTCAGGTGGGTTATCTTGACGCCCCGTTTGCCGAGAAAGTGATCGTCAACAGCGGAAGGCAGTCGATGCCGATGTTCTATGACAACGCGGGCGGCATCACACGCTCCGAGGCCACGATGACGTTCGATGTCTCACAGGACTGGACGCGGGCGGGCGTCGGAATTCTGGCGGTGTACTTCCAGGGCAACCCCGACAACACCGGTGGACAGGTCTACGTGAAGATCAACGGCGTCAAGGTCGTCTTCGAAGGCGACGCCATCACGTCGGCTTCCTGGACTCAATGGAACGTCGACCTGGAGTCAGTTGGCACGAACCTGCGAAGTGTAAATACGTTGGCCATCGGCGTGGAAGGCAGCGGATCGGGCGTTCTTTACGTGGACGATTTCAGGCTCCTGCCTGCTGCTGTTGTTCCGACGGTTGCGGCCGGAATCACGATTGCCCCCGCCGGCAGCTTCGAGGCGACGGGCAACGACGGGATGGTCCTGTCAATCGATGGGCTCGATGTGAGTACCCTGGTACTGGGCGTCACCTCGACCGATTTCGAGAAGTATGCCGACCATCCGGCGGCCGACGCCGACGATTTCAGTCTGGCCGACTACGCGAGCCTCGATGATTCCGGCGCCGTGACGGTCATGTTCGCGGTGCCCGTGACAACTATCTTCATTGTGGAACGCGGCGCCAACGATCAGGGATCCATCCAGCCACTGGACGCCGACGGCAATGCTGCGGGGGGCACGGCAGCCTTCGCACAGAGCGACTGGTATAAGTCCGGTCCGACGATCGCCGGTCAGACAGCCGGTGTGATGGTCATAACGGCGGACGCGCCGATTTTCGGCATCACGATCCTGCCACCAGCCGGCGGTGTCATCGGTATCGACCCGGCTTGCATCTGCGCCGTGGCCGCACCATAGGTGATAACGCGACGGGGAGACCTGCGATTCATCAGCCCAACGGCATGAGGGTCTCACTTGAGTACGGATGTGAACAGGCCCACGCTTTCTCATGAGAGCGTGGGCCTCTCTCTTGGCGTACGGCGGTCGCATTGGCCCGAGACAGATGCTCCCGGTGCATTTTGGGTAGCACTTCTGCGCGGAATGGGATTGTTGACGATGTTTCGGTTCTCTACACTTCAGATAGCCTCCGATTGGCCTCGCCCGAAGTCGTTATTCGAAAGGGAAACCGTACCATGCGAATCGACAAACGCGCCCTAGGCTTCACCCTGATCGAACTGCTGGTTGTCATCGCCATCATCGCCCTGCTGATGGGCATCCTGCTGCCCGCCTTGAACCGAGCCAGGAAACAAGCCCAGGGTGTGCGTTGCCAGGCCAACCTCAAGCAGATCGGACTGGCGATGCACGCGTACGCTTCCGACTACAATTATAAGGTGCCTCGCGCGGAACTGCGTCCGGGGATCGAGATCTACACGGGCGTGGACATGCGATGGCCGGTCCTGTTCATGCCCTACCTCGGCGCCGCAGCCCAGGGCGTCGAGAACTACTATGAGGTTGACATCTTCGACTGCCCCAGCTACCCACTCAAGGAGCAGACCGTTGATTACTGCACGAATGCTTTCGATCTGAAGGGAAGCATGACGGAGTTCTTCGGGTTTAGCTCGCTGGACGACTTTCGCCGCCCTGGAAGCACGGTCTACATGGCCGATTATGAGTACATCCCGGAGGCGGATCAGATCAAGATCATCCTCGAGGACGACGAACCGGATGTGATGAAGATCAAGATGCAGTCATTGGACGTCTGGAACTCGAACCACCTGCCCTCTGCGGGTGATAGTACGCGCCGTGTGGCGCGCGACCGACACGGCAAGAGCACCAACCTTCTTTTCGTCGACGGCCACTCCGGCAGGAAGAACTCCCTGGACATCACATCCTGGGACTTCGGCGTAGCCCGCACCGAAACTGAAACGCCATAGGACAGCCCCCACCCGGTCTTGCGGTGATGCTGCATCCATCGTCAATCGCGAAGCGACGGCCAAGGTGGATGCGAATCCAGCGGCTTTACGCGCGGTCGCATGTGGTGTACAATTTCACATCGACAATCAACCCAGCGCACCGCGTATGATGGGGATCTATGTTCAGGGCACGAAGAGTCATTCTATTGATTGCGCCAACACGAGCGTTCGATCGGGGCCTTCTCCAGGGGATCGCCCGTTATGCCAACGAACGCGGTCCCTGGACGTTCTACCGAGAACCTCCCCACTACCAGGCCATCGACTGGAAGAAGAAGGTCACGGACCGCCTCGGCTCCGGACAGGTCGACGGCATCATCATGCGAGAGCCGGAGCGCATCGAGGAGATTATCCAGCGCAAGATCCCGGGGATTTGCGCCCCGGTGACGAAGCGAACCATCGAGGGCTTTGTCAACATCATCATCGACAACGATGCAGTGGGCGAGATGGGTGCCGAGCATCTGTTGCACTGTGGCTTTCGGCATTTTGCCTACTGCGGCATCGAGGGGATCTATTGGTCGGCCAAACGGGGTGAAGCCTTTCAGAAGCGCATCGCCCAGGCCGGATTCCCCTGTCACATCTATCAACCATCGCACGCCAAGGGCGCACAGGCTTTGTGGGAGAAGGAGGAACCCCTGCTGGTCGCCTGGCTACAATCGCTGCCCAAGCCTGTCGGGATCATGGCCTGCAACGACGACCGCAGCCAGCACGTCCTGGATGCGTGCCACGCAGCGCGGATTCACGTGCCGAGCGAAGTGGCCATCGTCGGGGTCGACAACGACGAGTTCATCTGCCGGCTGGCCAACCCTGCCCTTTCCAGCATCTGCCTGAACGCCGAGAAAGTTGGGTATCGAGCGGCACAACTGCTCGACCGGGTGATGGCGGGTGAGCCCTGTCGTGAGACGATCATCGAAGGGCTGCCCACCCACGTCGTCGCCCGCAGTTCCACCAACATCCTGCTGGTTGAGGATCGTGCCGTCTCCGAGGCCATTCGCTATATCCGCGAGCACTGTACCCAACCCCTTCAGGTCGACGACGTGGCCGAGGCGGTGGCGCTGTCCCGTCGCACGTTGCAGCAGCGCTTCGCCAAAGCCATTGGGCGATCCGTGCACTCGCAGATCCTTCGGGAACGGGTGAATCGGATCACCGAGCTACTCGTCGAGACCGATTTGACCGTCGCCCAGATCGCCGAAAGATTGAATTTCTCCAGCGCCAAGCAACTGGACCGGGTCTTCACGCGGTTTCAGGGCACGACACCAACAACTTATCGGCTGCGCCATTGCATCAAATAGGTCGAACTTCTCCCTTTCCACATGCATATGCCAGCAGTTGATGCGCGTTTTGGGCGCAGGTCTGCACATTGTGGTATTGTGTGCAAGACACACATTGGAGATAATTCAGGGGTATAATTGTCTGCGGCGCGTTTTTGCCCATCATTGGAGGTACCGAGATTGTGAGCACGCGAATCAAGCCCATCGTCACCATCACCCTCCTCGCGCTGGGTCTGGCCTGTGTCTCGTCGGCCGGTCAAATCTCGGGCGAGTTGAAAACCTGGCATAGGGTGACCATCACATTTGATGGACCACAGACCAGCGAGACCGCCGATCCGAATCCATTTATGGACTATCGCCTGAATGTCACGTTCCGTAAAGGGACCGATCAATACGTTGTGCCCGGGTACTATGCGGCAGACGGAAATGCAGCCAATAGCAGCGCCGAGGCAGGCAACAAGTGGCGGGTTCATTTCGCACCGAGCGAGTCCGGCACGTGGACGTATGCCGTGTCGTTCCGCAAAGGGCCTGGCGTGGCCGTGGCGGAGGAAGACGATGCAGGTCAGTCGGCCGGCTTCATGGATGGCGAAACCGGCTCGTTCGACGTCGCTCCCACCGACAAGACTGGACGTGACATGCGAGCCAAGGGCTTACTCCAATACGTCGGCAAGCATCATCTGCAATTCGCGGGCACAGGGGAGTTCTTCCTTAAGTGCGGCGCCGATGCTCCCGAGAACTTTCTCGCCTATGCCGATTTCGATGGGGACTTCAAGACGGACGGCCACAAGGACCAGTACATCAAGACGTGGGGACCTCACGTCAAGGACTGGAGACCGGGCGACCCGACCTGGCAGGACGGCAAGGGTAAGGGCATGATCGGCGCGATCAACTACCTGGCCTCGCAGGGCATGAACGCCTTCTCCTTCATCCCGATGAACATCGAAGGCGATGATCAAAACGTCTTTCCTTATACCAGCTACGATGAGCGAGAGCGACTGGATTGCTCCAAGCTCGATCAGTGGGAGATCGTCTTCGAGCACGGCACGCGAGAAGGCATGTACCTGCACTTCAAGACGCAGGAAACGGAGAACGAGTTGCTACTGGACAGTGGAGACCTCGGGCCTCAGCGCAAGCTCTACTACCGCGAACTGATCGCACGCTTCAGTCACCACCTGGCCCTGAACTGGAACCTGGGCGAGGAGGTCAACGACGCCACGCACGAGCAAAAGGTGGCCTGGGCCGATTACTTCTGGGTCCACGATCCGTATCAGCACCCCATTGTGATCCACAACATGGGCGACCCGCACTACGATCTGCTGGGCGATGCCTCGGCTTTGACGGGGTTCTCGCTCCAGACCGACAAGCCTGATTTCAGCCAGGTTCACCGGCGTACCCGCGACTACGTCGACCGCTCCGATGCGGCGGGCAAGCCTTGGGTCGTCGCCTGCGATGAGCCGGGCGACGCAACGCATGCACTGATCACCGACGACGAAGACCCGGCCCACGACAACGCCCGCAAGAACGCTCTATGGGGCAATATCATGGCGGGCGGTGCAGGCTTGGAATGGTACTTCGGTTATCAGCACCCACACAGCGATCTGACCTGCCAGGACTACCGCACCCGCGAGAAGATGTGGATACAGTGCCGCTATGCTCTCGAGTTTTTCCGTCAGTACGAAATCCCATTCTGGGACATGAAGTGCGAAGACGAGATGACCGACAACCCGGACGACTACGTCTTCTGCAAGCCAGGCGAGGTCTACCTGGTCTATCTCAAGCATGGCGGCAGCGTGACGGTCGACATCGGACAGGGGCAATTTAGCTACGGCTGGTTCAATCCGCGTACAGGCGAGGGACTCGACGGTCTGCTCAATGGTGGCACGGCTGACGACAAGATCGAGCTGACCGCTCCGGACGACAAAGACTGGCTGCTGGCGGTCGTAGGTAAAGGTAGGTTGACACTGGCCTCTGCTGGTCCGCCCCCCGCTTCGACAGAGCCCGGCCCCGACGGCAGCATCATCCTGAGCGCCGTCGAGCACTTCGAAAGCGTCAAGGGCAATGGTTTCGTGCCCGCCTACGCCGTCGCAGAGCACAAAGCACTGGCTGTCAACTCTGGCAAATACAAGGATCGGTATGCCGCAGCGGTCAGGAGTTTCGATGGCCCCGGAGGTCTGTACGACACCACAATCCACACCATGACCGAAACCGATGGGGAATCGACCTATAAGCTCTTCGTTGGCAGCAATTCCATCGGTACGTTCACCAATCCCGCGACAACTCAGGACTACCAGCCTGCCAAGCATACGTGGAATCGTGTGAAGCTCGAAGAAGGTGACATCATCCGAGTCGAGTTCAATTCGGCTTCGAACGGGAAGAAGAAATCGGGCGATGGTTTCGATTATTCGCGGGGCCGCTGGACTCAATTGGCGCTGACGCCCAGCAGGTAGACGGAAATGTGATTCACAGCGAGGTGAGAATTCAGAGTATGACACGTCAGTACAAGATCGCCGCAGTTCCGGGAGATGGGATCGGCCACGAAATCGTCCCGGCGGGTATCCAGGTATTGAATGTGGCCGCCGAGCGATTTGGCTTCGAGCTGTCGACCGAGACGTTCCCTTACGGAGCAGGCTATTACAAAGAGACGGGAGAATTCCTTCCGCTCAACGCGATCGATACGCTTAAGCAGTTCGATGCGATCTACTTCGGAGCCGTGGGATTGCCCGACGTCGACGATACACTGCCTGCTAAGCTGTTCACGTTCAAGGTCCGTAAGAGCTTCCAGCAGTACGTGAATTATCGCCCGGCCCGTCTGCTGAAGGGCATTGAGGGTCCGTTGCGTCACAAGAGCCCGCGTGACATCGATTTCGTCGTGATTCGGGAGAATTGTGAAGGCGAATTCGTCCAGGTGGGCGGCTTCGTTCAGCCCGATACGCCCGAGGGCTTCGCGATGGACACCAGCGTGTTCACACGAAGCGGGATCGAGCGCATCGCCCACTACTCGTTTCGACTGGCCCAGAGCCGTCGGGGCAAGGTGACCAACATCACCAAGTCCAACACGCTTATTCACTCGCTGGCCTACTGGGATCGCGTGATCGAAGAGGTCAGCCGCGACTATCTCGACGTGACGTATCAAAAAATGTACGTGGACAACGCGTCCGCCAACTTTGTGCTCCATCCGGAGAAGTTCGACGTCATCGTCACTACGAACTTCATCGGCGATATCCTCAGCGACCTGGGCGGCGCGATCATGGGTAGTCTCGGTCTCGGAGGCAGTGGCAACATCAACCCCGAGAAGGAATTCCCGTCGATGTTCGAGCCGATCCATGGGTCCGCGCCGGACATCGCAGGTAAGGGGATCGCCAATCCGATCGGAGCCATCTGGTCGGGGGCATTGATGCTGGAGCATCTTGGTGAGCAGGAAGCTGCCGATGCCGTCATCGAAGCGATCGAGAAGACCGTGGCGGAAGGGACGTTGCCTGTAGACCTCGGAGGGGCCGCCAAAACGGGCGAAATCACCGGCCGCGTGACTGACAACCTTCGGACACCGTAGAGGACCATGGCTCGTATCATCGATTTGACCGTGTCTCTTGAGAACGGCCTTCAGGGCGTCACCATCGAGCCAGCCAAAACACTTGAGGCCAATGGGTGGAACGCCACGACGCTCGGTCTATATTCGCACTGTGGCACACACATGGACGCTCCACTACATTTTGGCGTCTCAGATCAAACGATCGACCAAGTGCCATTGGATCGTTGCATGGGACCCGCCTGGGTGGCAGACCTGGCCGGAATCGAACCTCGCACGTTGATCGGAATTGATGATCTGGGACGGATAGAGGACAAGGTCGGCACGGGCGATGGTCTACTGCTACGAACGGGATGGAGCGAGCGAATCGGCAATCCATCCTATCGGAATGCCTTGCCACGGGTCAGCGAGGAGTTGGCCCGATGGTGCGTCGAGAAAGGCGTTCGCCTGTTGGGTGTCGAGCCCCCCTCCGTGGCGGATGTCAACAACCTCGAAGAACTGACGGCCGTGCATGGAATTCTGCTCGGCGCCGGGGTCATCATCGTGGAAGGACTGACCAATCTCGACCAGATCCGCAGCGAGCGAGTGACCTTCATGGCGTTCCCTTTGAAGGTCAAAGGCGGAGACGGCTCGCCCGTTCGGGCGATCGCCATCGAAGAATAGCGGAAAGGAACTGACTCATGAAACAAGACTACTTCCATCGGGTCGCCGCACTGACGCCCACCAAGATGTGGATCAATAACGTCACCCCGCAGGAGGCGAAGATGGCGATCGCCGCCGGCGCGATGGGGTGTACGCAGAATCCGTCGTATACCTGGAAGATGCTCAATCACGAGACAGGCAAGAAACATGCTCTGACGCTTCTGGATGAGATACTGGAGCAGTGCGAGGACGACAACGAAGTCGAGTGCATTCTCCAGCGAAAACTCGTCAAACGCGTCGCGGATGAATTCATGACCGTCTACGAGCGAACCGAGGGCGCTCATGGCTACGTCAGCATCCAGGGCGACCCAATCCATGAGGAAGATCCGCAGGTCATCATCGACGAGGGTCGCAAGAACCGCGAGATGAGTCCCAACATCATGATCAAGATTCCCGCCACCGCAGCGGGACTCGAAGCGATGGAGACGTTGATCGCGGAGAACACACCTCTCAACGCGACAGAGGTCATGGGGCTCAGTCAGATCATCGACGTCTGCGAGATGTACGAGAAGATCACAACCAAGACCCGCAAGAGACCGGTCATGTATTTCTCGCTGATCACCGGCATCTACGACGAATGGCTGACCAGGCAGGTGGCGGCCGAGGGGATCGAGATCTCACCCGACATTCTCTACCAGGCCGGCATGGTCATCGCCAAGAAGGTGTATCGCTTCGTGCGTGACAAAGGCTACTCCCTTGGCTTCATCGGTGGTGGCGTCCGCGGCCTCCAGCACTTCACGGAAATGGTCGGGGGCGATGTGTGCATCACCATGAACTGGCAGGGACACGCCGAGACGCTACTGGAACTGGACCAACCTGTCGTCGCGAGGTTGTTCAATCCCGTTCAGGACCACGTGCTGGATGAGTTGCTGGCCAAGGTCCCCGCTTTTCGCCAGGCGTACATGGAAAGCGGTCTGACGGTCGACGAATACGAGGAATACGGTCCGGTTCGATACTTCCGCGACATGTTCGTCGGTGCGTGGGAGAACACGTTGGAACTGATCGAGGAGCGACGCGCCGCTTTGCGCACTCAGGCCGGCACCCGGCGATAACGAGAAAGGATTGACGACATGACCCCATCCGGCCAGCGTCGGAGTCGCCAGCGTTTCATCCTCATCGGCATCCTGTTTTTCCACAGCGTCAACACGTACATGGACCGGGCCTGCATCGCCTCGGCCGTCGATCAAATCAAGCGAGATCTATCGATTTCCGGCGAGATGATGGGGCTGGTGCTGGGCATCTTCGCGATCGGATACGCGCTGTTTCAAGTGCCATCGGGCTGGATCGCCGATCGTTTGGGACTGCGCAGAGCGCTGACGATCGTGGTCTCGGTCTGGAGCGTGTTCACGGCCCTGACCGGGGCAGCCAGAAATGCCTTCCAGATGCTCGTCCTGAGGTTTCTTTTCGGGATGGGCGAAGCCGGTGCCTTTCCCGGTGCCGCCCAGGCGTTCTTCCGCTGGCTACCTGTCAAAGATCGAGGGCTGGCCCACGGGATCAACTTCTCGGGCAGTCGTCTCGGTGCCGCGTTCTCACTTTTCCTCATGCCCTGGCTGATCGCCCGGATCGGCTGGCGCTGGACGTTTGCCGTAAACGGCTTGATCGGAATCATCTGGGCCACCGTCTGGCTGATCTGGTTTCGCGACAACCCGAAGGATAATCCCAAAGTCAACGCCGAGGAACTCGAGTACATCGAAAGGGGCCGCGTCAGTGACTTCACGGCCACGGTGCAATCCTCGTTCGCCGAGGTGTTCACATCACTGAACATGTCGCTGGCGATGCTGCAATACTTTGCCAGCAACGTGACCTTCTTCATCAGCCTGACCTGGCTGCCTACGTACATCAAGAACCAATGGCCCGACGATCCTTATGCCATCTACTACTCAGCCGTCCCTCTGATCTTCGCCGCCTTTGCGAACTGGCTTGCAGGCTCGATGGTCAGTGGACTGTACCATCTGGGTTTCCACGTGAGTTCGCGCCGCATCACGGGGATCGTGGGCTTTGTGCTGGGCGTGACCGGCCTGATACTGGCCACGCAAACCAGAAACCTCGACTTCCTGGCTACCGACAAGGCGCAGCTTCACTGGTTTGTCTTCTGTTTCGGCCTGGCTACTTTCGGCGTCGACATGACGCTGAGCCCGAGTTGGGCCTTCTGCAACGACATCGGAGGTGCGAATTCCGGGGCCGTCTCGGGGTCGATGAACATGGTGGGCAACATCGGGGCCGCCTTGAGTGCGATTGCGTTTCCACTCTTGCTGAACAAAGAGACGGGGAGCGCCAACACGTTTTTTGTGTTGGCCGCCGGGATGAACGTCGTTGCCATTGTCGCCTGGTGCTTCATGAATCCGAACCGCGTCTCCGACCGTAAGCTCTCACCGGCCGCCATCCGGAAGCGGTTCATCGCCATGCTCACTGCTCTGATCCTGGCGACGCTTGCGGCCGTCGGTGTGAAGATGTATATTGACCAGCGGAAGGCGAAGGCTGAATCCAAACAGGTAGAGCCCAACGATGTCAATAACGTCGAACAGTCGGATGTGAATGCTGTCGGGTGACCGGGCAACGGGGCGCAGAGGCGTCTGGAGATGTAGGAATGGCGCAGTTCAAGGGTGTTTGTGTCGGGGCAGGGTATTTCAGCCACTTTCAATATGAGGCATGGCAGCGTATTGGCGAAGTGACCATCACGGCGATGTGCAATCGCAATGCCGATCGGGCCCAAGCCATCATGACCAAGTATGGCGTGCCCAACCACTACACCGACTACCAGGAGATGCTCGAAAAGGAAAAGCCCGATTTCGTTGACATCATCACGCCGCCTTCAACGCATCTGGAGATGTGCAAGATCGCAGCCGACCTCGGTATCCACGTGATCTGCCAGAAACCCCTGGCACCAACGTTCGACGAAGCGAAACAGATCGTCGAGCACACCAGCAAGGCGGGCATTCGCTTCATGGTGCATGAGAACTGGCGGTTTCAGCCCTGGTATCGCGAGATCAAACGTCTGCTCGACGACGGCGCCATCGGCGAGAAGATCCACGCGATGGTCTTCCGCTCACGCATGGGCGATGGTTGGGGACCGGATGCCTACCTGAACCGGCAGCCCTATTTCAGGGACTACCCCCACCTGCTCGTCTACGAAAATGGCGTGCACTTCATTGACACGTATCGCTATCTGGCCGGAGAGATCGAAAGCGTGTACGCCGTGCTCAAGAAGCTCAACCCCGTGATTGCGGGCGAGGATTTTGCAGCAGTCGTGTTCAACTTCGCGTCCGGGGCAACCGGCCTCTGGGACGCCAACCGCTACAACGAGAGCAACTCGTCGAATCCGCGTTATACATTCGGTGAGTTTCTCATAGACGCGGAAGGTGGCTCGATCAGGCTCTACAACGATGGGAGACTTACCATCCAGACGCTTGGCAACCCCGAGACCGAGCACGCTTATGCGCATGAAGATCGCAATTTCTCGGGTGACTGCTGTTACACGACGCAACGGCACTTCATCGACCGCTTGATCGATGGCAAGGAATTCGAAACCAATGGCCCGAACTACGTGAAGACGCTGGCGGTCCAGGACGCTGTCTATCAGTCCGCAGAGAAGGGCCTGCCGATCAAGATCAGCGAGATCCATTGAGTAACGGTTGCGACTCACCGTTGCGATCGGGCGGCTCGATGCCCAGCAAATTCCTCACGAAGAAATCATCGCGTCGACGGACGCCGTAGGCGCCGCCGTTGCCATGCCGGGCCCCGGGAACGACCAGGAGATCGAAGTCCTTGCCCGCCTTGATCAGCGCATCGGCGAATCGCATCGTGGATTCGGGCGGAACGTTGTCATCCATCTCGCCGACGATCAGCATCAGCTTGCCCCGCAAGCGATAGGCGTTCTCGATATTGGAGCACTCGGCGTATTGCGGCCCAACCGGATATCCCATCCATTGCTCGTTCCATGAGGCCTTGTCCATACGGTTGTCGTGACATCCGCACGACGCGACGGCGACCTTGTAGAACTCCGGATGGAACAGTACCGCGCCGGCGGCGTTCTGCCCACCGGCCGACGTTCCGTAGACGCCCACACGGCTGATGTCGTAGTAGGGGTACTTCCTGGCGGCCGCCTGATGCCAAAGGATACGATCCGGGAAGCCCGCATCCTTGAGGTTCTTCCAGCAGACATCGTGGAACGCCTTGGATCTGTGGGCCGTGCCCATTCCGTCCATCTGCACCACGATGAAGCCCAGGTCCGTCAAAGAGGCAAATCGACGGAATGGACTGAAACTCTTGGGCACATAAGCACTCTGCGGCCCGGCGTAGATCTGTTCGATCACCGGATACTTGCCGTTCGGATCGAAGTCCTTCGGGCGGCAGATGATCCCCCAGATGTCGGTCTTGCCATCGCGGCCTTTGGCGACGAAGACCTCGGGGGCTGCCCAACCGTCCGCGATCAGGCCACTGATATCCGCCTTCTCCAGCTCGCAGACCAGTGAGCCGTCGGAACAGCGACGCAACGTGTGCACGGGGGCCATGTCCACCCGGCTGTACGTATCGATCACGTACCGGCGATCGGGAGAGAACTGAACCGAGTGGTTTCCGTTGCCCTCGGTCAGAGCGACCAGACCCGAGCCGTCGAAGTTGATGCGGTAATAGTGTATGAAATACGGGTCCTGGTCGGCATTCATGCCGCTCGCCTGGAACCAGATCTGGCGAGCTTCCTCATCAATCAGGTCGATGCCCCGGACGACCCACTGGCCCTCGGTGATTTGATTGACGACCTCCCCCTTCGTCACGTCCACGAGATACAGGTGGCGCCAGCCGTCGCGCTCGGAGGCATAAATGATCTCGTTCGTATCATCCAACCAGTTGACACGATCGAGCCTCAGGTTCTCGGTGTGCGCCGTCCAGATGAAGGTGTCGCTCTTCTCATCGATCACATTGCGGGCCTGACCGGTGTGGGAGTCGATCTCGATGACGCGGAACCGCTGGTGGCCCCGGTCGATCTTCTCGTAGGTGAAGTGACGTCCGTCTTTGCTCCAATGCAGTTCGGGACGCTGCCAGTCCAGTTCGAGCTTGTCGACCGACGGTTTGGTTTGTCTCTGATTCTCGATGCTGAAGAGGTTGAGCTCGTACATGGCAAACTTGTCACCGGGCAACGCATAAGGCCTCGTGTGCAGCTTCGCTCGTCCACCACCGTCCGGTGACGATTCGATCAGATAGACCTCCTTGTTATCCCCCGGCTCGACGCGAAACGCCACCAGCGTCTTCGAATCCGGGGCCCAGGAGAGCAGGCCATAGGCATGGCCTTCGGCACCGTCGACGCTGAGCTGGATTTCGTCGTCAGAGTCCTTGGCTCGTACGAACACGTTGTTGTCCTTGGTGAAGGCCGTCCATTGGCCATCCGGTGATTCGGGCGACTGATTCCGGCGCTGCCATGGCCCTCTTCCGCGTCCCGGGCGCTCACCGCTTTCGTCTTCCGAATCGGACGGAGCAACATCCGTCTTGGAACATGTGTACGAGGACAAGTCACAGAGCCAGGTCGTGTCGTTCACCTCGAATCGAACGGACGTGGCGCCATCAAGAAACTCGATGTCATCGAACGGCAGTTTTTCCGACTCATACTGAACGCCGGCGACGTCCGACAGCGCATCAGCCAACCTGGCGTGGTCGAACGCCTCTCGCCGCGTGCCTTCCTCGGCGTCGACCAATACGAACTGGCGTCTATCTTCAGCGAGGTCGTTGCGATACCAGAAGCAGGAGTTGCCAGCAAACCAATGCGGCGTGATCCGTCCCTTGTAGTACCCTTCCACGCGACGCGGGCCTCGCCCCCTGCCCTGCGGGGCATCGGCAGCAGAGGCCGGCAGGCTCGCAGCCAGCAAACCAAAGACTACAAACAAGGCCATACATCGAACAGACTTCACACGGCTGTCCATATTCATCTTTCACTCCGGATGTCACGCTCTGGAAAGTGTAGGTTGCTGGTCCTGGCTGAAAGCAGCTAGGGCAGATACCGCCAATCGACCTTGCCCTTGTAGGCCATGGTGGTTTCCACGAGGTCGAACAGGCCTGGATCATAAGCCCTGAGAGCTTCGCGCCTGGTGATCGGGGCGGCCGCATCGTTCGGGCAGACACCTTGTCCGACCGCATCGAAATAGGCCAGCACGCCTTCGGTCCAGTACTCGACGCGGTCATGAACGGCAACCGTGCCTTTCCATAAACCTCGGCTCATGGCGTCGTCGTAAAGCGATTCAAGCTGCTTGTCGAACCGGATGTCCATTCGTTGCACGCGCAACTCGTACTGCTGGACGTCACGGCCTCGATTCTCCCAGTTGGGGTCTACCGGGCGCCGGCCCGTGACATGATAGATCGCCTTGGCGAAGACGCGGATAACCTGGCACTCGGTCGCGTAGGGATCGTTGGCCAGATCGCCCAACACATTGGCCTGATCGACGGCCAACACCTTGATTCCTGGAGTGTATTCCAGATAGCGTCCCATGTGATCCACGCCCTTCTCCGCCATCTGGGGAAACTCGGGCAGATCGGCCAGGCTCTCTCCCGGCCCGAGAACGACCAATCTCAGGTCTTCGGCCATCAGCGCCTTGAGGATGTCGTGGCGATACGCGAACATCTTGCGGATGGTGTCGTTGGCCTTGAGCAGGGCCTCGTCACTCGCCCGGCACCCCAGCACGGTGAACTCGCGAGCCCAGGTGAACTTCGCGTAGTACGGATCGATGTCGAATTTGGCCGGTGGCTCGATCACGTTGGGCAACGGCTGGAGCCACGTGTATCGCCAATCCTGGTCGGGACCCAGGTTGAATGTGCTGCGAACCAGTTCATAGCCCTCGGGATCGTAGATCTTGAGCTGCTCGCGTTTGCCGATCGGGCCATGGTTCCAGTTGTTGACGCGGTTGCAGTTGAAATAGGCCTGGGCGATCTCGGCCCAGTATTCAGCCTTGTTGCCGATGGCATAGGTGTCCTTGTACAGCCCCCTATTCACAGCATTCTCATAGACAGCCACGCGACGATTGTCCCACTCGGGCTCGACCCGTCGCAGAGTCCAGTCGATGGTGTGACAGAATTCGTGGACGGCGATGCTCTCGTCGTCGTAGCGGTCGATGGGCAGACTCAGCAGGTTCTCTTCACCAAAACTGGTGGGATAGCCTCCGGTGCCCCGCACCCGTTCGTTCACATAGTCGGGATTGGGTTCGTCGCGATTCTCGGGCATATCCGTGTAGACCTGGTCTTTGCCGATGACGATCAGATACATGCCCTGATCGACCATGCCCTGGAGGATATCGGGCCGGCCCGCGAGCATGTGCGTGACAATCTCATAGGTCCGCCGCAAGGCTTCGTCCGCCACCTCCGCCGACGCGAGAACGGGCATGCCCTTGACGTCGAGGTACTTGGTGTAGAACTCGCGATAGACCGTGACGTCTACGGGGGTGCGTCGGCGTCTTCGGCTTGGTCTGCCCTCCGCAATCTTCTCGAAGAATGATTCAGGTGGTGAAGTCACCGCAGGGCGAGCGTCCTCGCTCGCCTCAGCATTCGTGCAGGCAGAGACCATCAAGGCAGTCATCACCAACAGAACTCGCTTCATCACGCTCATGTTGACCCCCTTTCCCTGTAGATGGACAGCGCATACCCTGTCTGGGCCATGTTACCAGACGGGGGCTATCGTGAACAGGGCTGATGCGCGAGTCAAGCGCCCATGGTGACACTCGGATTGGAAACCCACCTCAACACGTGGGTCGGGGACCCACCCTACGAGGGCATCTTGAAGTCCTCACCGGCCTCGACGAGCTCGCGTTTTCCCGACTGGCCCAGGCCGATCTCGTCATCGGTCAGATAGCAGGCCGGGTCGGGAGCCCACGGATCGCTGAAGTACGCATCGGCTCGCACGCGAAGGCTTCCACCACACGCCTTGAAGAACTTGCACAGTCTGCATCGGCCCTTGATGTGCGATGGGCGGTCCCGCAGTCCCTTCAACAAGGGCTCTTTCGGGTCGGTCCAGATCTCGCTGAACGGCCGCTCGCGAACGCTGCCCAGATCGTAGCGCCCCCAGAACTGATCGGGATGGACGTGCCCCTCATAGTCGATGCAGCCGATGCCAACGCCGCTGCTGTAGAGCCCACCGCCATTCCAGGTGAGCAGTTTCCAGACCTCCTCGGCCCGGCTGTCACCCTCAGCCAGCAGCTTCAGATAGAGATAGACCCCGTCGACATGGTTGTCGACCGTCAGGATGTCTGTCTCGCGGCCGATCTCTTTGAAGAACCGGGCCTTGGCGAGGATGCGGTCGATGGCGTCGCGACATTCGGCGTGTGTCAGGTCGTCACCGATGATCGCGGCTCCCCGACCACTGGGCACCAAGTGATAGAAACACACGCGTTCGATGCCCTCGGTCTCGAAGAAATCGAACAACCCCTCGAGATCCTGCACATTTCTCTGGGTCAGCGTCAGACCGCAACCCGACCCTCACACCGGCCTCCTTACAGTTCCTGATGCCCTTGACCGCGCGGTCAAACGCGCCGGCAACACCTCGGAACTTGTCGTTGACCGGACCGATGCCGTCGAGACTGATCCCGACGTAGGAAACGCCGAGTTGCTGGATCTTCCGCGCCACATCAGCCGAAATCAGCGTGCCATTCGTGGAGATGACCGCGCGTAGCCCGCGACCGACGGTGTATTCGATCAGCTCGAACAGATCGGGCCGCATCAGGGGTTCGCCCCCGGAGAACAGGACCGACGGCACACCGAAACCGGCCAGGTCGTCGATGACGTCTTTGGCCTGGGCCGTCGACAGCTCGTCGCACTCCTTGTCCGCACCGCTGTCGTTGTAACAGTGGACACACTTGAGGTTGCAGTTCCGCGTGATGTTCCAGACGACGATGGGCCGGCGTTCGGAGGCCTTGGCCGGCACCGATTCGTGCTGTCGTTCGCCAGAGCCTTTCTTGCCATAGCGAAGCCAATCTCCCGGCGTGATCTGATCGCAATAGAGCTTGCTGATGTTGATCATAGCGTAAGTATCCTCAAATGGGATGGGCCCCGACAGTCGTCAAGGTGCCCATGCTGAGCCACAAACCATATGGGCAGCGCCCACGGGAACAGAATACCGCTCACCCTGCGCTGCCCATCTTTCCCCCGTATCCGGAAGTCGTCATTATAGGCTTCAGGCCCCCTCAAAACAACTCTTTTGCGCAATCGCGACACGGGAGAAGCGCATACGAATCGCTCCATCCTATCCTTGCGTCCGCCTCCGTCAGCCGCTACACTCGGGATTACTATGATCGACACGATTGACGCGATGCTCGGCCCACATTCACATCCTCCGATGTATCGTTACTGTGCACAGCGAAAGAAGCGAAACCCCTGTTTGTCCCACCGTCTATCGAGGAGATCGTCATGACTGAACCCACTGGCAACCCCACCGTCAACCGTCGACAGTTTCTCCAGGCGACCGGTTCGCTCGCAGCAGGCGCCGCCGTGCTCGGAGGCCTCTCTCCGACCGCCTTTGCAGGGCAAGACAATACGATCCGCCTGGCACTGATCGGCTGCGGCGGGCGCGGCACGGGTGCCGTGGGCAACGCCCTGTCCGTCCCGAACGGCGGGCCGATCAAGCTCTACGCCATGGCCGATGTCGTCGAAGACCGCATGGCCGAGTCCCACGACGCCCTCAAGGAGAAATTCGGCGACAAGATCGACGTGCCCAACGACCGCAAGTTCATCGGCTTCGACGCCTACCAGAAGGCGATCGACCTCCTCCGTCCGGGCGACGTGGCCATGTGCACCACGCGGGCGTACATCCGGCCGATCCACGTCGAGTACGCCGTCAAGAAGGGCATCAACGTCTTCATGGAAAAGCCGTTTGCCCCCGATCCGGTGGCCTGCAGCGGATGCTGCGGGCGGGCGAAGAGGCCGAGAAGAAGGGCGTCAAGATCGCGGCCGGCCTGCAGTGCCGCCATTCGCCGGCCCGCCAGGCGCTGATCGAGAAGATCCGCAACGGCGAGATGGGCGAGATCCCGCTGATCCGCGCCAACCGCCTCGGCGGCGTCGGCTGGCTGGGCAACCAGGGCGACAAGTCCAACAAGCTTATCAGCCAACTCCAGTTCGGCCGGGTGCAACTCTTCTGGGTCGGCTCGGGCCATATGGTCGACTAACCTGATCCACCAGATCGACGAGTGCTGCTGGATCAAGGACGCCTGGCCCGTCTCCGCCGATGGGCATGGGCGGCCGCGTGCCCGACAGCAACGACTGCGGCCAGAACATCGACATCTACTCGATGGAATTCACCTTCGCCGACGGCACGAAGGCCTTCTGCGGTTTCCGGCGGATGAATCACTGCCGCAACGAGTTCGCCACCTACATCCACGGCACCAAGTGTGCGGCCCAGTTCTCCGGCAACGTCCACGCCGCCACGGTCCACATGTTCAAGGACCAGCGGACCGAACGAAGCAACATCGCCTGGACGCCCACCAAGGACCGCTACAGCCCGTGGCAGTACGAATGGAACGACTTCATCGACAACATCCGCAACGACCGGCCGCATAACGAGGCCAAGCGGGCGGTCTATTCCGACCTCACCTCGTGATGGGCCGGGCCGCCTGCCACACGGGCCAGACCGTCACCTGGGACGATATGATGAAGTCGCGATTCCAGTTCTGCGACTACCTCGACGACCTGGACTACGACAGCCCGGCCCCCGTCAAGGCCGACGAAGACGGCTGGTTCCCCGTGCCCATCCCCGGCCAATGGACCGAAGTCTGAGTTCGATTGAACATCACAGCCGAAGCCTGCCTGAAGGTGTCCGGTCAAGGCCGGACACCTTTTTCCTTTCACGGGGTCAGACTTCGCGAGCATCCTTGAGAACATCGGCGATGTGGGTGATGCCAACGCCGGGGCCGGTGGGGACGGTCATGGCGCCGTTCTGGACTTTGAGAGGCGGGTCGAACCAGTTGGCGTACCTCTCTATGCCCTTCTTGTATTCCTGGTAACGGCCAACGTCAGGGATATATGACGCGAAGTGCAGCATGTAGACGAAACCGAAACCGCCTGAGATGTGCACGGTCGTGGGCATATCCGCCAGCGCCGCCATACGGGCGACCCGCGTGCTGCGGATCAGGCCACCATAGTATTGCAGGTCCGGCTGGACGATGTCGACGCCGCGATTGGCGATCATCCAGCGAAAACGACGCTCGCTGGATTCCTCTTCCCCTCCTGCCACAGGAATGGTCAAAGCCTCGGTGACGCGCCGGGTGTCCTCCAGATGGTCGAAGGGACAAGGCTCTTCGAAGTAGACCGCGTCGATGTCCTCCAGCATTCTCCCGACCTCGATCGCTTGAGGCGGATCGTAGCTGCTGTTGGAATCCGCGTGGATATCGATGTTGTCGCCCAGGACCTTGCGTGACAGAGGAATCAACTCCTTCGTTCGACCGGGCATGGCGTCCTCGTTTCGGCTCATGCGCCCGCCTACTCGGTACTTGACCGCCTCTGGCGCCGGTCTCGTCGATCAATCTGCTGAAGGTATTCGACCTCTTCCTGAGGCGTGCTGTCGCGACGCCCGCTGGCGACGTAATAAGGGACCTGCCGGCGCACAATCGGGCCAAACAGTTCACCGATCGACCTGCCTGACGCACGCCCGAGCATGTCCAGCACCGCGAACTCTACCCACGCTACGGGACACCACAGCGCCAGACTCTGGAGCTTGTAGTTGCTCTGAGAGCGGTACACACCGAACAGTTGGTCCTCGATGTCGCGGGCATCCTTGCCGATGAAATATGGGGCCACTCGTTGCTTCAGGATCGGATAGAGTTGTCCGGCCCAACTGTTCGTCACCGCGATGCCCTCGGCGCCGTCCCGCGAGCGAACGTGAACGAAATACTCCCGGTCCTTTCGCAGCAGGCGAACGGAGTCGATCACAATGGGTGAATCCAATGCAGAAAGCCTGAGCATCGGCCGGGCTGCAACAGCATCCAGTTGTTCAGTCGTGACACGAGATAACTGTCGAGTCTTTGGGGATGGGTCCTGGCTTCCATGACACCGTGAGACTACCGAAGCCGCGCCTGCTGAGGCGGCCAGACCCAGAAATCGACGACGGTTCATATCCATCTGTTTTGCCCTTCCAATCTCGGTACTTGCGAAGTCGCAGACCATCATATCGCGGGGATTCGAGATCGGCCACCATGAACACGTCCCTCCGGGCCGACATGAGGTGCGCAGAATTGGTTAAAAGACAGCCTTGAATTTGCGGGCTGAATTGATCTAAGATTCAGCCTAGGAGTACCGTCGAATTATCACGAGGCGTCATGCTCAGACGCACGACCCACAGGAGGCCGCCATGAAGAAAACGACGTTCATCGCCTTGTCCCTTGTCCTGATCCTTCCCAGTTCACTTTTGGCCGAGGGGCAGGATCCCGGCGTGAGCGCCTCCGAGACCAAGATCCTTCAGGCGCATCCTCTGCCCCTGACGAGCGTGCGGCTGACCGGCGGGCCTCTCAAGCATTCGCAGGACCTCGACGTCCAATATCTGCTGGATCTTAAACCCGATCGGATGATGGCCGGCTATCGCATCCGCGCCGGGCTGGAGCCAAAGGCCCAGGGCTACGGTGGCTGGGATTCCGTCGAAGGCAGGCAACTGACAGGACACGTCGCAGGTCACTACCTCTCGGCGGTGAGCCTGATGTACGCCGCTACGGGCGATGAGCGATTCAAGAAACGTGCGGACTACCTCGTCAAGGAGATGAAAGAGGTTCAGGACAAGCGAGGCAACGGCTATCTCGGGGCGATCGCCAACCGCGAGGGCACCGACGGCGCCGAAATCATGGAACAGGTCGCACAGGGTGACATTCGCTCGGGCGGTTTCGACCTCAACGGCATGTGGTCGCCCTGGTATACCCTGCACAAGACCTATGCCGGTCTGCGGGACGCCTACCGTTTCACGGGCAATGGAACGGCGCTGGAGCTGGAGATCAAGTTCGCCGCCTGGGCGGAGGGAATCGTTTCGAAGCTCTCTGACGCGCAAGTCCAGCGAATGCTCAACACCGAGTTTGGCGGGATGAACGAAGTCTTCGTCGATCTCTATGCGGACACAGGCGACGCGCGATGGCTGGACCTGTCCTACAAGTTCGAGCACCGGTCCTTCATTGACCCGCTGATGCGTCACGAAGACATCCTGCTCGGGCAAACACGGCAACACGCAGATCCCCAAGCTCATCGGCTCGGCCGACCGCTTTGCCTACACAGGCAAGGCAGGCGACCTGCTGGCGGCTGGGTTCTTCTGGGACTGCGTGGTGCAGCACCACAGCTTCGCCACCGGAGGTGATGGCAAAGACGAGTATTTCCACCAGCCCGACGAGCTGAACGCCATCGTGGACGGTACGGACGTGCGAAACGTGCAACGTCTATAACATGCTCAAGCTGACGAGGCGGCTTTTCGCCCTGCAGCCCGATGCGCACTACGCCGACTTCCACGAAAGGGCTCTGTTCAACCATATCCTGGCCTCGCAGGACCCGAACGATGGCTGGGCCTGCTACATGGTCCCCGTCGGGCATGCCGTACAGCACGAATACGAGCGAAACATGCGCGATGGTGGGTTCACCTGTTGCACGGGAACGAGCATGGAGAGTCACGCCCTGCACGCCGACGGGATCTACTACGAGTCGGGTGATAAGCTATGGGTGAATCTCTACGCACCATCCACGGCCAACTGGGCGACGGAAGGCGTCAAGCTCGCCGTGGAGACCGACTTTCCCGAAGGCGAATCGGCCACGATCAAGTTGACCGTGGATTCACCGAAAGAATTCACCCTGGCCTTGCGAAAGCCCTATTGGGCAGGCGACGGTTTCAAGATCACGGTCAACGGCTGGCCCGTGTCCGACGATGTGATCGATCCCTATCGCGACGTCCCTGAATCGGGCCGTCCGAGGCGAGACCGTGGAGGGGAGATGGAAGGGCCCAGTTCGTATGTCGAGCTGAAACGGACCTGGCAGACCGGGGATACCGTGGAGATCGCATTGCCCAAGTCATTGCATCTCGAACCGACCCCTGACAACCCGCGCGTCGCCGCGATTCTGTGGGGCCCGTTGGTGCTGGCGGGCGATCTCGGACCGGAGCAAGAGAGAGGGCGAGGTAGAGGCAATCGTTCGGAGCCAATCGTGGCTCCCGTGTTTGTCGCCGCCGAGCAGCCTGTGGCGGAATGGCTCAAGCCGGTGGCAGGCGAGCCGGGGCACTTCCGCACGGATGGCGTCGGACGTATCCCCGATTCGGCCGACCGCGTTAAGGATGTGGATTTCGTCCCCTTCTATCGTTTGCATCGTCGCACCTATGGCATCTATTGGGACCTCTTCACGCAACCCGAATGGGAGCAGAAGCAGGCGGAGTACGCGGCCGAAAAGGAACGGCAGCGCCAGCTCGAACTGGCCACCGTGGGTTACGCCCAGCCTGGCGAGATGCAGCCGGAGCGTGATTACAGCTACCAGGGTGGCGAAGGCTCCAGACCTGTCCGCGTGGAAGGCCGAGCCGGGCGACAGAGTCGAAGCTGGTTCTCATTCGACATGCCCGTCGATCCGGCTCATCCGATGGCACTGGTCGTGACATACTTCAGTGCGGAATGGCGTCGCGGTCCGGCCCGATTCGAAATCCTCGTGGATGGTCAGCGTATCGCCGAGCAGGAGGTGGAACGGGCTGAGCCCCCTCACTTCTACGACGTCCAGTACCCCATCGCCGCCGGTCTGGTTCGGGGCAAGGAGAAGGTCACAGTCCGCTTCCAGGCGGTCGAAGGCAGTTCCGTTGCGGCAGTGTTCGGCATTCGCACCATTCGGACCGGCGAAACCGGATCCGAGACGGAATCGACCGCAGCGGAGCCCGCGTCCGACGTGAACTTGGCGATTGTCGCCAAGCCATCGACATCGTACGTCTCGGGCGACACCTCGACAGCGCGCACTCAACGACGAATCCGATCATAGAAGCTCACGCGACCGCCGCCAGGGAGCCTATGGCAATTGGCCAACGCGAGACACGCAGTGGGTCCAATACGAATGGAGCCAACCGATCAGCACGAACAAGATCGACGTCTACTGGTGGGACGACCGGCAAGGCGTCCGTCTGCCCAAGGCCTGCCGCCTGCTGTACTGGGATGGCAGACGCTTTCGTTCCGGTGAGCCAATCCGTCCGGATTGGGTGTGGTCGAGAGTCAGTACAACACCACGACGTTCGACGAAATCCGTACGTCCAAGCTCCGGCTCGAAATCGACGGCAATGACACATTTTCCACGGGCATCCTGGAATGGAAGGTGTACGATTCGGGGCAATCGCCTGATTTCCCGCCGCAAGTCGATGCGGGCGTCGATCGCGACGTCGTGCTGGGTGGCAAAACGTATCTGGCAGGCAAGACGAAATCCCTGGCGAAGAAAGGCTCGGCACCGGTGAAGACAACCTGGAGCAAAGTCTCCGGCCCGGGAGCAGTCGCCTTCGCAGATGCCGGCGCGCAAACTACCAGCGCGACATTCTCAGCCGTTGGCGATTACGTGCTTCGACTTACTGCTAGCAAGGGTTCGCTCAGCGGATCATCCACCTTGAACGTGAAGGTCGTGACACCGCCACCGGCGCAGAATCTCCATCTGGTCGACACGAAACCCTACAGGATCGACAGTCCGCTGTGGAACGATCGCGCGAAAGCCCTGATCGTCAACTGGATTCCGCACTGCATCGCGAAGATATCCGATCCGAATCTGAAGGAAGGCGGGATCAACAATTTCGTCGAGGCCGCCAACAAGCTGGCGGGAAAGCCTCACGGACAGCACCGGGGCTACGTCTTCGCCAACGCCTGGGTCTACAACACGATCGAATCGATCTGCGTTGCGCTGATGGTCGATCCGCAGGGCGACCAGGAGATCATCGAGGCCCAGAACGCGATGAAAGCGACGCTGGAGGACTGGATTCCCAAGATCCTGGCCGCCCAGGAGCCGGACGGCTATCTCCAGACCGTGTTCACGCTGAACGACTGGGAACACTGGTCGCCGAGACATCGCAGCGACCACGAAGGATACGTCGCGGGCTACTTCCTCGAAGCGGCCGTCGCCCACCACAACCTGACCAAGGGCAAAGACCTGCGTCTGTACAACGCGGCCAAGAAACTGGCCGACTGCTGGGACGCCAACATCGGTCCGGCCCCGAAGAAGGAGTGGTACGACGGCCACCAGGCGATGGAGATGGCCCTGGTCCGGTTCGGCCGTTTCGTCAACGACATCGAAGGCCAGGGCAAGGGCGATAAGTACATCAAGCTCGCCAAGTTCCTGCTGGATTGCCGCAAGGACGGCAGCGAATACGACCAGAGCCATGTGCCGGTCGTCCAGCAGTACGAAGCCGTCGGCCACGCCGTGCGGGCATCCTACTCCTATGCCGGCATGGCCGACGTCGCGATGGAAACGGGTGACATCGACTACCAGAGCGCCGTCATGAGCCTCTGGGACAACATCGTCAACCGCAAGTACTACGTCACGGGCGGCATCGGCAGCGGCGAAACCTCCGAAGGATTCGGGCCGGACTATTCGCTGCGCCACAACGCCTACTGCGAATCGTGTTCGAGTTGCGGCGAGATCTTCTTCCAGCACAAGCTCAACCTGGCCTATCACGACGCCAAGTATGCCGACCTGTACGAGGAGACGCTCTACAACGCTCTGCTCGGATCGATCGATCTGGAGGGCAAGAACTTCTACTACCAGAATCCGCTGGATTCGACGCGATGCCCGCTATCCCTGGCACGGCTGCCCCTGCTGCGTCGGCAACATTCCGCGCGTCCTGCTGATGCTGCCCACCTGGACCTATGCCAAGCGATGATGGCATCTACGTCAACCTGTTCGTCGGCAGCAAGGTGAGTCGAGGACGTCGCCGGCACCGATGTCGAGATGGTTCAGAAGACCGACTATCCCTGGAGCGGCAACGTCTCGATCACGGTCAATCCCACGACCGCGAAGGAATTCGCCTCCGAATCCGCGTGCCCCATCACGGCGTCAGCGAGCTTTACACACCGGCGGCCGAGGGCCG
>CAVSCO010000084.1:0-11101 GCA_963726475.1 uncultured Phycisphaerae bacterium | reverse complement strand
AGACGGCGTCATCACCGTTGCTGATGGCCAGACGCTGGAGACTGTGGTCGAGCTGGTCGAGGGTATGCAGTTCGACAAAGGGTATCTGAGTCCGCATTTCGTCAACAACCCCGAGAACATGTCCGTCGTTCTCGACAAGCCTTACATCCTCGTCCACGAGAAGAAAATCAGCTCGATCAAGTCGCTGGTTCCGGTTCTGGAGAAGGTGGCCAAGCAGGGCCGTCCGCTGCTGATCATCGCCGAGGACGTCGAGGGCGAAGCCCTGGCGACGCTGGTCGTCAACAAGCTGCGTGGCGTTCTCCAGGTCGCCGCAGTCAAGGCCCCCGGTTTTGGCGACCGCCGCAAGGCCCTGCTCAGTGACATCTCCGTGCTGACGGGCGCCGAGGCGATCTTCGAAGACCTCGGCCTGAACCTCGAGAACATCGAGCTGACGCAGCTCGGCCGGGCCAAGCAGGTCACGATCGATAAGGACACCACCACGATCATCGAAGGTGCCGGCAGTACCGAGGCCATCAAGGCCCGCATCGAGCAGATCAAGGCCGAGATCGAGAACTCCACCAGCGATTACGATATCGAGAAGCTCCAGGAACGTCTGGCCAAGCTGGCCGGTGGCGTTGCCCAGATCAACGTCGGCGCCGCGACCGAGGCTGAGATGAAGGAGAAGAAAGCCCGCGTCGAGGACGCTCTGCACGCCTGCCGTGCGGCGGCCGAGGAAGGCATTCTCCCCGGTGGCGGCGTGGCCATGCTGCGGGTCCTGCCTGCCCTGGACAAGATCAAGGCCAAGGGCGACGAGGCCATCGGTGTGGACATCGTCCGCCGGGCGGTGGTCGCTCCGATCAAGCAGATTGCCAAGAACGCCGGCCTGGACGGATCGATTGTTGCCCAGAAGGTCATGGAAAGCACCGAAAAGACCTTTGGCTACAACGCCCTGACCAAGCAGTACGGCGACATGATCAAGTTCGGTGTGATCGTGCCGACCAAGGTCGAGCGAACCGCTCTCCAGAACGGCGCTTCGATTGCGTCTCTGCTGCTGACCACCGACGCGGTTGTCAGCGAGATCCCCGAAAAGAAAGAAGCTCCCGCCATGCCTCCAGGAGGCGGCGGAATGTACTAAGCGGTTGAATCGAAAAGCGGGTCCCGAACGGGACCCGCTTGCTTTTCGTAGAGCCGACAGGAAGGAGTATCGAAAATGGTTCTTCGTTTCTACTCGAACGCCCTGTCCCAAGCCTCACGGACCGTTGCGGCCACGATCATGATCGTCGGGCTGCTCCTGATCGGCTTCGGTATGCTGATTTTCGCACTGCCCAAGCTATTCGCCTACCTGGCGGCCGGCGTCTTCTTCGTTGCCGGTCTCGGTTGCGGCGCCACTGCCATCAAGATCTTCTGGGCCCAGAACCAGATCGACCGGGCCGGCGAGGGCCAGACCCAGGTCTATCGCGAGAACGTTCGCATCCACACCCATCATCCGGACGAGATGTAGACCCTTCGTCGGGCCGCGGACCCGACCCAGGCTATCCTCCGACTTTCTGATCTAAGTAACCACACTGCATGTGGCGCTTCTGTTCTGCGCGGCCTTCGCGTATAATTGGTTCGCATCGATACTCTATTGAGGTGCAGCGATGAGTAAACGTCTGCAAGACAAGGTGGCGATTGTGACGGGGGCCAGTCGGGGGATTGGCCGGGCGATCAGTGTGGCGCTGGCCGGTGAAGGGGCGACGGTGGTCCTGTCGGGACGGGTCGAGGCGGACCTGACTGAAACCGCCCTGCGCGTCAAGGAGGCCGGCGGCGTGCCCGAGATGATCACTACGGAACTGGCCGACGAGCAGTCGATCAAGAACCTGGTGGCGACCACCTTCAAGTGCTTCGGAAGGCTCGATATCCTTATTAACAATGCTGGTATCACGCATTCGGCGCCGCTGGACGAGACACGAACCGAAGATCTGGATCGCTGCTGGACGGTCAACGCGAGGGCGCCGTTTATCCTTTGCCGCGAGGCGCTGCCGTTGCTGAAGAAGGCCGAGCGAGCGACCATCGTCAATATCTCCTCGGTCGTCGGCGTCAAGGGCTATCCACTCCAAAGCGCCTACACTGCCTCCAAGCATGCGCTTCGCGGAATGAGCATCGCGCTGGCCGAGGAGCTTCGCGGGTCGAACGTTCGGGTCCACGTGATTTGCCCGGGCGGGGTGGATACGGAGATGGTCAGCCGTGTGCGTCCTGATATCAATAAGGATGAGCTTATCGGACCGGATGAGGTGGCCGAGCTGGTGCTCTATCTCGTGATGCATCGGGGCAACGCGGTCATCGACGAACTGCACATCCGACGGGCGACGTCATCGCCCTGGTTTGGTTAAGAGGAAGACACAATGATTCACAAGGCGATTTGGGTGGGAGTGTTTCTGGGCATGTTGCTGCCGTCTGCTTGGGCGGCCGCCGACGAAACACAGGTGATGTACCTCTCGGGCCGGGGCAAGGACGATCCCGTGACGTGGGACTTCTTCTGCACGGGAGGACGCAACAGTGGGGAGTGGACCACGATCGGCGTCCCCTCGAACTGGGAGTTGCAGGGTTTTGGCGGATACAACTACGGGCATGACCGGCCCAAACACAACGAGCAAGGCAAGTACCGCCGCAAGTTCACGGTGCCCGATGATTGGTCGGGCAAGCGGATTTTCATTGTTTTCGAAGGTGTGATGACGGACGCGGAAGTGCGGGTCAACGGCAAGTCGGCCGGACCGAAGCACCAGGGAGGCTTCTACCGGTTCAAGTACGAGATCACCGACCTGATCGAGCCTGGGGAGAACCTGCTGGAGGTCGATGTCAGCAAGGTCTCATCCGACGCCAGCGTCGAGCAGGCCGAACGGCAGGGCGACTACTGGGTCTTCGGCGGGATCTACCGCCCGGTCTACCTGGAGGCCGTCCCCGAGCAGTTCATCGAATGGGTGGCTGTCGACGCGAAGGCAGATGGTTCATTTCGATTGGATGCGCACCTCAACCGGATCGGTACGGCCGATGCTGTCAAGGCGACTGTTATAGGTCGTAACGGCAATCCCGTCGGGGGCATGCCCGGCGGCAGTGTGGCGATCGAAAGGGGGCAGGCCAAGGCGTCGGTGTCGGGCAAAGTGGTTGGGGTCGAGCCCTGGACTGCCGAGACACCGTATCTCTATGACGTCAAGATAGACCTGATGAGGGGAACTGAGATTGTTCACACGGTGACGCAGACGTTCGGATTCCGCACGTTCGAGGTTCGCCCGGGTGACGGGCTCTACCTCAACGGGCAGAAGATCCGACTCAAAGGCGTCTGCCGGCACAGCTTCTGGCCCGATTCGGGACGGTGCCTCAGCCCCGAGATCAGCTACGACGACGTCCGCCTGATCAAGTCGATGAACATGAACGCGGTGCGCATGTCCCACTATCCCCCCGATCCGCATTTCCTCCAAGTGTGCGATGAACTGGGGCTGTACGTACTGGACGAGTTGGCGGGCTGGCAGAAGCCTCCCTACGACACGGGGATCGGCAAGAAGCTGGTCAAGGAGATGGTGACGCGGGACGTGTGTCATCCGTGCATCCTGTTCTGGGACAACGGAAACGAGGGCGGATGGAATCGCGAGCTGGACGATCAGTTCGCGTTGTACGATCCGCAGAACCGGACCGTGCTGCACCCATGGGAGAACATCCACGGGGTCGATACCGACCATTACGAGACCTACGCGAGCACGTTGAAGAAGCTCAACAGCTCGACGCTGTTCATGCCCACCGAGTTTCTGCATGGCCTTTACGACGGTGGCCATGGAGCGGGTCTCAACGACTACTGGAACGCGACGCTCGCCTCGCCCATGGGGGCGGGGGGCTTCCTCTGGGCCTTGGTCGATGAGGGCGTCGTGCGGACGGATCGGGACGGGCAGATCGATACGGATGGCAATCATGCTCCCGATGGCATCGTCGGGCCTTACCGCCAGAAGGAGGGGAGCTACTACACGATCAAGGAGATCTATTCACCGGTCCAGATTGCCCCGGAGAAGCTGCCGGTAGAGTTTAACGGCCGGTTGGAGGTGGAGAACCGCTACGACTTCACGAACCTGAGTGCGTGCCGTTTCGAGGTGCAGTTGGCCGAATTCCCGGGGCCAGGCGATGATGGCGACGGGCACAAAGCGTTCTTCCGCCAGACGTTCGATGGTCCCGATGTCGCACCGCACGGGAAGGGATGGCTCGACCTCGAATTGCCCGGCAACTGGGCCGAAGCCGAGGTTCTGTATGTCACGGCGTTCGATCCCGAAGGCGATGAGGTTTGGACGTGGTCCTGGCCTGTTCGCGAGAAGGGCCACTATCGCGACAAGTACGTTGCGACAGAGGCCGAGGAGGCCCCGCAGGTGACGATCAGCGGCGCGATGGACAAGATCCACGTCGAGGCCGGTCGGCTGGTGTTGGCGTTCACCGGAAGCAGTGGTGAACTGGCGTCGGTAACCCTGGCCGGTGAGCCGATCGCGTTTCGCGGCGGTCCTGCGCTGATCGGTGGTACCGCCGAACCGGCGAAACTGTCGTTCTCGCAGATTGGCAACGGCGTGATTCTCAACGTGACCTACGCTGGTGACATTGATTCGGTCCGATGGCATATCTATCCGACGGGATGGGTCCGGTTGGACTACCAGTACCAGCTCAACGGCCCCATGAGCGCGTTCGGGCTCGGTTTCAACTATCCAAGAGATCGGGTCAAGGGCGTTCGCTGGCTGGGTCGCGGTCCCTATCGAGTCTGGAAGAATCGTATGAAAGGTGGCGTGCTCGACGTCTACCGCAACACGAACAAAGACCACACGCCGGGCGTGACATGGGACTTCCCCGAGTTTGCCGGCTACTACCGCGACTGGAATTGGGCGGTCCTCGACACCGATCAGGGCCCCATCACCCTCGTCAATGCAACAGACGATCTCTTCCTGGGGCTCTACCGGCCCAACGACGGGGCCGACCCCAGGACGACGAAGCTCGATGCGCCCGAGACGGAGATCGCTTTTCTGCATGGCATCCCGGCGATCGGGACAAAGTTCCACAAGGCCGAATCGCTCGGGCCCGAGAGCCAGAAGAACGTCGCATCCGGCCGCTATCGTGGCGCGGTCTGGCTGTATTTTGGCGACCTGGGCACCCAGCGAAAGTCGGCGAATGTCCGAAGGCACACGGCACGAGATTGAATGAACCGTAGGGTGGGTCCCTGACCCACGAATTCATCCCACGGCCATCTCCTGGGACGCGTGGGGTGAGAACTCACCCTACGCATCTATAGGAAAGTGAGGCAAGATGCGGGCGGTGATTCAGCGGGTTCTGGAGGCCAAGGTGGAGGTCGAGCGAGAGGCGGTCGGGCAAATCGGGCCTGGATTGCTGGTGTATCTGGGCGTAGGCAAGGCCGATTCCGACCAGGACGCCAAGTTCATGGCCGAGAAGCTCGTGAACCTGCGGATCTTCTCCGACGAGGCGGGCAAGATGAATCGCAGCGTGATCGATATCGGGGGCGAGATCCTGGTGATCAGCAACTTCACGTTGCAGGGCGATTGCCGCAAGGGTCGCCGGCCGGGTTTTGATGCGGCCGGCCAGCCGGAACTGGCCGAGCCGCTGTACGAGAAGGTCGTCGCGTTAATCGCTCAGCAGGGCGTGGGCGTCCAGACCGGATCGTTCGGGGCTCACATGCACGTCAGCAGCATCAACGATGGCCCCGTCACGTTCCTGCTCGACAGCACGCGATTGTTCTGAGCGGACGCCGTAAGGTGGGTCCTCAACCCACGCGTTCAGCCCGTTGCGATGCGTCGAAACGCGTGGGTCAAGGACCCACCCTACGTGAAAATGCTGCACTATTGTTCGGACGGTACGATCACCAGGGCGCCCATGACGCGCGTCCCGTAGTCGTCCCGGTTGTAGCCAATGATGACGGGCTTGTAGAGATCGCCACGTATGTCGTTGGACAGGATCTGCCACGTCGAGTCGGGCTTGCCGGGTGATTCGCGCACTACACTGACTCCGAGTTCAACCTCGTCCGTACCGGGCGTGGTGTCCACGTTCAGCTCCAAGACCCACGGGCCGATCGGTGCCTGGACCTTCCCCGGGGCGGACAGATTGCCGAACCAATAGCCCACCGTCTGTGCCTCGGCGCCCAGGAGCTTGTGAATCTGTTCCGCTATCAGGGAAGGCATCGGGGCGGCCTGTGCGGCTGGAATGGCGGTCGTCTCGTTCTCCCAGTTCAATCTCTGCATCTTGCACCCAGGGATCTGTTCCACCAGACGCTGAATGGCCTCGGGCGAAGCAGCGCGACCTTCGATGATTACCTCCACGTTTGTTCTCCGGAATCTGAGACTCCATTGGAGGCGATTTCAAGGTTGGTCAGTCGAATGTTCGCAGTCTCGACCGCCTCCACGATATCTGCCGCCGAAAGCCCCGAAAGACTGGTGACCATAAGTGAAAATGGTCTTATCGCCTCAACCTGTGACGGCAGCTCCACCATATATACCCGATACATCACCTGTGGCGTGTTCGGTTTGCCCGCGGGGCGGCTATCCAGTGCTTGAATCACTTGTTCGATCTGCTGTATACGGTCCGGCGACGCGGCCACGATGAGGCTCTGCGACCTCTCGTCTATGGCGACAGATGCCCCGGTATTGGGGACGAGAACGCTAATGATTCTCCCAGTCCCTCGGCTTCTTGGTATCGAAGGGTGAAGATCTTCAGGTCTCTGTCCCTCCCGGGCATAGGCAGTGCCGTTAGCATTCGTTGCTGCCCGCGTGCTTTGGACTGGGGCCTCGGACACTTCCTGAGACCAGAGCAGGGCGGGGGGCAGCAGAAGCGACAGAATTGCGATCCGCATCTTGTGCATTTTCATTGTCTCATCTCCTTCGTCAAAGGTTCCATGCGACGTAGATTTCACCATTGTCCAACGTTCCGTAAACCACGCGTTGCGATTCGGAACTCTCGGGGGATTTCTCGACGACCAGTCTGGGGTTCTCGATCTGCGGATAGAGTCCTTTAAGGATCTTGCCTTTGTAGGTTTGTGTGTCCCCGGTCTGCTCGATGGTATACAGCGGTTCGGGCGGCGCCGGCTGCGCCTGTGCCGGGCGAGGCTTCAGGTACGCGAACATGACCGCGCAGCCAAGTGCGATGCCGAATGCGAACGTCACGGCAGGTCGTCGGAAGCAAGCCAGCCAGGCCCAGAGCAAAGATCGGCCCGGTGCAGGTTGCGGCCAGGCCCGCCGGAAGATTTCGGCCTTCTCGCGGGCGGACAGTTCAGGCACCGGGGCCTGGTCCAGTTGTTCGAGGATCACGGAGAAAGGCGTCATACTCCTTTCAGCCTTTCCTGCTCCGATTCGAATGGGCCCGGGAACAGCGTATCGAATTCATTCAGTGGAAGACGCGGATTGTTCATCGGTCTGAACCTCTATTGATTGGTTTTACCGCTAACTTGGCTCGCAGCGAGACCAGGCATCGTTGAATATGGGTGCGAACGGTTCCTTCCCGGCAGCCCAACACGCCGGCGATCTCGGTCGGGGACATTCCCTCAAAATACCGCAGTACGAACGCGGCGCGTTGCTTTGCCGAGATCTCCTCCAGGGCCTCACGGATGCGTTTCTGAACCAGAGCCGTATCCAATTCCTTCCCGTCAACCGGCTCGCTTGCCAGGGTGTCGGACGCGACTTCGTCGATCCCTACGTGTCGGCCTCGTCGCTGGGTTCGCCTGTAGAAGTCGATGGCCGTATGGGCGGCGACGCTGTTGAGCCACGCGGCGAACGACTTCTCACACCGAAACCGGCCCAGCTTGCGAAACACCTTGAGCCAGACCTCCTGAACGCAATCGGCCACCTGCGAGCCGTCGAGCACGATGCGATAGCAGATGCGATGGACCCGATCAACGTGGCGATGGTAGAGACGCGCCGCCGCGTCCCTGTCGCCCTGCTGGATCGCCTCGATCAGGATCCTGTCGGAGATCGATTCGTGTTCGTCCATCATTCACATAGTATCTACGCACACCCGACGGGAACTGAATACAATGAAAAAGAAGAAATCGCAAAGGGTTCTCGTCCCGCCGCCTGTCGCGACGGGGTGGGAAAAAGCGTTGCGAAATCGAGGGCGGGAGGCGATGATGGTTTCGCGTTCATCTTGAGCATAGATTGAGGAGACATGCTATGAATCGTCGTCAATTCCTGCAAGCCACCACCGCCGGACTGGCCCTATCGAGTATGGGAAGCTTCGTCCCGGCCTTTGCCCAGCCCAAGCCCAAACGCGTCGCCCTGATCGGGACGGGCTGGTATGGCAAGAGCGCCCTGTTCCGGCTGCTCCAGATTGCACCGGTCGAAGTGGTCGCGCTGTGCGACGTGGATCGAAACATGGTGAACCAGGCCGCGGAAATGGTCGCCGCCAGGCAGGCGTCGAAAAAGACCCCTCGCACCTATGGCGACTACCGACAACTGCTCAAGAACGAGGAACTGGACATCGTACACGTGGCGACGCCGGACCATTGGCACGCCTTGGCGATGATTGCGGCAGTCCAGGCGGGTGCCGACATCTACGTCGAGAAGCCGATCAGTACCGATATCGTCGAAGGTCAGGCGATGCTGGCGGCCGCCCGGAAGCATGGCCGGGTTGTCCAGGTGAACATGCAGCGGCGCAGCACACCCCACCTGATCGAAGCCCGCGACCGCGTTATCAAGGAAGGCCTTCTGGGTAAGATCGCCCACGCCGAGATTTGCTGCTACTACCACATGCGGGCGAGGGGCGTTCCGCGGTATCCGGATGTGCCCGAAAACCTCAACTACGAGATGTGGACTGGGCCGGCCCCGATGCGGCCCTACAACACTTGGGTTCACCCGCGCGGCTGGCGGGCCTTCATGGAGTATGGCAACGGGATCGTTGGCGACATGTGCGTACACATGCTCGACATGGTCCGCTGGATGCTCGACCTGGGCTGGCCGCAGCGGGTCAGTTCGAGCGGGGGCATTTTCGTCGACAAGGCCAGCAAGGCCAACATCAGCGATACGCAGATCGCGACGTTCGACTTCGACGAATGTCCCGTGGTCTGGACGCACCGCACTTGGGGCAACGCACCCGATCCCGAGTATCCCTGGGCCGGGTTCATCTATGGCGAGAAGGGTACGCTCAAGGCCGATGTGCACAAGTACGAGTTCATCCCCAACGGGCGGGGTGAGCGACTCAGTGGCAAGGCTCTTTACGAATACGATAAGTATCCGGAAGATGAGACCGAGAAGGACCTGGAGCGGCACGTCGCGGCCCCGATGCGGCGGCACTGGCAGAACCTGCTCGACTGCATCGAAACGCGGAACAAACCCGTCTCCGACATCGAACAGGGCTACATGACTGCAACTTCGTGCATCTTGGCCAACATGGCCTGCAAACTCGGCCGTACACTCGAATGGGACCCGAAGGCGGGCAAGGTCATTGGCGACGACGAGGCCAACCGCCTCCTGGCCCGACCGTACCGAAGCCCGTGGACCCATCCCGACCCTGCCAGCGTCTGAGATAGCGGAGGTGTTCGCACTTGTCGGTCGTGCGTCCTCGCACGATTTTGGGTATAGGCGAGCGAGGATGTTCGCCCTGCGCAAGGCGATCAGATTGTGCCATCGCGTGATGACCGCACATTTGCCGATGTCGGGGAACACACAACTGAGGGCCCAGGCCTTTGGGAGGCTGATTGACGATGGACCCGACAACCAGACTGAGTCGACGTGAGTTTACCAGGCTGCTGGTCTGTTCCCTGGCCTCCGGTGCGTGTCCCGGATGGGAGTTTGCGAAGGGGGTCGAGTCGAGCAGCAGGCCTCCCAACATCATCCTGATCATGGCGGACGATCTTGGTTACGGCGACATCGGCTGCTATGGCGGGTGGATCGAAACGCCGCACATCGATGCACTTGCTCGGAGGGGCATGCGTTTCACGGACTATCATTCCAACGGCGCGGTGTGCAGCCCCACCAGGGCGGCGCTGCTGACCGGGCGCTACCAGCAGCGTTGCGGCATCGACGAGGTCGTCTTCGCCAACGGGCCGGCACGTGAAACCGGAATGCCTATGAAGGAAACCACGTTTGCCGAGGTTCTCAAGCAGGCCGGCCACGTCACGGGCATCTTTGGCAAATGGCACTCTGGGTTACAATGTTGAGTTCAATCCCAGCAGGCAGGGCTTCGACGAGTTCATCGGCTATGTGAGCGGCAATGTAGACTACCATTCGCACATCGACGGTGCCGGGATCGACGACTGGTGGAAGAGGGATGCGAAGGTTCCTGAAGAGGGCTACGTCACGGACCTGATTACCGAACATGCCTTGGATTTCCTCAGGCGACACAAGGATCAGCCCCTTCTGCCTGTACCTGCCTCACGAAGCGCCGCATTATCCCTATCAGGGCCGCCACGATCCGCCCGAGCGTTTACCGGGAGGCCGCCAGGGGACAAAGACGCAGGGCCCCGACATCAAACGAGCCTATCGCGAGATGGTCGAGGTCATGGACCAGAGCGTCGGTCGCATCGTCAATACCGTCAAGGAACTCGGGCTCGAACGCGATACGTTCATCTTCTTCTGCTCCGACAATGGCGCCACACGCAACGGCTCGAACGCCCCGCTTCGCGGTTTCAAGGGCAGCCTCTGGGAGGGTGGCCACCGCGTCCCCGCCATTGCCTGTTGGCCCGGTCGCATCGAGCCGGGCACGATCTGTCACCAGACGGTTCTGGGGATGGACGTGTTTCCTACGCTGGCTTCGGTTGCTGGGGCTGATTTGCCCAAAGGCCTTAACCTTGACGGCTGCGACCTCTTGAACCTGCTCACCCGGCAGCGTGCCTTGCCCGAACGATCGCTCTTCTGGGCTTACCGCCAGCAGGCCGCAGTGCGTCATGGGCCGTGGAAGCTTCTGGTTCAAGGGGACAAGGAGAGGCTCTTCAATCTCGACGATGACCTCGGCGAGCAAAACGATCTGGCGTCGCGCTATCCGGAACGCGTTGCCGCCCTGCGTGCCGAACTGACCGCCTGGCAACGCGACGTGGCCTCGTAGCCCCTCGCCTCTGGGGACAGAACCGACCCCGCGGCTGTTACGACCGTTCGGGGGTTGGCGCAGAACCATTTCGCTTGTG
>CAVSCO010000083.1:0-29778 GCA_963726475.1 uncultured Phycisphaerae bacterium | reverse complement strand
CCATGACCGGCCTGGAGATCTCGGGCGTTGCGATCGTTATAGTCTGGTCATCAGATGCCGGCAGCACATCTCGGCCCGGCATCGCCTCGGCGAAGCGGTTCAGGACGGCAGTGCTCCGAGCCAGTCTCACACTGGCGTCAGCGCTGTCCTGATCGATAATCTGTGCGGTCTGACGGAACGTCACCGGCCCGACGACCACCGGATCAGCGAGACGGTCCGTGTTGACCGTCAAAGTAGCGGAGTCGAACCTCTCCCAGATCGTACCCAGATCGGCCACCAGGCGATCGAGCCCTTTCCGGCTACACTCGATCTGGTAGACTCGCCTGTCTACGAGTGTCTGAGACTGGGCGAACCCTTTGAGACCGTTGTTTTCGATCGCTCTTTTGATGAACGAATCGGCCTGGTTCAAAGCAGCGGTCCGCAGTTCGAGCTTCCCGGAGAAACCCTCGTCCGCAACGAGAATCGGCGCGGCGGACGTCTCCACGACTTCGGGAGCCATTTGCCCCGAATCGGTCGCATCGGCCACCAGCCGGCCCGATCCACTGGGCTGCACCGGGGCCAGGATCTGGTAAACGACCGCCCCGAGCCCCCCCATCAGGGCGATCATCGCAGCGGCCGCCAGGAAGCGACGGACTTTCAAGTGCCACAAACCGGCGCGGTTCTGCGTCGAGGCGGCACGGTCCCCCAGCAGCGTCCGCCGTTCAAGCGACCGCTTGACTTGTTCGAGCATATCGGCCGGCGCCTGTTCGGCCGGCAACGCATTGATCAGATTCCTGCAGTTCTGAAGCTGCCGAAGACGCTTGGCCACCTCTGCGTCCCGGGCCACGAGGCGCTGCACCTCCGTCTGTTGGCGAAGGGGCAATTCGCCGTCAATGAAACTGCAAAGCAGTTCATCGATCTGTGGGTTCGCCTTCATTTCTGCATGGCCTCCAAAATCTCTCTCAGATGGCTCCTGGCACGGCTGAGCCGGCTGCGCACGGTCCCGAGCTCCACGTTCAGAACGTCTGCAATCTCGGCGTAATTCATGCCTTCGATATCACGGAGCACCATCACCGCCCGCTGCGGCTCATCGAGCTTCAGCAGGGCCTGCTTCGCCAAATCGCACAGTTCCCGCCGCTGGGCCAGTACGGCCGGATCGGCGGCGCTGTTGTCGCTGAGGAACTCCTTGAGCCCCTGCCGGGACCCACTGTCGGAGTCGCCCTCTTCGGCTTCCAGAGAACGCGTCGCCATTTTGCGCGTCTCTGACAATGATTCAGCGTCAGGTTGACGGCGATTCGAAATACCCAGGTGTAAAAACTGCTCCTGCCTTTGAACTTTTCGATGCTCTCAATAACTTTGACAAACGTTTCCTGGGTTAGTTCCGCAGCATCGTCGGAGTTGCCACACATTTTTAGAATGACGTTAAAGATGCGACTCTGGTACTTGAGGATCAGCCTCTCCATGGCTTCCAGATCGCCGGTCTGCGACCGCTCGACCAACACGGAGTCATCAATATTGATGCTTGCTGCACTCAAGGGCACTGTAGTCCTCTCATTCGAACGCACGGACGGGTGAGCCGCCCGACGGAACATCATTGGGCCGTACCAGAGCCCTTTATCATCGCAGATCGCCGGCCCGGGGTCAATCGAATTCAGCACGACCTGGCCGCCACGCAACATCGCACGACGCGACGCGTCCGATACAAGCAACTGCAACGAGCATCAAGCCGGCGTCACATTTCCGGACCTACCCGACGCCGTCGAAATGAGCCCCATTCTGGCGGTCACCCCAATAGCCTCACAACGCGGCCGCACGAACCATGCCGCCCAGCCTCTGAGCAGACGGGGCATGCACTCTTCGAGGCCGCCTCGATGGTCAAAAAGAGAGGCCTGCGTCATTCGGACGCAGGCCCCTGACCCTGAGCGTTGACATTTGGAGCAAAAGAGCCTCGTCGGAGGCCTTCTATGGTGCGACAGAGCCGAGGAATTCCACCTCCGCGATCTGCATGAGACCGTCGTTGTCGGCACGAAGGGTCGGGAACACGATCTGATAGTACCTGTAAGCGACCGTGTTCTCGAACTCGATCGGCGTAGCGGTCTTGGTATGCCGCGGCCAGACCTCATGCTGGCTGAAATCCACGATATCGCCGGAAGCGATCAGCGTATACGGACCATCGATGCTCGCATTGGAGCCAGACAGTTCGAACGACGTCGGATCACGCCCGAAGTCATCGTTGGCGCTGGTGAAGGTCAGCCCTGTCACAATCGTCGAACCAACCAGTGGCTCGATCTGGAACCCGGTGGTCGTGGAGCCACCCTTGCGGTGCAGATACTTCGTGTTGACATCATCGTCGACCGCATTGGGCGGCGTCTCGGCGTCAGGCCAATCGGCATCGTTCGGAACGCCCTGCACGATGTCGCCTGCACCACTGATATCGGGCGAGCCGGCGAGTACCTCGGGATAGAGTCGGATGTCGTCGAAGTACAGCATGCCCCTCGCCCCGGCGCCATCGACACCGATGACCAGCGTCTGGACATTGCTCAGGCCGCTGACCTGCGACAGATCGATACTCCACATTTGCCAGGACGGGACGGACGATGTTGACGGAAGGACCATTGTACGGGATCTTGGTGCCATTGATCTTGACGTACATGTTGCCCGTGTTGTCGGCGGCACCGTAGAAGTACAGCACCAGACTCTTGATGCCATTGCCGGCCCAATTGGCGGACAGCGAGAGTTCCGCTTCCGCATAGGAGTAGCTGCTGTTGTCATACTCGAACGGCATGGACTGAGCACCGCTGTGGACGATCGTCTGCTCGGCAAACGGAGCATCGAAATAGCCAACGGTCGATCCATTGTCGTTGACCCAGCCGTCGATCCACGTATCGAAGATCGTGGTACCGGCTTCGACGTCGTCATTGTAGCTCTCGAAGTCATCGACGACGATGTACTCCTGAGCAGTGAAGCTCCAGACGCTGCCTTCCCACACGCTGACCGCATCGGCCTCGTTGACTTCGTCGACCTTCCAGTAGTAGGTCGTCGCCAGGGTCAGCCCAGCGGGCGTGTAGCTGGTCGCACTCGTCGAATCCACCGACGCCAGCGCGTCCGGATCGGTCCCGAAGTAGACCTCGTGCGAGACGGCTTCGCGACCGGCACGCCAGTTCAAGAGCCGAATCCACGGCGACATCGGTCGCGCCGTCGGCCGGCTGCGGCTCGCGAGCCTGGGCCGGAATGTACATGAAGCGGACCTCACTGAGACCATACTGCCCCAGCATGCCCCAGCCGCTATTGACCGTCAGGCGGACATACTTGGCGGCCACGCCACCGAATTCCACGGTTGTGTTGGCGGTGTAGGCCGGCATTGGCAGTGGCACTGATTGAGTTCCACGTCACCCAGTACAGTCCAGTCCGTCCCGTCTACGGAATACTCCACGTCACGTCCTTGATCCCGAAACCGAGGACCAGCTCGAACTGCGACGTTGTAGTTCCACACGAGCATCTCGTGGAGCTTGTAGACGCGGTCGAACTCCCACTGAATCAGGGCGGTCTGCCCTTCGGCCGGCAGACCGAGCCACATGTCGCTGCTGGCGGTCGAATGCTGATCGGCGGCATTGAGGCCCGAGCCATTCGACGGTGTTCTCAGGCCCGGCTCCTGATCAGAGTTGACATTGCTGGTGCCGCAATGACGTTCGCAATCGGATAGCTAAACGGCTCGGCGGTGAAGCTCCAGATGTCGCCCTTGAAGATCGCGAAGTCGGGAGCGCCATTGACCTCATCGACGCGCCAGTAGTAGGTGGTCTCGAAATCGAGGACACCGGGCGGGTCGAAGCTCACGTCCGACTGGCCCTGGCTGACCAGCACATCCAGTGGATTGTTCCGACCAGCGGCGTTGACGTCTTCGCGCGATGCACCAAAGTAGACGTCATGCGTAACGGCGGACTCTCCCGGTGCCCAGTTCAATACGACGTCGCGCGGGACATCGGTCGCCTTGTCGGCCGGGATCGGCTCGGTGGCTTTGCCAAGCCCCGCAGGATTCATGACGGCGGTAATCTCACGCGGCGACAACGCACGGTCGTAGACGCGCACCTCGTCCAACATCCCGTTGAGGGGCTCTCCATCCGGACTGCTTAACCGAATCATGGTCCCGTTGCTCAGCACACCACTGGGCGTCTGGCTGGCAATCTCCGCACCGTTAAGATACAAACGCTGCGTAACCCCGTCCCAAGTGCCCGCCACATGCTGCCACTGGCCTTCCACGAGGAGATCGTCGACGCGCATATGCGAGAACTGCGCCGCCCACCGTCATGTAGAAGTGCAGCCGTCCGTCTGCTTCCTTGCGAATCACCGCGACTTCGGGACCGACGGTCACATATCGCTCGACTTTATTGACGATGAACGCGTCGTGCCACACCCAGGCAGATAGGGTGATCGCATTGCCGCTGCTCGCAAAATCTCTGTCTCGTCCATAGCCCGCAGCGTGGAAGTGTACGGCACCACCAAACACGCCGTTTTCCCACGTGGTGTTCACCAGTTCTATATCACGGCCATTGCCCGAAGAATCCGTTGCGGTCGTGCCGGACCCCTCATCGAATTTCCACCAGCCAATAAGGCTCGGGTCGGACTGGGCCGTCGCCAACCCGGTCGCGGCCATGATCGAGAGACAAAGAAGCACAAGAGATGATCGCTGGAACATCATACATCCTCCTTAAGATAACATGGACTCTGTAACTGGCTTCCAACAACGTGCCCAAAGGCACCTCTGATTCAAATTGTCCTTGCGCAATGCGACGGCGAACCGGCGCGTTCACCTCGTTCCAACGGAAGACTCGGGCCGCGCGAAGAACGGGTGTACAGAATCTATGATGCGAGGAATATCCGCACTCAACGCCCCGGCTCTGCTATGCGTGTGGCAGAACACCTTGCGTCAGGACCTCCGGCCGATAAGGGACCTTCCTGCGCCCTGGCAGAACCCTATGACGTTTCCATCCAGTGCTATTCATAGCATACAGACCCCGGGAAGGCAAACGTATTCTCCCATTGGCCCGGGTTTCTGCCAGATCAGGCTGCTCCGTTTCATCCGTGGGGATGTCGCCCGGCGTGCGATTAGTCCTTGCGACCCCTGGCAGAGCGACTATAGTAGAGACATGTCGTTTACCTGATGGCAAGAAGCTAACCGGGGGGATGAGACCGGCACAAGGCTTGTCCCTACATCCGATCCCGATCAAGTTCCCCCCTTTTGTCTAGAGAGAGTGCTATATGGGAAGACTCATTGTCGTCGCCAATCGCCTGCCGACCAGCGTCTCCAAACGCGAGGGCAAGTTCCATTTCCGCCCCAGTGCGGGAGGCCTGGCCGTCGGCTTGTCCTGCCTGCCCGAGTCACTGGAGCGGCACTGGATGGGCTGGCCCGGAATCTCCAGCGAACGACTGAAGCCCGAAGAAAAGGAGCATATCCGCGACGCCCTGCGCGAGCACAACTCGGCGCCGTGTTCTTGTCTCAGCGGCAGATCGACCAGTACTACCTGGGGTTCTGCAACAAAACGATCTGGCCGCTGTTCCACTATTTCCCCGTTCGCACGGTGTTCGAGCAGCAATACTGGAAATCCTACAAGCAGGTCAACCATCTGTTCTGCGACGAGGTGCTGAAGATCGCTCAGCCGGGAGACTCGGTCTGGGTACACGATTTTCAATTGATGTTGCTGCCTCACCTGCTGCGTGAGAAGATGCCCGACCTCGAGATCGGATACTTCCACCATATCCCCTGGCCATCGTTCGAGTTGTTCCGTCTGCTGCCCTGGCGAGAGGAAGTGCTGGAAGGCCTGCTCGGCGCCGATCTGGTCGGGTTCCACACTTACGACTATGTACGCCACTTTCTCAGCAGCGTCTCGCGCATCTCCGGTCTGGAGCACACGCTGGGCGAGGTCAACGCTCACAACCGGATCATCAAGGTCGATGCATTTCCAATGGGCATCGATCATGACCGATACGCCGGCGCGATCGAGGATGCGGAGGTCAAGAGCGAGCTCGAGCGTATCCGCAAGATCGTCGGCAAGCGCAAGATCATCGTTTCAGTCGACCGGCTGGACTACACCAAGGGTATCGTCGAACGGCTGGAAGCTTTTGACTGGTTCCTCACCACACATCCCGAATACAAAGGCAAGGTGACGCTGATCATCGTGGCGGTCCCTTCCCGGTCGGGCATCGAAGATTACAAGCAGCTCCGCGAACATCTCGAAGCGCTCGTCGGACGCGTCAACGGGGAACATGGATCGATCGGATATATGCCGGTCTGGTATCTGTACCGTTTCATGCCGTTCAAGAAACTGACCGCGCTCTACAACGCGGCCGACGTCGCGTTGATCACCCCGCTGCGGGACGGCATGAACCTGATCGCCAAGGAATTCGTAGCAACGAAGACAGACGGCTTGGGGGTTTTGATCCTCAGCGAAATGACCGGCGCCGCCAGCGAGTTGGGGGAAGCTTTGACGGTCAACGCCAACGACAAGGCTTCGATCGTTCGTGCAATTCACGAAGCGTTGGAGATGCCCGAAGAGGAACAGTGTGAGCGCAATCGCGTGATGCAGGAGCGTCTGAGGCGATATGGCATTGGCCGTTGGAGTACGGATTTCATCCACGCATTGACGGAGATCAAGGCCAAACAGCAGGAGGTCTCTGTGCACAAACTCGGGCGCACGGCGCGGCAAACCATGAAAGAACGGTACGAAGCCGCTAAACGAAGGCTGTTTCTGCTGGATTACGACGGGACACTCGTAGGATTCCAGGGCCGACCCAAGAAAGCCGGGCCGGACGAGGAGATACTGTCGATCCTCGAGCGGCTCGCCGACGATGTGAACAACGCCGTCGTCATCATCAGTGGAAGGGACAAGGAGACACTGGAGAAATGGTTGGGCACGCTGCCCGTGCATATCATCGCCGAGCACGGGGGTTGGCTCCGTGAGATCGGGCACGAGTGGCGAAGCTTCCAGCCGGTCAACGAGCAATGGAAAGATACGATCAAGCCGATAATGGACCTTTATTCGGACAGAACGCCCGGCTCGCTCGTCGAAGAGAAGGATTTTTCTCTCGTCTGGCATTATCGGCGAGCCGATCCCGCACTGGCGTATGTCAGAACTCATGAATTACGCGATGCATTGGTCAATATGACCGAGAACATGGATGTTGGCGTCTTCGAGGGGAGCAAGATTCTGGAGGTGCGAAAGCACGGAATCAACAAGGGTCGTGCGGCTGAGTTCCTGCTGAGTCGCGAAAAGTGGACCTTCATTTTGGCGGCCGGCGACGATTACACCGATGAAGAAATGTTCGCGGTGATGCCTGAAGAGGCCTATGCGATCAAGGTCGGGTCGAATATCTCAAAGGCCCGGTTCAACGTCGACACCGTGATGGACTTTAGGAACTTGCTCAAACAGATCACAGGAAGTTAGATGCTCAGACTCGAGGATTTTCGCCACATCGTACCGGACGAGACACTCGCCGAAATCTATGCCCGAGCCAGAAATCTCTACGGCCGGCACATCATTCACCTCAATGCCACGTACCAGGGAGGCGGCGTCGCCGAAATCCTGTACTCCTTGGTCATGCTTATGAACGACGTGGGCATCGAGGCCGGATGGCGCATCCTGCACGGAAGTCAGGAATTCTTCGAGATCACCAAGAGCTTTCACAATGCGCTCCAAGGTGCGCAAGCTTAACCTGTCCGAGCGCAAGAAGCGCGTCTATCGCCGGGTCAACGAAGACTTCTCACGTTTCACGCACCTCGACCACGACTGCGTCATCGTGCACGATCCGCAGCCGTTGGCGTTGATCCGTTCGTACCGCAAACATCAGCCCTGGATCTGGCGATGTCACATCGACCTGACGGACCCCCATGCCGAGCTGTGGGATTTCCTCAAGGGCTTCGTGCTCAAGTACGACCAGGTCGTCATGTCGAGTGAGAAGTACTTCAAGAAGAACCTCCCCGTCGACCAGCGACTGATGTACCCCGCGATCAACCCGCTGAGCCCCAAGAACGTGGACATCTCGGACAAAGGCATCGAAGATCAACTCGCCAAGGCCAACGTCCCCATGGACAAGCCCCTGATCACACAGGTCTCCCGGCTGGATCCCTGGAAGGATCCCGAAGGCGTCATTGACGTCTTCAAGATGGTTAAGGAGCAGGTAGATTGCCGGCTCGTGCTGTGCTACAACGTCGCCAGTGACGACCCCGAAGGGCTCCAGATGTACAAGAAGGTCCAGCGCAAGGCCAACAAGATGCTGGAGACAGGTGACATCCTCCTCGTCGTGGGCAACAGCGAGAAACTGGTCAACGCAATCCAGAAGCACTCCAAAGTCATCATCCAGAAATCCATCAAGGAAGGCTTCTGCCTGGCCGTCACCGAGGCAATGTGGAAAGGGACCGCGGTGGTCGCCTCTAACGTCGGCGGGATTCCCAGCCAGATCATCGACGGCAACTGCGGCTATCTGCTCGAGCCTCGAGATAACGAGGGATTCGCCAACCGCATCGTGCAGTTGCTCAAGGACCCTGAGAAAGCGGACGAATTCGGACGCCAGGCCAAAGAACGCGTACGCAACAACTTCCTCATCACCCGATTGCTGTCCGATTACCTCGACATGCTCAATTCCATCATGAATTGACACCCGAGATGGGACGTCAACGCGCGGACTGAGAACCCCTTCTGCCGTCTGACGCAGCGTCGCCGAATCTACTGATCTTGCGTGATACGTTTGGTCAGCTCGGTCAGCAGGGCTTGCATCTGTGGGTCGGATTCCTGCGCTTCGGCGATCTTGCTGCACGCGTGCATCACGGTGGTGTGGTCCCGTCCTCCGAGGTGCCCGCCGATTTCCTCGAGGCTGTGGCGGGTCAGGCTGCGCGCCAGATACATGCAGATCTGTCGCGGGACGGTAATGCTCTGGCTCCGCCTCTTGCTCTGAAGGTCGGTCAGACGCACATCGAAATGCTCCGTTACCACATCGATGATATCGGTGATGCTGATGTGTTTCGTTGCCAGCTTGATCTGGCCTTCCAGGGCCGTCTGGGCCAGTTGCAGGTCGACCGGCTCGCCCAGCGTGGTGGCCATGGCATAGATCGTCGTCAAGGCGCCCTCCAGTTCGCGAATGTTCGCCTGGACCTGGCGGGCAATGTATTCGGCGATCTCATCGTTGATTTCGAGACCCCGCAGATGCGCCTTCTTCTGCACGATCGCGATGCGCGTCTCGTAGCTCGGCGGATCGATGCTCGCGACCAGTCCCCAATTGAAGCGGCTGATCAGCCTGGCCTCGACCGAAGGAATCTCGTTGGGCGGGCTGTCGGCGCTGAGGATGATCTGCTTGCCACTGTTGTACAGTGCATTGAAGGTATGGAAGAATTCCTCCTGGCTCTGCTCCCGCTCGCGGAGGAACTGGATGTCGTCGATGACCAGCGCGTCGACCGTGCGGAACTGGCTGTGGAAGCTCGTGATGTTGCCCTGCTCGATGGCGCGGATGAAGCGATTGACGAAATCCTCGCAACTGAGCAACTGGATCACCGAGCCTTGAACGCGGCGGTGCACTTCGTGGCAGACCGCGTGCAACAGATGGGTCTTGCCGAGCCCAGCGCTGCCATAGAGAAACAACGGGTTGTACGTCTGGCCCAGCGACTGGCTGACCGCGACGCAACTGGCATGGGCCAGGCGATTGCTCGGACCGACGACAAAATTCTCGAAGTTGTAGTCGGGATGCAGCGCGGGGCTGCCCCATTCGACCTGCTCGGCCTCCGCAGCTTGGTCGGCCGTGCCGACGACGAAGTCCACCGTGACGAGATGGCCCGTGATCTGCTGAGCCGCCCGCGTGAAGCTCGAGCGGCAGTTCTCGTTGAGGAACCGAACGTTCGATTCGTCGGGACAACCAATCCCGATCGAACCCCCGTCGAAATACACCACCGTCAGATCGTCGAACCACTTGCGCGTTGGCCGGGTCCAGCGTCCTGGCTCGCCCGACAATATCGGTGAAGATATTCGCCACTTCATGTGGGGACAACGTCAGCCTCCTCTGCGATCATGCCCGTCGGCAACGGCGGGCGTCTGACCCGCGTCGCACGGCACCATGCGCGAAACGCTTCCGAACATCACTAAAAACCTCAACGGCATCGGTCATAGCACCCGGATTCGAGAAAAAGGCTTTGCCCCCCATGAGCAAGCCCGGCCTCTGTGATATGTGCAACATCAAACGAGGTTCCGACTCTAGCCGCGACCGCCACGGTTGTCAAAAGAAAAACCGGCCCCAGCGGGCCAGCAAAATGCTCCCGAGGTGCGTGCAGATCGCTCGGTCGACCCGGCCGATCTGCCGCCGAAAGCTTGCTTTTTCGCCAAATGGCGATATCATCGTCGCGAAAGATACCCAGACTCCCGTAGATTAGGAAAAACCCAATGGGCATATTCTCCAAGACCGCCGGCTTCTTCAAGGAGCGGCTCAGCAAGACCCGAAACAAGATCAGCAATTCCCTCTCGTCCGTGCTCAGCCTCGGACGAAAGATCGACGACGACCTGCTCGATGAACTCGAAGAGACGCTCATCCAGGACGACATCGGGGTCGAGACCACCGACAAGCTGATGACCGAGCTGCGCGACGCTTATCGCGCCCGCAAGATCTCGACCTCCGAAGAGGTCATTCCCTTCCTCAAGGAGCACATCAAAGGCTATTGGCCGCAGCGGGACCGCGAGCTGCGTACCGCCCCTTCGGGGCCGACCGTGATTCTCGTGGCCGGCGTCAACGGGACCGGCAAAACCACCAGCATCGCCAAGCTGGCGCACATCCTCAACAAGAGTGGCAAGAAAGTGATCGTCGCGGCCTGTGACACGTTCCGCGCCGCGGCCGTCGAGCAGTTGAGTATCTGGGCCGACCGCATCGGCGTCCAGATCATCAAGCATCAACAGGGCAGCGACCCGGCCGCCGTCGCCTTCGACGCCTGCGAAGCGGCGCTGGCTCGAAACGCCGACATCCTGATCCTCGACACCGCCGGCCGGCTGCACACCAAGAAGGACCTGATGCTGCAGCTCACCAAGATTCGCGACGTCGTGACACGGAAAATCCCGGACGGCCCGCACGAGGTGCTGCTCGTCCTCGACGGCACCACCGGACAAAACGCGATCTCGCAGGCCCAGTTGTTCACCGAGGCGATCAACGTCACGGGCATCTTCCTGTCCAAGCTCGACGGCACCGCGCGAGGCGGCATCGTCATCGCCATCAAGGACCAGCTCGACATCCCCGTGAAATTCGTCGGCCTGGGCGAGAAGCCCGAAGACATCGCCGAGTTCGATCCGCAGAACTTCGTCGAGGCCCTCTTCGCCTAACCGAATATGTGTTAGAACTTCACGGCAATCGCGTGGCAGCCTCAAGGCGGCAGCCTTGGGGATGGCTGACGCAGTCTCAGTTTGTACGTGTCGAAAGGCGCAAACGCTGGGCGCCCATCCCCAAGTCCTGAGGACTTGAGGCTGCCACCCAGACACAAAGGCTCTTGCATTGGATACTGGGAGAGTAACATGAAGACTCGTACCCTGGTGAAGTTCATGCACAGCCTGATGTCGATCGGCGTCCTTGTCATGATTCTCGCGATCACCGGTTTGGCTCGGGCGAGCAATGAAGAGGGTCTACACTTCAAGCCGTTTGTGTGGGCGTCGCAGCCGCCGGCGGATTGTCCGTTCGAGCCGTCGGAGGAGATCGTGGGCGTCGCCTTTCTCGGTGTGCACAGTGACTATCACGTTGCCGACACGTGGTATCCCAGTTGGGCCTCGGACGGCAATCTGTATTCGCCCTGGACGGATGGGTCGGTTCCGCGTCTGGACGGTTCTCGCGAAAGCTCCAACAGCGGTCACGGCGGGCGTCCGGCCGGCATGACCACAACAGGCCAGGCCGTGATGGACGGCGACGACCCGCTGAACCTGAAGATCTACAGCCTGGGGCTGGTCACCGCGAGCACCGAGCCGTATCAGGGTCGCTATCCGTGTGGCAGTCTCGTCTACGATGGCGTCTGGTATTACGGCACCTACTGCCTCGCTCCCGATGGTCTCGTACGGTATGGCGACCAGGCGTTCAACTGGCCCTGGCTCGGACCGTTCGTCGGCTTTCGCATCTCCACCGACTTTGGGCGGACCTGGAAGGCGACGCCGCACACGCCGGACAAGCCCCTCTTTGGCGAAACGGGCATGTGGGGTTACCCCGTCAAGATCGGCTCGCCCCACTTCGTCGACTTTGGCAGAAACATGGAGCATTCGCCTGATGGCAAGGCCTACCTCGTCGCCCACGGCGCGGTCGATCCCGATCCCAAGCCACGCTTCGGAAACCTCAGTTGGATCAGTGGCGATCAGATCTACCTGCTGCGCGTCACTCCCAGCATCGAGAACATCAACGACGCGTCGAAGTACGAATTCTTCGCAGGCCACGATACGACCGGCCAGGCGATCTGGACGCACGACTTCGACGAGATCGAGCCTTTGATCGACTGGAACAACAACTGCGGGTGTGTCACCGTGACGTACGACGCCCCGCTGAAGAAGTACCTGATGTGCGTCACCGATGGCTGGCCCACCTGCGCCCGGATGAACTCGTACATCCTGGAGGCCGATGCCGATCACCGGGCCCTGGCGGCTCGCCACCTACATGAAGGACTTCGGCCAGCAAGGCTATTTCCTGAACCTCCCGACGAAGTTCATCAGCGCCGACGGCCGCACCGCGTGGCTCTGCTACTCGGGCAACTTCGCCCGCGACTGGCGAGGCGAGGTCATGCAGGAAATCCCCCCCGGCAGCCACTACGGCCTCGTCCTCCAAAAGATCCGCCTCCTCGACCCCACCACGCGTCGCCAATACGCGAAGTGATCCGGACATCGATCGCATTGTAGGTGAAGACACGTGCCCCATTCCAGGACGCGATTTGTTCCTGAGCAAATCCCCCGGCGACAAATCAGGCAAAACCCTGTCTCCTTTTCGTTCGAACGCCGCATATAAACGACACGGAGTCGACCAGGCCCTGCAGAGCACCATGCCCACGAGCGGGCCGGTGCCGGAGGCCATGTAGATACGATCGAGAAAGGCAAACAGTCATGGCTGGAAATCAGAGAAACGAACGATCAGACTCGCAGAAACCGACGCTGGGCTTCATCGGCTTGGGGCAGATGGGTAGCCGCATGGCGAGCAGACTGCTCGAAGCGGGCTATCCAGTCACCGTCTACAATCGCACCAAGGAGAGAACACGGGCACTGGTCGAACTGGGCGCCACAGCAGCGGAGACGCCTGCCAGGCTGGCCGCAGAGTGCGACGTTGTGCTGACGATGGTGACCGATGATGCGGCCCAGGAGCATGTTCTGTACGGAGTCGACGGAGTACTGGCCGGGGTGCGCGATGGGTCGATTGTCGTCGACTTCAGCACCGTTTCACCTGATGCTTCCCGCCGTCTCTACGAGGCGGCGCGTGACAAGGGCGCCATGGCCATCGATGCGCCCGTTTCGGGAAGCCTTCCCCAGGCAGAACAGGGCATCCTCGTCATCTTCGTCGGAGGTGACGAAGAGGTCTACCAACAATGCCGTCCGATTCTGGCGGTCCTGGGCAAAAGCAGTTTCTATATGGGCCCCAGTGGCATGGGCACAACCATGAAACTCGTGGTCAACGCCCTGCTTGGCCTGGCCATGCAGGGACTGGCCGAGGCGGTTGCGGTGGGCGAGAAGGCAGGCCTGCCCAAGGAGACGCTGCTCGACGTGCTGGAGCAGACTGCTGTGGTCACACCGGCCCAGAAAGCCAAGTTCGCCAATATTCGGCGCGACGAGTACCCTAAACAGTTCGCGCTGTCACTGATGCACAAAGACCTCGGACTGGTTCTCGGGTTGGCCGGTCAGGTCTCGGCCCCCATGCCCGCCACCGCCGTCACCCGGCAGATGTACACCGCCGCCATGGCCCAGGGCATGACCGAAGACTTCTCCATCCTCGTCCGGTTCATACAACAGTTGGCCGGCGTTTCCTCACCATAGCCCCGCACAAACCTGCGTTGGCCGCCCGTCAGCGGAAGGCTCTGGCCAGCAGGCTATTCCGTGACCATTCCGACCGAGTTCATCAGCGCCGACGGCCGCACCGCGTGGCTCTGCTACTCGGGCAACTTCGCCCGCGACTGGCGGGGCGAGATCATGCAGGAAATCCCCCCCGGCAGCCACGACGGCCTCGTCCTCCAAAAACTCCGCCTCCTCGACCCCGCCACTCGCCGTCAACACGCCCAATAAGAGTCGATCGCTTGCGTGCGGATTCGATTGTGGTCGACCCTCAAACATGCTATAGTAGGTGTACGCGGACGCAGCAGAGTGTGCAGTCATCGCTAGGTGACTTCTCACAGGCAAGGGCAATTTCACAAAACAGCGTTCTCATACATCCCTATCGAGTTGGAGGTGGAGCATGCAGGTGGCATGCAGGTTCCGAGGGATTGTCGTAGCAGGTCTTGTTCTGACGATCATTTCTGCTGCCGTGGCCCAATACAGCGGAGGCCGTGGTACGGCGGAAGACCCATACCAGATCGCTACACCTGCCGATCTGATCGACCTCGGCAACAGTCCCCACGACTACGACAAACAGTTCGTTCTGACAACGGATATTGACCTCGATCCGAACTTGCCTGGCGGGCAGGTCTTTGCAGGCGCACTGATCGGGTATCCATCTGCACAGACAAACTTGTCAGGGCAAGGAGACTATCAGAGCACACCCTTTATGGGAGTCCTGGACGGCAACGACCACGAAATCCGCAATCTGGTGATTGAGATCTTCTGGAACAGCGACCCGGGGTCACAAGGTGACTATGTCGGCTTGATCGCGCAGATTGGGGAAGAGAGCCAGGTGAAGCGCCTGGGGCTGCAAGACGTGAACATCATCGGCGGTAGCGCAGGTTTTGTCGGTGCTCTGGCCGGAGAGAACAGAGGGACGATCCTGGCATGCTACTCTTCCGGCCATGTCACAGGATCCGGTCTGGTTGGCGGTCTGGTTGGAGGCCAGTACACAGGAACCATCAGGTCGTGTCATACCGCCGGCAGTATGGAAGGTTCCCGGGTGGGCGGTCTGGTAGGACTGCTGTGGACAGGCAGCGTTTCATCGAGCTACTCGACCGCCAACGTCGTGAAGCATCCACAACTCAGTGACATAATTGGGGTCTTCGATTACGCCGGAGGCTTGGTAGGAAGAAACTGGGACGCGACCATCTCCTCAAGTTGGTCGAGTGGAGACGTAACAGCCGACGTCCTTGCAGGGGGACTGGCGGGCATCAACAACAGTGGCACGATTCACTCCTGCTATTCGAGCGGCAAGGTAACGGGACGGACCTACGCTGGCGGCCTGGTTGGGACCACCGGCGGGCCCATTGTCTCCTGCTATGCGACAGGCAACGTCAGTGGAAGGTGGGGCGTAGGCGGATTGGCGGGAGAGGCCGCCGACGGCAGCATCGCGACCAGCTACTCCGTTGGGAATGTAACGGGTGATTACCGCATTGGTGGACTGGTCGGAGGAGACGGGTCGACATCGGCCTGGCTCTCCTACTGGGACCTGCAAACAAGCGGTCTCACGGAAAGTACCGCAGGCGAGGGCAAGACCACGCAAGAGATGAGGAGTCCCGCCACCTTTGTGGGGTGGGGACATGATGCTCAGTGGACCCTCGCGGAGGGAGAGGACTATCCCCACCTGGCCTGGGAAGGCGATCCGGGCCTGCCCATCACCGATCCCCCGCCACGTACAGCGGCGGTACTGGAGCCCCCAACGATCCTTACATCGTCCGCACGACAGAGGACTTGGTCTGCCTCGGCGAGTCCCCCGCCGATTGGAGTGCCACCTTCGCGCTGGCGGATGACATCGATTTGGCCTCAATCCACCCGGATGAGTTGCTTCGCATCGGAAGCAGAGGGCTCCCATTCACTGGGACCCTCGACGGGCGAAACCATACGGTACGAGACCTCAATGTTGAGGCATCGTCGCGGGACGGCGGGTCGAGCTTGGTAGGAATGTTTGGCCGCATCGGCCCATCCGGCATCGTACGTTATCTCCACCTGCTGGACGTCACCGTCTCCGGCGGAGACTTTGTCGGAGGTCTCGCAGGGTCCAATGAAGGGGCTATTCTGGCTTGTTCCGTCTCGGGCCTGGTGACCGCATCCGGAATGGCAGGTGGAGTTGCAGGGGAGAACAAAGGCACGATCACTTCCGTGCTGCGCAATGGGCACCGTTGACGGAGGAGGAAGGGTCGGCGGACTGATTGGCGAGAACGGCGGCATGGTCTCCTCCTGTTATGCCATCGCCACGGTGAGCGGGTACTACGTTGGCGGGCTGGTTGGAGAAAACTCGGGCGTCTGGAAGAGTGCTACAGCGCAGGGACGGTGCTTCTTGGCCGAAGACGTACCGGCGGCCTGGTTGGGTATAACGATCCGGACTCCGGCACGGCGACCGCTTGTTTTTGGGACATCAAGACATGGCTGCAAACTCCGGATGACGTGGGTGAAGGAAAGACCACGGCCGAGATGCAGATGACCAGTACGTTCCTGGATGCCGGGTGGGATTTCACGGACGAGATGGCCAACGGCACGGAGGACATCTGGTGGATTCTCGAGGGAGAGGACTATCCGAGACTGTGGTGGGAGTTGGGCGAAGCCGTGCCAAGACCGGGTGGAACCAAAGATGATCAGGGATAGACGCCGACGGCCAATAGGCTGGTTCTGTGGCCGAACCTTAGCTGGCGAGCAGTCGGCAAGAAAGGAGTTGTTATGCACGCAAGGCCGCTGATCATTCGAACAATCGCATCTGTTCTCTTCATATCGGTCGGCCTCTGTCGTGGAGTCCAGATGCAGGACGTACTGGAACCGAAGGCGGTGCCTCGGTTGCAGGTGGTGCCTTTGCCTTATGGGCAGGCGGCGTTTGAGCGCGAGGGGGTGGAGATTACGCGGTATCATTTTGGGGCGGGGTTGAAAAGGCCGTTCCTGTATCCGATCGTCGGGCCTTCGGGGCGGTGCTCTGACGCGGATGGGGCATCCGCACGATGCGGAATCGCACAGCCATCACAACTCCGTCTGGATCTCGCACTTCGACGTCAATGGCGTCGACTTCTGGGGCGACCGCAGCGGGCGCGACAATCAGGCACAAGCGCATCGTCGAGTACATCGACGAAGGCGAGACCTCGACCATCGTCACGGAGAACGAATGGGTCGCGCCGCGACGGCGCGGTCCTGCTGGATGAGACGCGCAAGAACGAGCGTGACGCTGCTGGAAGACAAGGAGTGGCAGCTCACCATCGATCTGACGCTGAACGCCAAGGACAAGCCCGTGACGCTGGGCAAGACGCCTTTCGGCATGATCGGCGTGCGCATGGCCAAGACCATCGGCGTCAACGATGGAGGCGGGCGCATCCGCAACTCCGAAGGTGGCGTCAACGAAAAAGAAGTCTTCTGGAAGCGGGCCCGCTGGGTAGACTATTCCGGCGCCGTCGCCAATGGCGTCCTTGAAGGCGTTGCGCTGTTCGACCATCCGGACAACCCGAACCATCCATCCTACTTCCACGTTCGCAACGATGGCTGGATGGGCGCCTCGCTGACGTTCGACGGCCCGCGCGAGATCGCACCGTGGCACTCCCCTGCATCTTCGTTATGGCCTATACGTCCACAACGAAATGAAGCCCCCCGCCGCCATCGAAGCGCAGTGGAAGCACTTCGCCGAGGCACAATAGACCTGCGGCAGATCGAGAAGAAGGAGCCTTCCATGCGATCCTGTCTGTTATTCGTTCTCGCTTCCGCGTACGCCGCCTGCGCACAAGGACCGGCCGATCTGGTGATCCACAATGCCAAGATCGTCACGATCGACGCCGAGCAACCTCGGGCAGAGGCCGTCGCGATTGCAGGAGAGAGGATTTTGTTCGTCGGGTCCAACGCGGAGGTGTTGCCTTACATCGATGCGGCGCGGACGAAGGTGATCGACGCCAAAGGCAGGCTCATCACCCCCGGTTTCAATGACGCCCACATCCACTTCGTGGAGGGTGGCCGGGGCATGCTGGAGGTCGACCTGCGCGATGCGAACACGCTGGCCCAGGTCCAGGAGAAGGTCAAGGCCCGCGCCGCCGAGCTGCCGCCGGGCACGCTGATTCGAGGGCGGGGCTGGGACCACGAACGTTTTCCCGATAAGGCCTGGCCGACGAAGGAGACGTTGGATGCGGTGGCACCGAACCACCCGGTGGCACTGTCCCGCGTCGACGGCCATTCGATCTGGGTCAACAGCTTCCTGTTGCGCAAGGCGGGCATCACACGGGACACACCTAACCCGGCGGGCGGAACCATCGTTCGCGATCCGCAGACGGGCGAAGCGACGGGCATCCTCAAGGAGGCGGCTCAGAGTCTGTTGAAACTGGGCGATTACGCCCCTTCCGACGCACAGCAACATGAGTTGAACGAACGCGGATTGGAGAAGGCGCTGGCCGAGGCCCGCCGGACCGGGGTCACCAGCATCCAGCATCTCAACGGTGACTTCGAGCTGTTCGAGCGGTTCCGCGACGAGGGCAAGCTCACGCTCCGTGTCACGGTCAACATGGAGCTGACCGCCAGCCCTGAGCGACTCGCAACCTTGGAGCAACTGCGGCACCGCTACCCGGGCGAGAACAACTGGATTCGTTTTGGCTACCTCAAGGGTTTCATCGACGGAACGCTCGGTTCGGGCACGGCCCTGATGTTCGAACCCTTCAGCGACAATCCAGACACCTCTGGTCTGCCTCAGATGCCTTACGATGAACTGGAACGCCGCGTCCTGGCGGCCGATCGCCTGGGCTTCCAGATCGGCGTCCACGCCATCGGCACCAAGGGCAACCACTGGGTCCTCAACGCCTACGAGAAGGCCAGGCAGGTCAATGGCACGCGCGACAGCAGGCACCGAATCGAACACGCCCAAATCATAGCCGATGGGGACATCCCCCGTTTCGCCCAGCTTGGCGTGATCGCGTCGATGCAGCCAACGCATTGCATCACCGACAAACGCTTTGCCGAGAAACGCATCGGGCACGACCGCTGCCGGGGCGCCTACGCTTGGCGACGCCTGCTGGACGCGAACGCACACATCGCCTTTGGCACCGACTGGCCCGTCGAGCCGGTTGACCCGCTGGAAGGCCTCTACGCGGCGGTCACACGCAAGGACCGCGCGGGCGAGCCGGGCGAGGGCTGGTTCCCCGACCAGCGGCTGACGATGGAAGAGGCGATCAGACTCTACACGCTGGGCGCCGCCTACGCCGAATTCACCGAGGACCGCAAAGGCATGATCCGCGCCGGATACCTGGCCGACCTGGTCATCTTCGACCGCGACCTGCTTATTGTCCCGCCCGAGCAGATCATGCAGGCCCACGTCGAGACCACCATCGTCGGCGGCCGCATCGTCTACCAGTACGCTCCGTAGGCATTGCCTCCGGCCTGCACGGACACATGACCGTTCGCCCGGAGTATTCCGACCCACTTTTGTCCGATAAGAGGAGCACGGCCGATCCATCCGGCGTCCAGATCGAGGTGAAACCGCACTCGACGCACTTCTGAGTAAACCCATACGAAACGCATCGCCGATAGAGAGCGTTGAAGGCGTCCGCTTGACCGCGCGCCTCGCCAACATTGGGGGTATGTCGAACCGTAAAGAGCCAACGGAGCCAACCTGGGTTTGTCGATCCGGTATGCGGCGGGCCTCGCCACATCGCGTCACCGAGAGACAGATCAGGAGCTCGACGTTTCCGTTCGCAGACTCGATCGAGAACGCGGCACAACGTTCACGTCGCGTCCTGACGAACGAAAGAGCGAGGACTCATGTTCAGAAGACCGTACGTATTTATGGCAATGACCTTGTCCCCGCTGGTAGTCAGCACGCTGTTTTTGTATATCAACCTGTCGCGTGTCATGCAGAAGGAAATGGCTACGCGGGAGGTCCAAATCCGCCAATCCCAGACGGCCCAAATCGTCGACGAACTGCGAGTTCGTGTCGACGCGGCCTGGGACATTGTCGATCACTACTGCCGCGAAAACCTCGGACAGCAAGCCTGCAGGCACATTCTGGGCGACATCAACGTCAACCAGGACGGTTACATCTACGTGCAGCAGATGGACACCCCGGCGCCGGGCCGAGCCACGATCGTCGTCCATCCCGACAGGAACTTCGTGGGCGACGAGATCACCATGATGGTTGATTTGGATCGCGTTTCCAGCATCTACTATCATGGAAAGATCTACCCCCTGGACTCCCCCGAAATCGCGGGCATCAGTCCGACCAACGTGTCCACTGAAGTAAACAGAGTCTGCCGGGAAGATGGCGCGGGCATCATCCACTATTTCTGGGCCAAGGTGATCGACGGACAGGCCTCGGATGTGGGGTATCCCAAAATCGCCTACATCCGCTATTTCCCGCAATGGAAGTGGGCGATCGGGTCGGGCGCCTACGCCGACCACATCGACACCCTTGTCGGCGAGCAGCTCCAGGTCGCCCAGGCTAACGCCGGACGCGTCTGGGACCTGATCATGTCGTCGACTCTTGTCGTGGCCCTATTGTTGGGCTTGATCTCCCTGGTGGTCTCAAAGGTCTTCGCTCGACAGGCCAACCAGTACGAACGGTTTCTGTTGGAGTCGCAGGAGCAGCTCAGCCAGGAAGTGAATCGATCCAGGAAGAGCGAGCAGGTCATCAAAACCCTTATCAACAACCTCCCTCAGAAGGTGGTGCTCAAGGACCGGAACTCGATCATCACCTGCTGCAACGAGACGTATGCCCAAGGCCTGAATCGCACGGTGGACGAGATCATCGGCAAGAGCGAGCGCGAGCTTTATCCCCAGGAGGTTGCCGATGGTTACCTCAAGAGCGACCGCGAGGTGATGGACCAGGGCAAAAGCATCGAGATGTTCTCACGGCTTCGTGTGGATGGTGAAGAGATCGTTACGCGCGTGCTCAAAACAGCCGTCCGAACGAATGAGGCCGAGGTGGATGGCGTGCTCTGTGTGTTCGAGGACTTCACACAACGAATCCGCAACGAGGAGAACCTCAGAGCCGCGAACGTGGAACTGGAAGAAGCCAATCAGCAGTTGCAGGAGACGCAGGCGCAGTTGGTGCAAAGCGAAAAGCTGGCATCGATCGGACAGTTGGCCGCCGGCATCGCGCATGAGATCAACAACCCCATGTGTTATGTCGTCGGCAACTGCGATCTTCTACAGGAATACATCACGAATATGATCCGCTTCATCACGATCTATGACGAGCACGTTGGAACGCTGGCGGGCGTGCCGGACCGGTCGTCTGAAACGTCAACTCGCCAGATGCAAGAGGCACGCAGCGCACTGGACATCGACCACATCTGCACCGACATTCAAGATCTGATCAGCGACTCTCAGGAAGGGATGAACCGAGTGCTCAAGATCGTCCGAAATCTGCGCAGTTTCTCCCGAGTCGATCAGCCCCATGACGTCATGCCCTACAATCTGAACGAAGGCATCCAGTCCACCCTGACGATTGCAAGTAACGAGTTGAGCTACAAGGCTTGCGTGACGACCGAACTGGATGACATCCCCGATGTGCCGTGCAATGCGGGGCAGATCAACCAGGTCCTGCTGAACATCCTGGTCAACGCGGCCCAGGCGCTGGGGTCTCAGGAGCGGCCCGACCTGGGGAACATCCTCGTCCGGACGTGCTGCGAGGAGGACTTCGTCGTCTGCATGATCTCCGACGACGGCCCTGGGATCGAGCCGGAGAACCTGACGAAGATCTTCGACCCGTTCTTCACCACGAAGCCGACCGGTCAGGGCACGGGGCTGGGATTGAATGTCTCATATGACATCATCGTGAACAAACACGGCGGAGAACTGTCAGTCGACAGCGAGCCCGGCCAAGGAACGACGTTCACCATCAAGATACCGATCGACGGAAGAGCCGTTGACAATTCACGAGAGGAACACACTCATGAGCCACAAGACAGTTCTGTTTGTTGACGACGAAGAACGCATTCTAAAGACCATTCGACGCCTCGCACATGGCAGCCCCTTCAGGGCGATCTTTGCCCAAAGCGGCGCCGAGGCGCTGGAATTGCTCGAACACGAGGACGTACAGGTCATCGTGACCGATATGCGGATGCCCGAGATGACCGGGCTGGAACTGCTCCGCGAGGTCAAAGCCAGATACCCCAAGATCATCCGGGTCGTCCTGTCGGGCTATACGGATATCACGACACTCCTGAAAGCCATCAATGATGGGCAGATCTTCCGCTTCATCACGAAGCCCTGGGAGAAACAGGAGGACCTGCTATCGGTGATTGACGAAGCTCTGAGACGGGCCGAAGGCGGCGTGCCCCAGATGTCCGGCGTCGGCGCGGACGACGCAGCGGGCCGGGCCAACGAAGAGGCTTCGTAGGACGGCCAGACAGACCGGCGAAGACGCGCAAGACGAAGGCCCCGGACATGCCGCGGGTGGACATGAGCGGGGCCTGAATTTGCCTGTCGTATCGCTTAGATCTTGGGATAGGTGCCCAGGTATTCGGTCTTGGGCAGCCCACCGACCAGCGGCATGGCGTACTGGACGAAGGCGTCGGTGACGCCGTTGCCGTCGGCGTTGAGGTACTCGTCGGGGACCGACTTGGTCTTCTCGGCAACATTCTTCAACTCGGTGCGGAACAGCTCGATCGCGTAGCCGTCGCCCTCACCGGTGCGCTTCATCGCCACCGAACCGCTGTCGTGTTCCATCGCGTACTGGACGGCCTGGCGACCGCAAGCCCGGGCCTCATCGACGTCGACCTTCGACTGCAATCCGGCGTAGCTCCTCTGGAGATATCCGAACGTATCGGCGCGGACGCGTTTGATCTTGAGCTTGCCTTTGATCTGCCCGGCCAGGAAGTCGGCCAGAGCTCCGGTACCCGAAAGCTGGACGTTACCATGGGCGTCACGCTCTTCGTTCTCGGCCAGCTTCTCGGCCCACGTCTTGTGGTCGGCATCGCAAATGCCCTCGCTGACCGCGATCACGCAACGGCCGTACTTCTTGTAGACACCGTCCACGTCGGCGAGCATCTTGTCCATCGACACGGGCCGCTCGGGGACATAAACCAGGTGCGGACCGTCGTCTTCACGTTGCTTGCCCAACGCGGCAGCGGCAGTCAGGAAGCCGGCGTGACGGCCCATGATCACGTCGATCTTGACGCCGGGCAGTGCGCGGTTGTCCAGATCGTCGCCCATCAAGGCCTGCGCGACGAACTTGGCGGCCGTGCCATAGCCCGGGCAGTGATCGGTCACCAGCAGGTCGTTATCCACCGTCTTGGGCACGTGGAAAGCACGAATGTTGTAATCGGTCTCGTCGGCGACGGTGTTGAGGATGTAAGCGGTGTTGGCCGAATCGTTGCCGCCGATGTAGAAGAAATACCGGATGTTGCGCTTCTTGAAGACCTCGATGATCTTGCGGCAGTAGTCCTCGTCCGGCTTATCCCGGCTCGACCCCAGCGCCGACGAGGGCGAAGCCGCCACCGTCTCCAGCGTCTCGGCATCGATCTTGCCCAAGTCGATGAAATCGTCCTTGACCATGCCCGCGACCGCGTGCACGGCCCCGTAGAGATTCTCGATCTCCGGGTGCTTGCGGACCTCTTCGATCACGCCGACCAGCGAGGCGTTGATCACGCCCGTCGGTCCGCCCGACTGTCCTACGACGGCATTGCCCTTCAGTGTATCTGCCATGTCAATGGGTCTCCCATAGATATTCCAGCATTCTGCTCTGATACGGACGGGTCATTATACCGCCAAACCCGCCCCCCTCAACCCCCACGCCCAGAAAATGGCCTTCCGCCGCCCGATCCCCCCTCCGATCTCCAGTCTTCACCCTGCCGGATTTAGGGTAGTCCTGCATTTCGAACGCCGGGCAGGCACGGCGGCTTGCCCCTGCAGACGCAATTTGGCTCTGCCCCCCTTTCACCTCCGAACCTTTAACCCTCACACTTAAAACCACTTACCACCTATCCCGGTCCTGTTCGTACTGGGCCCGTCAGGGCCTGACAGAAACGCCTCACGGCGTCACTACGGACAGAAATCAGATTGCCTCTCATGTATCATCAACGTAGACTACGGGCGTAACGGGTGTGGAGAACCGATGCATGAGGAGGCTTCGACGACCCGACTGACGATGCCGGCGTCGCGCATGTGATTGCCGATCGATCTCCAGCCCGGCGCACATGCGATCAGATGGAGGAACACCAAGGTGAGCCAATCCACGTGATCCCATCTCAAGAGTGATGTTGGAGGCAAGGAAATGTACCACGGTTGGCTGCAGGATTCAATCTGCGACCTTGTCGAATCAGAGTGGGAGGTCTTCGACCAGCTTCCCTACGTACTCGTAACTCGCCTTGACAGTTCGGCTGACATGGCCTCCCTGCGGGTAACCGAGACCATCGTTGAATCAGAAGACGCGTGCGGCCTTCTCGGACGCTCACTTCTGATCGCGGATAGCCAACTCCTGCGGATCGACCTGAGATACGGGCTCTTCAGCCATTTTGACGAGATATGGCTGTACAAAGAGCGTCCAACTATGGACATCCCGGAAGGCCTGGATCTGGGCCCGCCCCTTGAGCTTGGTGCAGAGGAGCCCTCCCAGGCGTTAGTTGACTGGTTCAATTCGTCCGCCTGCGTTCTTGGATTGAGCGACGGAACTGGCATGAACTACGTGACCAGCTCCAAAGCGATTGTTGAGAGTCTGAATGACCGACAATCGAAATGGAATGGGACAGAATAGGGACAGCCAGCGCACCGCGAAGCCGGGAACGGCCGGCGGAGAAGATGTGCAGTCCGCACGTGCATCCTGACGGTGCGCGGCTCGGGATTCGGCACCTGGCGACTTCGATGCTGACCTTGACCGAGGGAGATCTCTTCTCAGAGGCGAGGGGATCGGGTATAGTTGCGGGGTGGCGGGGAAAGGGTGCGTGCTTCGTGCCGCTGTCGTGATCTGCGAGCGTGTTGGGAGGCTGGTTTGGGGTATTTGGATTATTCCATCATTGCCGTTTACCTGTTGTTCGCGCTGGGCACGGGCGTTTATTTCTCCAAGCGGGCGTCGCAGAGTTCGGAGGATTACTTCCTGGGGGGCCGGTCCTTTCCGTGGTGGATGATCGCCATCTCGATGGTCGCGACCAGCTTCGCGTCGGACACGCCGCTGGTGGTCACGGAGATCACCCGCCAGGATGGGCTCCAGCGCATCTGGTGGGTCTTCGTCGCGGTGCTCACGCTCATCGTGGGCATCTTCCTGTTCTCGCGTCTGTGGCGCCGGGCCGCGATTATCACCGATGCACAATTTTACGAACTGCGGTACGAAGGCAAGTCGGCGGCGTTCCTGCGGGGCTTCCGTGCATTCTTCGCGGGCGTGGTGCAGAACCTCGTGACGATCAGTTGGGTCATCTTCGCCATGAGCAGCATCATCACCGCGATGACCGATATCAACGAATGGCTGGCCATCGGCATCTGCACGTCGGTCGCCCTGGTCTACGCGACCTTCTCCGGTTTCTACGGCGTGGTCGTAACCGACTGCGTCCAGTTCTTCATCGCGACGGGCGGCATGATCGCGCTGGCCGTCATTGCAACGGTCAAGGCAGGTGGACTGGCCCATATCCTGGAGACGATTCGTACGACCGAAGGCTATGGCTCGCGAACGCTGGCGATCTTCCCTCAATTCACGAGCTTCAATGAAGACGTCGCCAAGCTGCTGGTCTATGTCCTGATCCTCTGGTGGATGGATGCCAGTGGCTATAACATGCAGCGGATGAGTGCGTGCCGGAACGAGCGGCATTCGGTCCTCGCGACGCTCTTCTATGCGATCTTCCAGTGTTGCCGGCCGTGGATGTGGGTAGTGGTCGCGTTGGTATCCATCGTGCTGTTCCCGACGCTGCCCGAGTCTTACAACGACACGCACGCCTATCCGCTGGTGATGAACGAATACCTCGGAGTGGGCATGAAAGGGCTGCTGGTGACCGCATTCCTGGCCGCGTTTATGTCCACGATCGACACGCACCTGAACTGGGGTGCATCCTATATGATGACCGATGTCTACCAGCGGTTCATCCGGAAGAACGCGACGCAGCGACACTACATGATCGTGAGCAAGCTGGTCGTCGTCGCGATGATGGCGGCCGGGGTCGGCATCGCCCTCTATCTGGCGTGGAAGGATCTGACGGTCTCGGCCGTCTGGGAGTTCTTCGCGTTGATCACGGTCGGGGGCGGCATCATCAGCGTGCTGCGCTGGTTCTGGTGGCGCATCAATGCGTACACTGAAATCACGGCGTTGGCACTTGGACTGACGCTCGGCCTTATCAACCCGTTCATCCCCGCGTCCGTCACACTGGGGGGACACACGTTTAACATCGCGCTGTTCGGATACGCTTGGCCGGACATGCCGTTTGAGTTCAAGATCGCTTTGCTGACCGCCATTGTCGTGCCTATCAGCCTGATCGTGACGTTCTTGACGCCCGCCGTGTCGAGGGAGAAGCTCGATGCATTCTACCGCAAGGTCCGGCCGGGCGGCGCCTGGGGCGTCTTGAGCCAGGAGACCCGTGCCCTTCCGGGTAAGGCCCTCTCCCTGTCGACGATCCTCGACGTCATCGGCGGCATCCTGCTCTGCTACGGCCTGTCCCTGGCCATCGGCTATGCCATCCTGCTGAGATTCGGTAAGTCAGGCATCTGCCTGGGATTGGCCGTGGTCGGCGGATTGATCGTACACCGCTGGTACAAGAAGGAAGTCCGCGTGCTGGCCGAGAGCGGTGTCTTCGCACAGAATTCAACGCGCAGTTCGGATGAGAAGGATTGATCTCATGCGCAGGTTCGATCGATCGCTCATTTCCATTCTCGTACTGTTGGCTTCGGTCAACGCAGGATGTCTGGCGCAGCCAACTCCGCAGGTCGAGATTCCTCGAATCGAACAGATGCCGAACCTTCCGCAGCCCTACGAGATGCGGGACTGGAACAAGGTGGCACGAGACTACGATGCCCTTGTGTTTGACTTCGACCGGCAGGGCCGGTTTCTTCCCGTCATCCGGTGGCACGAGGCCCCTGGAGACTCTGGTCGGCAGGTCTTTGCTCTGGACACTTACGTCGGCTGGGCCAGCAATGGCTACGAGACGATCAACTGCCTGGGGGCCGTCAGCGGAGCGACGACGGCAGGTATCGACAAGAGCGATCAGAACGGACGCGACTGGGTAACGCTCTGCACGGGCTACTTCACTGATCGTTATGGTCTGAATCTCTACCTGAACAATCCCAACGACAAGACCGGAAGCTCATTCTGGTACGAGCTATTCCCGAGCGTTCTGTTCTACCGAATCTACAACCACTACCCAGACACCGAGGGCATGAAACAGCAGTTTCGCCTGACCGCAGACCGTTGGTATGAAGCATGCATTGCGATGGGGGGCAAAATCAGGACGGGAACAGTACCGAACTTCGACCACACGGCCTTTGACTTCATCCACATGACACCGGTCGACAACGGGAACTGGAAAGAAGCGGACAGCGCCGCCGCCATTGCCTGGCTCGAATACATGGCTCACGTCAAGACAGGCGAAACGAAGTACCTGACCGCAGCGCAATGGGGCCTTCAGTTCCTCGAAGAGAGGCGTGAGAATCCCTACTACGAGGTGCTGCTGCCCCTGGGGGCGTATCTGGCGGCGCGGATGAACGCTGAGAAGGGAACGGATTACAACGTCGAGAAACTCGTCAACTGGTGCTTCGACGCGAGCAATCCCAGGAGATGGGGCGCATCGGCGGGCCAGTGGGGCGACGTGGATGGCTCGGGGCTCATCGGCAGCGTCGTGTCGGAAGCCGGGGACTATGCGTTCGCCATGAACACCTTCGAGCCCGCCAGTTCGCTGGTTCCGTTGGTCCGGTACGATGAGCGATTCGCGCGAGCCATCGGCAAATGGATGCTAAACGCCGCCAACAGTGCGCGTCTGTTCTACGCCAATGGCCTGGCCGACGACCAGCAGACCGACGCTGACTGGGCGAAGCGATATGACCCCAACTCCTGCATCGCGTACGAGGGATTGCGCCGGGTCTTCACCGAGATCGATCGTGTCACGGGAGATTTCGAAACCGAGTACGGCCACGTGCGATCGGGCACATTCACGGATGCGATCTACACCGACAAGCACTGCGAGGTCCTCGAAGAAGCCGCCTCGAATGAAGGGTATCGGTTGGTTCACATCTGGGAAGCGACGTTGACCGATGCAGCCCACCACACGCTCAACGTCGTCGCCCGATGCGGTTCGGATGAAGCCTTCCAGATTTCATATGCCTCCGTCCGGACGGGCCCTATACAAGGGCCTTCACCTTCGCTTCCCAGGAAGACAAGGGCCAAAGCCTGCTACTCGATATCGAAGGCCCCGTGCTCTTTCTCAAGGTCGAGGATGTGGGACACGAGGCAGTGGACGACGCAGCAGACACATTCTACGTGGACGACATCTGGATCGAATCGACCAGTGACAAATCGCCCTTCGCCTGCGGCGACTCCAAGGGCAGCGGATGGGCCGAGACGAACTTTGGCCTGTACGGATCGTCGTTCGTGGGCGTCTTCGGCGGCATCATCGAGACGACCAACGTACCCGGAATCCTCCGGTTGGATTGCCTGGCGACGGACTATTTCAACGCCTCAGCCTGCCCGACCTTCCTCTACTACAATCCGCATCCCGAGCCCAGGACGGTAGAGATCAGCGTGGGACCACAAAGCAGCAACGTCTACGACGCCGTCGCCAACGCCTTTCTCCTGAGCAATGTCACGGGCAACGTATCGATCCCCATCGGTGCGGACTCGGCGGTCTTGGCCGTCATAACTCCCGCCCAAGGCACCATGCGCCGCAAAGGCAATCAACTCCTCCTCGACAACACCATCATCGATTACGCGCTGGACTGGCCCCAGTAGCGGCACTGTAGACCACCTGTGGAGAAGGCGGAACGTCTTGACGCCCGACGGTTGAGAAGATGCCTCCTTGAATTCCCGTGGGCAGGGCTGGTAGAATCCACACGGTAGCTTTCTCGTGAATACCTTGAAATGTAAACGGTCTTCTTGGAGAAGAATCGGATGAAAAGATGGCTCGGAGTCGTTGCAGCTCTGCTTGTGTTCACCAGTGCGTGGGCCAGTGCCGAGGAATTCAGTTGGCAGAAGTCGTATGCTAAAGTTTCTGCGACGGGTGACATCGAGTGGTCGCCGGAACCGTTCCGGTTCGAGACAGGCGATTCGGTTCGTTACATCGACTATGACGGTGGAAGTGACTCCAACGACGGGCTTACAAAGCAAACAGCCTGGAAGCACCATCCGTGGGATCGGTTCGCATCGGCCAACGCACGTCAGTGCAAAGGCGTCCAGACGTACGTTTTCAAACGCGGCGTCTACTACCGGGGCACCATGACCGCTCGCTCGTCGGGCGAACCGGGAAACCCGATCCGCCTGACGAGCGATCCGACCTGGGGAGCGGGCGAAGCGGTGATCTCGGGCGGACATCGCATCGCACGTCAATGGAAGCAAGGCGCCAACAACACCGACATCCCCCAGCCTGACAAGGTCTGGTATGTCGATCTGCCTTTCGCGCCGCGTACGGTGTATCTTGTGCAGGAGGCGAACGGCTTCGCGTCGAAAGGCGATAAGATCACACGCATTCCCCTGGCGCGGATGCCCAATTGGACCGTGTCCGACCCAGAAGACGTCAAGAGCGAGTGGTGGCACTGGGACAACCCGGGATATCCTTATTTCAACTTGACGATGAAGTCGGAGGACGGACGTAAGACGCTCGACATGGGCCGGGCG
>CAVSCO010000082.1:0-34105 GCA_963726475.1 uncultured Phycisphaerae bacterium | reverse complement strand
GCAAACTACCAGCCCATCTACACGAACAATTGTCACATCGAAGGCATCGTCGTCGGCCTGGTCCGGCGACTCTAAAACCACACTGGCTTTTCTATGACCCTTCCGGAGGAGGGTGTCTGGATCAGCGGAGGACCCTTCCAGGATCGTTCTTGAACCCACCGAAAGAGATGGTACGATGTCAGCACGAACCACCATCGCGGGGGGACTCGAGGATGCGGTAGGAGTTAACCGATGCTGAGAGACAACATGAAGATGAGGCAACAGGGATTGCGATCGGCTGCGGTGCTGTGTTGCGTGCTTTTCGCCTCGGTGGCGGCGCGGAGAACTGGCCACGTTTTCGCGGGCCGAACGGTCAGGGGCTTAGCGACGCCAAAGGCATTCCGAGCAAGTGGTCCGAGCAGGACTACAACTGGAAGATCGAACTGCCTGGGGTGGGGCATTCGTCGCCCGTCGCATGGGACGGCGCCATCTTCGTCACCTGCGCGGATCGGCGAACGGGGCAGGGCACTCTGCTGTGCGTCAATGGTAGCGACGGGGTCGAGCGGTGGCACCGAGAGCAGGACCTGACGAAATATCCCCTCAACGGCCTCAACAGCTTCGCCAGCCCGACGCCCGCGATCGACGCTGAGCACGTGTATGTCCTCTGGCCGGGCAGCGACACAACCGTCCTGACGGCCTTGAGTCACAAGGGTGACGAGGTCTGGAGTGTGCCCCTGCCAGGAGTCCATGCACGACACGGGCAGGGCAGTTCGCCTATCGTGTGCGGGGCTTACGTTATCGTGGCTCACGAGCAGGAGCGAAACAACGATGGCGTCCGGAGCCAGTGGTTGGCGGTCGATCGACAAACTGGCGAGGTCGTCTGGCGTGTGTCGGAAGCCGGCGTGGTTGCACGCTTCGTATTCGACGCCGTGCATTTATCAGGACGAAGGTGGCCGGCCGCAGCTTGTCTTTTCCAGCAACGCGCATGGCCTGACGGGTGTTGATCCAGAGACGGGCAGGGTGCTGTGGGAGGTCCGTTCGGCGCTGCCATACCGTGTTGTCAGTTCGCCTGTCATCGCAGGCGACTTGGTGATCGCTGCGTGTGGCGAAGGTGGCGGAGGAAAACGACTGTCGGCGGTCAGGGTGACGCGGGAAGACTCGACTTATCAAGCGAAAGAGGTCTATGCCCTCGATAGTCGAATTGTCCCGTATGTTCCCACGTCGGTCGCTTATCAGGGGATGCTTTTCACATTTCACGATGGCGGTGTCGTGTCTTGTCTGGCGAGCGACAGCGGAGAGGTCCTGTGGAGCGAGAAACCGGCCGGCCGGTACTATGGCTCGCCCATCTGCGTGGATGGCAAACTCTACTGCGTGACTATCGATGGGGACGTCGTTGTGCTCGCGGCAGAGAAAGAATACAAGCTAGCTGGGCGTCAACCCGCTGGGTGAGAAGAGTCATGCCACGCCAGCGGTGGCCGACGGCCGGCTGCTTGCTGCGGACTGTCTCCCACCTGTTTTCGATCGGTGGGAAGAGCGGTTGATTTCCGCTACGGTATGGCAGCCGGGTTGTGAACTGGACCAATTGAAACGAGGACAAGCGGGAAGGAGCGCGGCAATGGGCGATGGCATGAACGAGTTGACGCGACGCGGTTTCATCGGGACGGCATCAGTCGGGCTGGGGTTGGCGGCCGCCCGTGTTCAGGCAGGATCGGGACCGATGGGAGGCGTGCCCAAATCGCAGCGTCTGCCCCGAGAGATCTGGGTCGCAAGCATTTCGCAAGAGAGGCTCGAAGCGGACAGCGTCAAAGAGATGACGAGAAGGGTGCTCTCTCGAATGGAAGAAGTCGTGCCGTTCGAGCCCGATATCATCTGTCTGCCCGAAGTGTTCCCGTTTGTCAATCTCTCAGGCGGGCGGCCTCCGCTGGCCGAAGCGGCTGAAGAGCCGATCGGTTCGTACTCCCGTCCATTCGCCCAGTTCGCCGAGAAGCACAAGTGTCACGTTGTCTGTCCCATTTATACGGTCAAGAAGGGTCGGTATTACAATTCGGCGGTGTTCATCGACCGCAATGGCCAATGCCTTGGCGAGTATCACAAGATGCACCCGACCATTGGAGAATTGGACAACGGCATTGCTCCGGGCGAGGTCACGCCGCCCGTCTTCAAGACGGACATCGGTGTGCTCGGTGCCCAGATCTGCTTCGATATCGAATGGTACGACGGGCGGCGGCAAGCTGCGTGAGGCGGGCGCCGAACTGGTGTTCTGGCCTTCGGCGTTTGCCGGTGGCTCAATGGTCAACACCCATGCCTGGCAGAACAAATACTGTGTCGTCTCCAGCACGCGCAAAGGCACAACCAAGATCTGCGATATCGACGGGCAGGCGGTTGCCTGCTCGGGTCAATATGCCACGTGGGTCTGTGCACCGGTCAACTTGGAGAAGGCATTTCTGCATTCGTGGCCCTTCTGCAAGCGATTTCCCGAGATTCACGCCAAGTACGGCCGCAAGGTCTCGATCCGAACGCTGCACGAAGAGGAATGGACGATTATCGAGTCCCTGTCACCCGACGTGCGCGTGGCCGATATCCTCAAGGAATTTGATCTGCAGACGCATGAACAACACGTCGGCGAGGCCGATATCGCCCAGCGACGCTGGCACGAGAAGGCGAAAGAAGGCGCCTGACACGGTCTACAGCGCGTTATGCGGAATGTCCTGTATGACTTCGTAGTAGACGTACGTGCTGGTTCGCGAAGGCCCGAGGCTGATGACGTCTCCATGTCCCAGCAGGATCCCGTTGCCGCTGGGGTCGACCCGCGTATCGTTGACGAAAGTGCCACACGTGCTGTTGAGATCGTGCAGCACGTAACGCGGTCCGGTATCGGTGACGTGCGCGGTGATCCTGGCGTGTTGGCGTGACACCTCCCTGGGAACGAAGTACAGGGTGTCGGTTGCCCAGTAGTCGGGCGACGATGCCGACGGTGGCTCCAGGACGGTGGGAGGCCGACCGAGTACGATCTCCCGGCTGTCGAGGGCGATGATGCCGACCGTGGACGGCCCGGTCCCGACGAGGTATTGCCCCGGTTCCAGACGCCGCAACGCCGAGCGAATCTCGCGGACCCGATCGGTCTGATCGCTGTTCATGATGAACTCAAGCTCTTTGAGGCGTGAGAGCCTGATGAGCTTGTCGATGGTGACGAACAACGGGTCGACATCATCCATGATACGACCGTCTCCGAAAGAACGATAGTCTTCCTGCTCGATCCGGTGACGAAAGAACGCTTCAACGATTGCCACCGGCCGCACCGACGACCATAACGGGTTTCTGAGACGGGGTCAAGCCGCTGGATACCAGATAATGTGCACAGGGTGTCGGCTTGACAGAGCTAGACGGTGTATCTATATGTGCCAAATGCAGACCAGATCAGATCAGGCATGGAGTGACGACGAGGTATCCGGCAAAGGATATGGACGCAAAAGGCAAACAGCCGTTATATGATTTGACCCTTCGCAGCATACGCGAGTTGATCGCGGGCGAGATCGGACTTGATCGCGATCATGGCAACGGTGGCCTGTGAGTTGCACTGGCGGTTCGACGCGTTCGACTGGACGGGGTTCTATCGCGTTGTTTCACCTGGATTGCTCAAGATTGGCCCCTATCAGGGCCCGCATGGTTGCCTGGAAATCTCATTCGATCGCGGCGTGTGTGGGGCCGCGGCCCGCTCGGGCCAGACGCAAATCGTGTCCGACGTTCGCAAGTTTCCTGGGTATATCGCATGTTCGGGCGCTACGCGGTCAGAGATCGTGGTACCTGTCCTCGCGCCGAACAGCCAACTTCTGGCCGTTCTCGATATTGATTCGGATCGGCTCGATGCCTTCGACGAGGTCGACCGGATCAACCTCGAGAAGCTGTGCGAAATGGTCGGCCGGGCCGGCGGGGGCGATGCTACCTCCGCCTCGTCTTGAGGCCTGCCTCGGTGGTTTCGACCGCGAGTTTCAACTCTTTGGGGCTCAGCATCGCCATCTGTCCACCCAGGAACAGGACACTGCACTTGCCTTCGTGAACGGGAACCGGTTCGTAGAGCAGCACGTTGGTCGGGGGCATGTCGAGACGCTGACCTGGAATATAAACGTATTCGGGCGCATTGGGGTCGTCGCAGTGGAACAGGCGGGAACCATATCCGCAATAGTCTTCGAGGGCCTGCTGCGTTGGTGGGAGGCCATCGTTGCTCATCCCATACATCTGGATGCTCTGCCAAATCGCACGCAGGTTACTCTCGCACTTGATTGCCATGGCCTTGTGCTTGGTTTCGATCATGGCGTTCGAGTACTGCTGGCCCGCCTGCCCCGTCGTCTTGATGATCCAGAGGACCGCGTAAGCGAGCAGCCCAAAGAAGACCACTGCGAAGAGAAGATTGATGATTGTTCCGCCTCGCGCCGACCGGCCAGGGTCTCCGAGGGGGCGATTCGAACGCTGATGCCTGTGCACAAACATCGTTGGACCCTTCAAGGAGTTCCGAGATTGTCGAAGTCGATATTACGACGGCCCAGCCAGACCGTCAATCGTGGTGATGCGCCTGCTACCGGTTCTACGTAATTCCTGGGCCCACGTTCAACAGCCTGGCGATTTCGAACCATGTCACGCCAATCGAATTGACCCGAGATGAGGGTTGACAAAAGGTCGGTTCACAGACGATAGTGGTGTCTCCCGTCGGCGGTGGGTCGGCGGACCCGTCGGATGACGCAAGCACGGACTGCAATTCCGTGCCGGGACAACGCGGCACATGCAAGAAACACGTGATATCACCTGCGATTCCTGGAGGCTTCCTATGAGAAATCCAATGATGCGGTTGGGGATGATTCTACTGGCCTGGGTTGGTCTGTCAGCCTGCGTGATGGCTCAAGATGGAGCCTTGACGCCCGCGCAGATCGAGCGGATTCGCAGCGAGTTCAAGATGGATGCCTCGACCCGGGCGATGCGCAATGCGCTGACCAGCACGAGCATCAAGAGTATTGCGGAGAATCGCGAGATCCTGTCGGACGTGAACCGGCAGTTCAGCTACAAGATCAAGACCAAGGGCATCAGCAACCAGAAGAGCAGCGGGCGGTGCTGGATGTTTGCCGGCTTCAATACGATCAAGACGGTGGCTCTTGACAAGCTCGATCTGGACGACTTCGAGTTTTCCCAGATTTACCTGCAGTTCTGGGACAAGATGGAGAAAGCCAACAACTTCCTGGAATACATGATCGAGTACCGCGACCGGGACCTCCAGGATCGTCAGGTGGTCTTCCTGCTGAAGGACCCGGCTCCCGACGGTGGCTATTGGGAGAACTTCGCGGACCTTATCACCAAGTACGGCGCCATTCCGAAGGAAGCGATGGCCGAGACGGCCAGCTCCGAGAACACCGGCATGATGAATCGCGTCCTGGCGCGCATCCTTCGCAAGGATGCCGTCGAATTGCGCGACATCTACAAGGAAACCGGCTCCGTCCAACAGATGCGGCAGGCCAAGCCGAAGATGATGGCCGAGGTGTACCGCGTGCTTGTTCTGAATCTTGGGCGAGCCGCCCGAGGAGTTCTCCTGGCGATACAAGGTCAAAGGCAAGGCCGACAAGAAAGACGAAGAGAAGGCGGACGCTGAAGACGAAGGCATCGAGGCCGATGACGAGGATGGAGACGAGGTCGAAGCGGACGAGCCCAAGGACGACTACGATGTGAAGCAGAATTGGAGCGAGAGGCGCATCTTCACGCCCAAGGCGTTCTACAACGAGTTTGTGGGCCTGGATCTGAGCCAGTATGTCAACGTCACGGACGACCCGATCCGGCCCAAGGGCGGGCACTACGAGATCGAAATGACCAAGAGCCTCTACGACGGGCGAAACGCCAACTATGCCAACGTCGACATCCAGACGCTGAAGGACCTTGTCGTCAAGGTGCTGCTGGACAACAAGCCGGTCTACTTCGCGGCCGACGTCTCGCCCGATCAGGACAGCTCGGCCGGCATCATGGCCCGCGATCTCTACGATTATGAATCCATCTATGGCCTCGATATGGGGCTCAACAAGACCGAACGGATGTCTGTACCGCGACAGCACGATCAATCACGGCATGGCCTTCATCGGTGTCGATCTGGCGGACGGCGAGCCGGTCAAGTGGCTCGTGGAGAACAGTTGGGGCTCCAGCCGGGGCAAGGGCGGACTCTGGACTATGTACGACGACTGGTTCGTCGACAACGTCTACAACATCATCGTGCATCGGGACTACGTGCCGGATGAGGTCCTGAAGATCCTGGAGCAGCCCACAGTGAAGCTCCCCGTCTGGGACCCCATGTGGTAGTCTCGTGTTCGAGCTTTGGCAGAGGCGGTGGCTTCAAGGCCGGATGTTGTTGATATACTCTTCGAGATTAGTGTAGCCATCGCCATCGAGATCGCCGTTGCCGTCAGCGGGATCGGTGGGGTCGAAGCCTCGCCTGCGGTCTCCCAGTTGTCGGGCATACCGTCGTCGTCGGAATCGGTTGGGGCTTTCGCGGACACGAGTTCAGGCCAGCCTCCGACCTGGTTCTCGTCGTCGATGATGGCGCCGGTGTCGGTTCTTACCTCCTCAACCACGCGAGCATCCACAGTATCGCGCTTGGGTAGAATGGCTCCCGCTGTTGAGAGGACCCGTTCGTAAGCGCCGAGGCTTCATTCGTCTCTACGGGCGGAACGGAGATTGCCACGGGCAGCTTGTACTGGTTGACTTGCCGGTCGGAGAAGCCCTTGAAGACGACCAGCGACCAGGGATCGTCGGGGTAATAGCCCCCCATGGCGTTTGACGCGAAGTAGGCCTGAGCGGAAGGACTGCTCTCGGAGAAGGCCAGGTGCCCGCGAGAGTTGGGTCCGGGCAGATAGTAGTTGCCAACGAAGTTCATTCGGGTGATGCTGTCGTCTCCGTTGGACCCGTCGGCGTTGTAGCCTGCGGCTTCGCCACCCCAGTTGTAGATGACATTGTTTCTGAAGTCCAGGATCAGTCCGTCCGGGTCCATCGTACGGTCGTTGTAGTTGCCCGGGCGGGGCAGTCTCGCGCTGTGGTGCGCGTAAAGATTGTGGTGGAAGGTATAGCCGTTTCCCCATCCGCCACGGATGAGCGAGCCGTATCCGTGAGCACCCTTGTGGTGGGACGAATTGTTCAGACTCTCAGAGATGATGCACCATTGCACGGTGACGTTGCCAAGCTCTCCGGAGGTGGAGGCGGAGAGTGTTTCGTCGACGGCCCAACTGGTCGAGCAGTGGTCGACGATAATGTTGTAGCCGAAGGAGATCGAGATCGCATCGGGTTCACCATCCCCGTTATCTCCGGGACGACTCCGGATGTGGCGCACGATGACTTGATCGGCGGCGATGACCAGGCCGTAGTTCTTCAGGCAGATGCCATCGCCCGGTGCTGTCTGTCCGGCGAGAGTGATATAGGGTTTTCGGATCGCCAGCGTAGAGTCCAGCGCGATCGTGCCCGAGACCCGAAAGATCACCGTTCGCGGACCATCTGTCTCGATCGCGGCCCGCAAGCTGCCCGGCCCGCTATCGTTCAAGTTCGTGACAAACAGGACCTGTCCACCTCGACCACCGATCGACTCGGCGCCAAAACCCTCCGCACCAGGAAAAGCAGACATACCCAAAGCGCACTGGGCTGCGGCTTGGCAGATTGCCCAGCAGAGAAGGCAGATTTCACGTCGTCCGGTCATTTCCATGCCGCCCTTGCCCATTGATACGGAGCATTTCCTAGCTTCTGTCACCTGTCGCATACACGGCATATAAGATCATGTCCGATGTACGCCACGATCTCAAGTGAAAACCAAGCCCCGCCGATCCGGAGGTCTGACGGTGCTGCCGGGGCGGTTGACACGGCTTGTGACGCCAAGTATAGTGCGCCTTCGGCCGATACGGAGTATCGGGCCAACGAGAAATCAGGCGATCCGCCGGAAGGGAATCGAAATGAAGCATACACATCGCTCTTGCCTCCTCCATGGAACGTCCCGCCAATCCTTCTCACGCGAACGTCTCCGATGCGTGGCGGTTCTTATCGGCGCCGTCTTCGCGATCGGCATGGCGCCTCAAATGGCGCGAGGCCAGGCTGGCTCCGCCCAGATGACCGTTGACGCGAACTACCCCGGTGGCAACATCGTGGTCGAGCGCATGGATGGGGATACCGTCCACTTGAGCCCCGACCTGCGCGATACCCAGGGCTGGTGGTTCTACTGGAATTTCCGCGTGCGCGGGGCCCAGGGACGGACGCTGACCTTCCGGTTCAGCGGGAACGATCCGATCGGCGTTCGCGGGCCGGCCGTCAGCACCGACAAGGGGCGTACCTGGTCGTGGCTCGGCGCCGACGCCGTCGAAGGCGCATCATTCAAGTACGCATTTCCGCCCGATGGCGACGATGTGCGGTTCTGCTTCACCGTGCCCTATCTGGAAGCGAACCTGAAGGAGTTCCTCGCCGGTTACGCAAACAATGCCAACCTTCGTATGGATGAGCTCTGCAAGACGCGACAGGGCCGGTCGGTGGAGCGAATTTACGCCGGTCGTCTCGACGGATACCCGCGTTTTCGCGTGCTGCTGACGGCCAGGCACCACGCCTGTGAATCGATGGCCGATTTCGTTTTGGAGGGCGTGCTGGACACGATCCTGGCCGACGACGAAGATGGCTACTGGTTCCGACGCAATGTCGAGGCGCTGGCCATCCCCTTCATGGACAAAGACGGTGTCGAAGCGGGAGACCAGGGCAAGAATCGCAAGCCCCACGACCACAATCGCGACTACATCGGCCCGAGCATCTATCCGTCCGTGGCCGCACTGAGGACGTTCGTACCCAACTGGTCCAACGGCAAGCTCCGCGCGGCATTCGATCTCCATTGTCCCTACATCCGGGGCGAGTACAACGAAGTGATCTACATCCCGGGCCACTCCGACGAGCACATGTGGCAGGAACAGCGCCGATTCGGACGCCTGCTCGAAGAGGTCCAGCGCGGACCGCTGGTCTATCGCGTCTCTGACAATCTGCCTTTCGGTAAGGCCTGGAACACGACGGGCAACTTCAGCGCGGGCCGGAGTTGCAGTCGATGGGCCGCCGGCATTGAAGGTGTCCGGCTCTCGGCGCCGTTCGAGATTCCTTACGCCAATGCGGCGGGACAACCCGTGACGGCCGAAAGCGCCCGGGCCTTTGGACGCAGCCTTGCCAGGGCCATGCGAGCGTATCTGGAACGGATCGACGAACAGGAGACGCAGGCGAAGGTGTCGCCATCCGTCCCCGTGCGGGTTGACGGGGTCTTCCCCCAGATGACGGTGATGGCCCACGGGTTTGGCAGCAATTCTGAGGCGGGCATCGGGGCCCTGATCCCCTGGGCCGACAAGCTCTGGGCCGTCGGCTACGTTGCCCATATTCACGGGCAGGGGATCGGTCTCTACGAGATCAGTGAAGACATGACGATGCGGCGGCACCCCGCGTCGGTGGGGCTGACCGGGACGTTCGCCAACCGATACGTCGCACTGGCCCAGCGGGCAGGCGTTCATCGGGCCCTATGCGATCGATATCGATGGCAACGTCCGTACGATCGAGGGATTGAAGAACTATCGACTGTGCGCGACGTGCGAGCATCTGACCGACCCCGCGAACAAGGTGTACTTCCTGGGCATGGAAGGGGGCTTCTGGGAGGTCGATGTTCGCAGCCTCGAATCGAAGCGGCTGTTCGATTTGACGAAGGAACTGAAGATCACGGGCGCCAAGCAGCACTTCAAGAGCGCCTTCACGGCGCAGCGTCGCGTCGTGGTGGCCAACAACACGTACGACCAGAAGGAACATCTTGGTCGTCGTGACGCTGGTCGGCTGGCTCAGTGGGATGGCGAACAGTGGACGATTGTCGAGCGTAATCCCTTCGTCGAGGTTCACGCCAGTGCGGGCGGCAGCTCCTACGGTGGAAACACTCTTTATGCGACGGGCTGGACGAAGTCGAGCGTGGTGCTGCGTGTTCTGATCGATGGCAAGTGGCAGCGGTACCTGCTGCCCAAGGCCAGTCATAGCTGGGACCACGCATGGAACACGGAATGGATGCGGATTCGTCACGCCGTGACCGAGCGGTTGCTGATGGATGTCCACGGCACATTCTACGAACTTCCGGCCTTGGCCTACGATGGGCACATCTGGGGAATTCGCCCGATCTGCTCTCACTTGCGGGTGATTCCGGACTTCTGCCATTGGCGCGGGCTGTTCGTGATGGCATCCGACCAGATCGACCACGACCAGGGCCAGCCGCAATCAGGGCTCTGGTTCGGGGACCTCGACGATCTCTGGCAGATGGGCAAGCCCACCGGCTGGGGTGGACCGTGGTGGGACACGCCCGTTCAGGCCAACGAGGTTTCGGACCCGTTCCTGATGACGGGCTTCGACAAGAAGGTGCTCCACCTGGCCCATGACAATGAAGAGAACGTCAATTTCTACGTCGAAGTGGACTTCCTGGGCGATGGCACGTGGTATCCTTACAAGACCTTCCGTTTTCGCAAAGGCTATCAGCACTACGAGTTTCCGGACGGTTTCTCGGCCCATTGGGTGCGTGTGCAAAGTCGACAAGGCTTGCCGCGCAACGGCGTATTTCGTGTACAATTGAGCGGCTCCTGATACCTTCAGATATATGAACCGTTGAGAGTAATGACCTTTCCTACAGAGATATCCTTAGAGGAGAAGTGAGATGGAACGAGCACAAGCGAGAGACGGTCGGCACGTCCGGTCGGTGGCATGGCTGTTGTCGGCTGTGCTACTGTCGATCGGGCCTTCCGTCGTGGCGCAGGACCTGGCAGAATTTGAGTCGCGTGTGACCGAGTTCACGCTGGACAACGGGTTGAAGTTCATCGTGCTCGAACGGCATGAGGCGCCCGTGGTGACGTGTTACACCCACGCTAACGTTGGGTCGGTCGACGAAGTGACCGGCATTACCGGCCTGGCCCACATCTTCGAGCACATGGCCTTCAAGGGTACGAAGACCATCGGCACCAACAACTACCAGGCCGAGTCCAAGGTGCTGAAGAAGGTCGACACATTGTTCGAGGAGATGAAGGCCGAGCGGGAAAAGACAGGCAAGGTCGATGAAGCGCGGGTGGCGGAATTGACCGAGCAGTTCCACGAAGCGCAGCAGGAGGCCCAGCAGTACCTGGTGCACGACGAGTTCGATGAGATTCTCAAACGTGCCGGTGGGATGGGGCTCAACGCCGGGACCAGTTCCGACTACACGGTCTACTTCGTGAATCTGCCTTCGAACAAGCTCGAGCTCTGGATGTTGATGGAATCGGACCGGTTCCTCAACCCGGTGCTGCGCGAGTTCTACAAGGAGAAAGACGTGGTCATGGAGGAGCGCCGGATGCGGACGGAAACGCAGCCCGTTGGCAAGCTCCTGGAGGAGTTCCTGGCGATCGCCTACAAGGCCCATCCCTACGGTGAGCCGGTCATCGGCCACATGAGTGACCTGCTGACCATCACTCGACCTGAAGCGGAGGAGTTCTTCAAGACGCACTACGCTCCGAGCAATCTGACGATGGCCATTGTCGGCGACGTCGATCCGGCTCGCGCCAAGGCGTTGGCCGAAGAGTACTTCGGGCGGATTCCTTTCCGCCCGGCACCGGATCCGGTCGAGACGGTCGAGCCCCCACAGCCGGGGGAGCGGCGGGTCATCCTCCAGGACCCGGCCCAGCCGTTCGTTCTGATCGGATACCACAAGCCCGGCATCAACCATGAAGACAACGCCGTATTCGACGCCATCACGGACATCATGGGAAGGGGACGCACGTCACGGCTCTACCGAAGCCTCGTCAAGGAGAAGCGGATCGCGATGGCCACTTCTGGCTTCCAGGGCATGCCCGGAGAGAAGTATCCGGGCCTGTTTCTGTTCTATGCCGTGCCGGCCAGAGGACACACGAACGAAGAGTGCGAGCAGGCACTCTATGCGGAAATCGATCGGTTGCGAGATGAGCCCGTGACGGAACAGGAATTGGAAAAGGCCAAAACGCGAGCGCGGGCCAGCTTGATTCGCCAACTCGATTCCAATTCAGGCCTGGCGGGGCAGTTGACTTCCTATCAGGTGCTCACAGGCGATTGGCGGAATCTGTTCAAGCAGCTCGAACGAATCGATCGTGTCACCGCCGAGGACATCCAGCGTGTGGCCCAGACGTATTTCACGACCAAGAACAAGACGGTGGGCATCATCAAGACCACCGGTGACAGCGAATCCTGAAAGGGGAGCGGGAATATGAAAAGCGAAAGAACATGTCGTCGATCACCGTCCCTGTGCGGGATCGTGATGCTCTGTCTTGCAGTTTCGGTTGCTGCGGCACAGAAGAGCCCGGACTACAAGCAGTTGAAATACCCGAATCTGCATGACATCGTCGTTCCCCAGGTGCAACGTCTGACGCTGCCCAACGGAATGCGTCTATTCGTGTTGGAAGATCACGAATTGCCTCTGATCTACATATCGAGTCGAATTCGCGTGGGCTCGATCTATGAGCCGGCCGACAAAGTGGGGCTGGCCGACATTACGGGCGAGGTCATGCGAACCGGTGGGACTACGAGCAAGACCGGAGACGAACTCGACGAGGAACTGGAGCAGATCGCGGCCTCCGTGGAGACCGGAATCGGACAGGAGTCAGGCTATGCCTCGGTGTCGGTGCTCAAAGAGGACATCGACAGGGGACTGGAGATCCTGGCCGATGTGCTGATGCATCCCGCGTTTCGCGAGCAAAAGATCCAACTGGCCAAGATGCAGCACCGCAGTGCCATCGCCAGACGTAACGATTCGCCCGGGTCCATCGCGTCGAGGGAATTCAACAAGCTCATCTACGGTCCGGAAAGCCCCTTTGCCAGACATACCGAGTATGCAACGATCGACAACATCACCCGGGACGATCTGGTGGCGTTCCACCAGCGGTTCTTCGGCCCGAATAACATGATGTTGGCCGTTTGGGGCGATTTCGACGCAAAGACCATGGTCGCGAAGATTGAGAAGGCTTTTGAGGGATGGGAGAAGATCGATCTCGATCTGCCCGCCAAGCCTGAGGTAGACTACTCCTGGCCTTCGACGGTGAACCTGGTGGCCAAGCCCGACCTCAACCAGTCGAACATCTATCTCGGGCATATCGGCGGGCTTGTCAGCGATCCGGATTACCCGGCGCTGACGGTGATGAACCAGATCCTGGGCGGAGGCTTCACGGGCAGGTTGTTCAAGAACGTGCGTTCTCGGCAGGGCCTGGCTTATTCGGTGTTCGGAAGCTACTCGTCGTCTTACGACCATCGCAGCATCTTCTATATGGGCTGTCAGACGAAGTCGGAGAGCACGGTTCACGCCATCGAGGCCATCCGCACCGAGGCGAAGAAGATGACCGAGGAGGAAGTGACGGACGAAGAGTTGGAGCTGGCCAAGGCAAGCTACCTCAACTCGTTCGTGTTCAACTTCGACAGCACGGGCGAGGTCATCAGCCGCCTGATGACCTACGAGTACTATGGCTACCCGGCCGACTTCCTCCAGAAGACCAAAGAGCGAATCGAGAAGGTCACCAAGGCCGATGTCCTGGAGGCCGCTCGGTCGCATCTGAAACCCGAGGCCATGCAGATCCTGGTCGTGGGGAATCCCGAGGACTTCGACCAGCCGCTCTCGACTTTGGGCCAGGTCAACACCATCGACGTGACCATCCCGACGCCGGGCAAGTGACCTTGCGGTGTTGGTCTTGAAACGAAACTCTTGTGACGGAGTGATTGCGGATGACCGAGCGAAACCAGTCCCGACGACAATCGGAGTGGACGCGACGAGGATTTCTGAAAGCGGCCGGCCTGACCGCTGTTTCGGCGTTGGTCGGAGGTTGCCAGACCCAGCGGCCCAGGCGACTGGCCGGGCCGGGGCAGCCCAATATCATCTTCGTCCTGACCGATGATCTCGGATATGGCGATCTGGGCTGTTACGGTCAGCAGGTGATCCAGACGCCCAATATCGACCAGATGGCCGCCGAGGGCATGCTCTTCACCGATGCGTATGCCGGCAGTACGGTCTGCGCTCCGTCCCGATGTTGCCTGATGACTGGGATGCACACCGGGCATGCGTACGTGCGAGGCAACAAAGAGACCAAGCCGATGGGGCAGTTGCCCCTGCCCGAGGATGCCGTAACTGTGCCCAAGCTGCTCAAGAGTCGTGGCTACCGCACTGCTCTGATCGGCAAATGGGGCCTGGGCGGGCCCGCCAGCACCGGGACGCCCAACAAGCAGGGCTTCGACTACTTCTTCGGATACCTCTGCCAGAGGCACGCGCACAACTACTATCCCGAGTTCCTCTTCCGAAACGATGAGCGCGTGCCGTTGCCTAACAAGGTGGCGGGCGATCGCGAAGACGGCGCCGGTGTGGCCACCGAGAAAGTCCAGTACTCCCACGATCTGATGGCCAAAGAGGCGCTGCAATTCATCGAGGAAAACCAGGAGTTGCCGTTCTTCTTGTATCTAGCGTTGACGATCCCGCACGCCAACAACGAGGCGGGGAAGAATGGCATGGAAGTCCCGTCGTATGGCCCCTATGCCGACGAGGATTGGCCTGATGCGCAGAAGGGGCACGCCGCTATGATCACGCGAATGGATGGCGACATCGGCCGCTTGCTGGACAAGCTCAAAGAGCTTGAAATCGACGGCGACACGCTGGTGTTCTTCTCCAGCGACAACGGCCCTCACAAGGAGGGCGGCGCCGATCCGAATTTCTTCGACAGCAATGGCCCGCTGCGGGGCACCAAACGGGATCTCTACGAGGGGGGCATTCGTGTGCCCCTGATCGCCCGATGGCCTGGCAAAGTTGAAGCCGGATCAGGCACAGACCTCGTCTGTGCGTTCTGGGATTTCTTGCCGACCTGCTGCGATATCGCCGGGGCGGTTCCGCCGGATGATGTTGATGGATTCTCCATCCTGCCGACGCTCCTGGGTAAGCCAGGCCAGCAGAGGCACCATCGCTATCTCTACTGGGAGTTCCACGAGCAGGGCAAGAAGCAGGCGGTGCGGATGGGCCACTGGAAAGGGATACGCCTCGACGTTGCTAAGAACCCCGACGGTCCGATTGAATTGTACGATCTGAGGACCGACCTGGGGGAGACCACGGACGTCGCAAGCGAGCACCCGGATGTAGTCAAGCAGATCGCGGACTTGATGAAGGCAGCGCATCGGCCGTCGGAACTGTGGCCGTTCCCGGGGGACTAAGTGGTATCGCCTTGAACGTGCCACTGGAAGGATGGCGACATGAACCGCCGGAGCTTCCTCAGACGAGCCGTGCCGGTCGCGCTGACGCCCATCCTGGGGCGTGCCGTGGCGGCTGATGAGCTGCGGACCCGGCCAAACTTCGTGTTCATTCTCATCGACGATCTGGGTTGGAAAAGACCTGGGCTGCATGGGAAGCGCCTACTGTGAGACGCCCCGGATCGATGCGTTGGCCGAGGAGGGAGTGGTTTTCACCAACGCCTACACCAACACGCCGAACTGCGCCCCGACACGGGCTTGTCTGATGTCGGGCCAGTATACTCCGCGTCATGGTGTCTACACGGTGGGAAGCCCTGAAAGGGGACCTTCCGAGCGACGCAAACTGGTACCGATTCCGAACACGACCGAGTTGGGCGCCGAGCACGTGACGCTCGCAGAAGCGCTCGAATCTGTGGGCTACGCCTGCGCCTGTATCGGCAAGTGGCACCTGGCGAAGTAGCGGCCCGGCAAGGCCCGGGAGCTTCAACAACTGCTGCACCAATGGCGGCAGCGACTCGGTGCGCCGGTGCCTGCGGAGTTGAACCCCGACTTCGATCCATCGTCGCTGGTGAGGCGATCTCGATAGGTCGCAATGTTGGTGTCTTGTTGGGATCATGGGCATGTGCGGAACCATGATGTCAGGGGGCGCATCGACCGTAATTGCCAAAAATGTCAATCCAGTTGGTGAACCGCATGAAGGCTGTGATTCCTCCGCCCGCTGATCCCCTCGAGGCGAGGTTGTCGAACGGTAATTCCAGCGATCTTTCATCCACATGTTTTCGTCGGGCTCCGGGCCGATGAGGTCGGGTACGGTGTGGTGTGGCAGACCCGAATTCGCTCGGCTGTGGACCCGTTGCAGAATCCGCAGTGTAAAATCCACTTTTCCTCGTTGACACCGCCTCGACGCCGTTATACACTGACCGCCTTTATCTGTCCGGCACAAGACGAGTTGCCGGGGTAACGATGGAACAGGCGGAGCTAATCCGGAAACGATACTGCTCTGGAACTGAAGACACGAGCAAGAAGGAGAAAGTAAGCATGGCTGAGAAAAGGGTGTATTTCTTCGGCAACGGAAAGGCTGAAGGCAATGCCAAGATGAAAGAACTCTTGGGGGGCAAAGGGGCCAACCTCGCCGAAATGACGAGCCTGGGTGTTCCGGTGCCGCCGGGCTTCACGATCGCCACGAAGGTCTGCGGCGAATACTATAAGTCCAAGGGCAAGTGGCCGAAGGGGCTGGCTGAAGAGGTCAAGACGAACGTGACCAAGCTCGAGAAGGCCATGAACGCGAAGATGAGCGATCCGGCTCGGCCGCTGCTGGTCAGCGTGCGAAGCGGCGCGGCCGTCTCCATGCCCGGTATGATGGACACGGTCCTGAACCTGGGCCTCAACGACGACGTGATCGAAGGCATCATCGCCAAGACGGGCAACGCTCGGTTTGCCTATGACATCTATCGTCGGTTCATCGATATGTTCGGCGACGTCGTGATGGGCTGTCATCACGAGAAGTTTGAAGAGAAGATCGATGCGGCCAAGAAGAAGGCCAAAGTCGAACTCGACAGCGATCTCAACGCCGAGCAGCTTAAAGGCGTGGTCGATGAGTATAAGAAGGTCTACAAGAAAGAAGTCGGCCAGATGTTCCCGCAGGACGGCATGGAGCAGTTGACGCATGCCATCAACGCCGTGTTCGGATCCTGGAACAGCCCCCGGGCGATCCGCTATCGCGAACTCAATGACATCAAGGGGCTGCTGGGTACGGCCGTCAATGTCCAGGCGATGGTCTTCGGCAATATGGGCGACGATTGCGGCACGGGTGTCTGCTTCACCCGCAACCCGAGCACGGGTAAGAAGGAATTCTATGGCGAGTTCCTGATGAACGCTCAGGGCGAGGACGTCGTGGCTGGTATCCGCACGCCGATCGAGTTGAGCAAGCTCAACAAGGTCATGCCCAAGGCTTACAAAGAGCTGACCAAGCTCATGACGCGTCTGGAGAAGCACTACAAAGACATGCAGGATATGGAGTTCACCATCCAGGAGAAGAAGCTCTACATCCTGCAGACCCGCAAGGGCAAGCGCACGGCCATGGCGGCCGTCAAGATCGGCCGTCGATATGGTCAACGAGCGTCTGATCCCGAAGAAAGAAGCCGTGATGCGTGTCACTCCGGACCAGTTGGATCAGTTGCTGCACCCGCAGTTCGATCCCAAGGCCAAGCGCGACGTCATCGCCAAGGGCCTGCCCGCCTCGCCCGGCGCGGCGGTCGGCCAGATCGTCTTCACCGCCGATGTCGCCGAAGCCTGGCGCGACAAGGGCAAGAAGGTCATCCTGGTCCGGAAAGAGACCAGCCCCGAAGACATCGGTGGCATGGACGCGGCCGAAGGTATCCTGACGGCGTTTGGTGGCATGACCAGTCATGCGGCCGTGGTTGCTCGCGGCATGGGCAAGTGCTGCGTCGCCGGCGTGCCCGGTCTGAACATCGACTACAAGACCAAGAAGCTCAGCGTGGGCAAAGTCTCCCTCAAGGAAGGCGACTGGCTCAGCATTGACGGTACGGCCGGCCAGGTCATAAAGGGGCAGTTGGCCACCGTTGAAACAACGTTGAGCGGTGACTTCGGCAAGTTCATGAAGATGTGTGACCAGGTCCGGACGCTGGGCGTTCGCACCAATGCCGACACGCCGACTGATTCGCAGCGGGCTCGCGATTTTGGCGCCGAGGGCATCGGCCTGACGCGTACCGAGCACATGTTCTTCGAAGGTGACCGAATCTGGCCGGTTCGCCAGATGATTCTCGCGGCTGATGATTACGCGGCCTATCTGAAGGCACTGGAAACCGCCGCGGATGACAAGGCGAAGAAGGCCATCGAGAAGGACTATGCGACGGCCAAGAAGCAGTTCGAGGGCGCTTTGAAGGCGCTGCTGCCGCTCCAGCGGGGCGATTTCGAAGGCATCTTTACGGCGATGGCCGGTCTGCCCGTGACGGTTCGTCTGCTGGATCCGCCGCTGCATGAGTTCCTGCCCCAGGATGCCGCCAGCCAGGCCGAGATGGCCAAGCGGCTCGGTGTCAAGCCCAAGGTGGTCAAGGACAAGGTCGCAGCAGCTGCACGAGTTCAACCCGATGCTGGGGCATCGTGGTTGCCGTTTGTCGATCACCTACCCGGCGATCGCCCGTATGCAGGGCCGTGCCATCATCGAAGCTGCTCTGAACGTCAAGAAGAAGGGCAAGAAGGTCCTGCCCGAAATCATGGTTCCGCTGGTCGGTACCGTGGCCGAACTGAAGATGGTCAAGGACGAGATCGTCGACGAGATCAATACCGTCTTCAAGGAGCGCAAGGCTAAGATCGCCTATATGGTCGGCACGATGATCGAAGTGCCGAGAGCGGCCTTGACAGCCGATGAGGTTGCCGAGGAGGCGCAGTTCTTCAGCTTCGGCACCAACGACCTGACCCAGATGACCATGGGCTTCTCCCGCGACGACGCCGGCAAGTTCCTCGGCGAATACGTTCGCAAAGGCATCTACGATGCCGATCCGTTCCAGAAATTGGATCAGACGGGCGTCGGCAAGCTCGTCGAGATGGGCACCAAGCTTGGCCGCAAGACCCGCAAGAAACTGAAGGTCGGGATCTGCGGCGAGCACGGCGGTGAGCCCAGCAGTATCGACTTCTGCCACCGCGTGGGCATGAACTATGTTTCCTGCTCGCCGTTCCGCGTGCCGATCGCGCGTCTGGCCGCGGCCCAGGCAGCCGTCAGAAACAAGTAGTACTCGAGCAGTACTGCGAATCTTGAGTGACATAAAGAGGTGCGTCGAGTCTCTCGGCGCACCTCTTTTCTATTACGAGAACCTCCGGATTTGCACGATGCTCCTGCCGACGCCGGACTGGTTGCGAGCGTTTCCGGCGCCGGTTGGCCTGAGTTGAAGCATCTTCTTAATCCCTTCTGCATTCCCTGGTGACGCCATTCCTCCGCGAGACGCAATTCGATACGCAAGCTGATTCTGCGCCTTTCCTACGGGTGATCGGAAGTTAGGTAATCACCTGAGGCGCAAAACAGGTTTCTACTCAAGGCGGGGGGGCTGGGGGGGCCGTATCTACTGGCTCGTGGACAAGATGAAGAATTCGAATTGGAAACCAACGACCTCGTGGGCGTTGGCTCGAACTGAAAGAGAGCGAGTAGAACTGTAAGGAGACGGAAACATGATTAAGACACGGATGTGGAAGCAGTGTGTCCTGGGGGTAGGTGCGACTGGATTGGTGGTCGCGGTGGCGCTGGCGACGGCCCAGCCCTCAGGATGGCAGGACAAGAAGACTCAGGAACAGAAGCAGATGTCGCAGCAGGGCATGCAGAGCTCCAGTCTCAAGACAGTAAGGACGACGAAGCTGATTGGCCAGGAAGTCAAGGACAAGAACGACGAGAGTATCGGCACGATCTATGACTTGGTGCTGGCACCTGATGGTCAGGAAGTGTCGTACGTTGCTCTGTCGTCGGGGGGGCTCTGGGGCGTCGGGAACGCGCTATACGCGGTCCCGTGGTCGGCGCTTCAGCCCGGTACGGGAGATTCGTGCACTCTGGATGTCACGAGGAATCAACTCCGGAGCATAGGCGGGTTCAAAGAAGACGAATGGCCGAGTTCTCCAAGTGCCCAGTGGACTTCGATCAAGCAAGGCTCGATGATGCAGCCGTCGCAGCATCAACAGAGGCGAAATATGGCCATGGAGAATCGCAGCGTGCAGCGCTGTCGGGTCACGAAGCTCACCGGGATGGAAGTCAGGAACTACGAAGACCAGGACATCGGCGACATTGAAGGGTTCGTCATCACGATGGATGGCACAGGCCCATCGAAGCAGGGAAGCGGACAACAGTCCTCCACCCCGAGCTCTCAGTCGAAGATGACCGGTGAAACGCAGACCCAGAGCGGTCATGTCCTCTACACCGTTGTCTCCCTGGGAGGCTTTCTGGGGCTTGGCGAGAAGTACGCGTTGGTGCCCACCGAGGCGGTGAACCTGCAGACGCAGAAGGAGTACGTCAGGCTCGACACCGACGAGAATACGCTCAAAGCCATCGCCTTTGACCCTGACAAATGGCCCGATCTGTCGAGCCGTTCCTATGCGCAGCAAGTCTACAAGCGGTTCGACGAGCAGCCCTATTGGACAGTGCTCGGATATATGGGATCGGCGCAGACCCAGAGCACCGTCTCTCAGAAGGCTTGGGCGGCTGGCAGCGACTACAATCGGAACTTCGACGCCAAGACCGTCAAGTCGATCGAAGGAACGATTGAAAGCGTGGGAACCTTCCAGCCGGCCACCGGCATCCGCCAGGGATTGAGACTGCGTGTCAAGACGGATGACGGCAAGACCATCACCGTTTACGCCGGGCCTCAGTGGTATGCTCAACAGAAGGACTTCTCGGTCAAGGCCGGGGACAAGATCAAGGTCACAGGATCGCAGACTCAGGTGCGAAACCGCTCGGTTATTATGGCCACGAAGGTCGAAAGCGGCGGCACTTCTTTGGAACTGCGCAGCGAGGACGGTCAGCCCAAGTGGAAAGAAGAGACAAAGCTGTCGCAGCAGTCTCAGAAGATGGGCAGATGATCCGCCGCGACGGGCGGGGCTGTCGGGCCAGAGAAATGGCTCCGAACGCTCGGCCGTCTTGAACGGGCAGCGTCTGTTCTGACACCAGGAACTAAAGAAATCGTGTGGCAACAGGGTCTTGACACCGGTCGGCCGCACGCTAAAATACCAGGTACGTCGAACGTATTTCGACGTACCTGGCGTCGTTTTGAGGCCGCCGCAGTACGATGTGGATGGCCGTTTCGTGGTGAGAGTAGCTCAGTCGGCTAGAGCACCAGATTGTGGTTCTGGGGGTCGCGGGTTCGAGTCCCGTCTTTCACCCTTTTGCCTGTTTCACGATTCCCACCGGCTCGAACGGGCGGTGGTCTGCGCTCGGCGATATCCGCAGGGCAGGCCTCATTCGACAATTTTCCAAAACATGTAACCGATGAGCTGTTTCCGCACACCTTCCATTTGAACCGATCCTCGAAACGAGGTCCTTTTGCCCAGTTTCTCAGTCAATGTGACACTACAGTGTGGAATACGACGTTTTCTGCAATATCAGGGCGGTTGGAAGCGTCGATTAGCGTGGAAATTGCTTTGTGGCGGCGCCCGCTCCACATACAATGGTTTCAGCGGACCAGTGCGGCGAGGGGAGGGCCGGATCGGGCGTCGGCTGCGTGAAAGGTGGCTCGTCTGTAACGATGAAGAATCTGTGCGATGGAGACAAATCTGTGACGAATCAATCTCGGAACGACTTCGGGGGGCACAGGGTACGCATCATCGCGTTGTGGGGGCTCTGCGCTGGGCTCATCCTGGGTATGGCGGCCGGATGTAGTCGCGAGCACTACAAGGAGAAGGCGGACGAAGAGGTCTATGGTATCCTTGAGGACAAGTGGCAGGGCGATTTCGGGGAAATGGCCAACTATCGCGTCAACGATGCCGCTCCGAACAACGTGGAAGTCCTGAAGGTGGTTCCGCCCGACGGCGTGCTGACCCTGGCCGAGGCGGTGGAAATCGCGACGCTGTACAACCGGGAATACCAATCTCAAAAAGAATCCCTGTACCTCTCGGCGCTGGACCTGACGCTGACGCGGCATCGGTATGCACCACAGTGGTTTGGGACGTTTGATGCCTTCTACGCGAGCAATGGCGGTGAAGACGACGTTGACGTCGCGGGCAGTTTGGAGGTGGACAAGACGTTCCTGTTCGCCAACGGCCTGCGAGCCACGAGCAGTCTGGCGCTGGACTGGGGGCGGTTTCTGACCGGAAGCCCGAGAGAATCCCTTGGCTCGGTGCTCACCTCCACCCTGGCCTTCCCGCTGTTGGGCGCCGGCGCGGGGCTGTCCGAGTGGGAGAACCTGACCCAGGCGGAACGCAATGTTTTGTATCGCATTCGCTCGTTTAACCGGTATCGCAAGACCTTCGTGGTTTCGGTTATCAGCGATTACTATCGCGTTGTCCAGCAGCGAAAAACAGTCCAGATTCAGGAAGCCAGCTATGATCGACTGGTCGAATCGACGAACCAGTTGCGTATGGAGGTCGATGTGGGCCAGCGGCCGGCCTACGATCTCGGTGAAGCCGAGCAGCGGCTCCTGGAGTCTGAGCAGAGCCTGGTCTCGGCGCGACAACGCTACGAACAGACGCTGGACAACTTCAAGGTCCGCTTGGCGCTGCCTACCGATGCGCACGTGACGCTGGACCCCAATGAGCTGACGGCGCTGGCCGAGATTGGGATCAGCCAGCCGGAATACGGCGAGACCGACGCGATTGAACTGGCTCTCGACCGACGTCTGGATTTGGCCAATACCCGGGATGGGCTCGACGATTCGCAGCGGAAATTGGAGCTGGCGGCCAAGGGGCTGGGCGTTCAGTTGAACCTGATCGGCAGTGCGAACGTCCGGTCGGAACCGGAAACCAAGTTTGCCTCGCTCCAGTTTAACGAGGGCAACTACCAACTGGGGCTTGAGACCGACCTTCCCTTGGATCGCAAGGCCGAGCGCAATGCGTATCGAGAGGCCTTGATCACGGTCCAACAGCGACTGCGGGGCTACGAAGAGGAGACCGATCAGATCAAGCTGAGCGTACGCCAGGACTACCGCGATCTGGCGGAAACGGCTGAGACGTATCGTATTCAGCAAATCGGAGTAGAGCTCGCGCAGAAGCGCGTGGAAGTCGAGAACTTATCGCTCCAGTATGGACGCGGCACCGTGCGATTGTTGCTCGAATCCGAGGATGCGCTGGTTCGGGCGCAGAACGACGCGCTGGGCGCTTTGGTCAATCATATGATTGCGAAGTTGAGCTTCTTTCGAGATATCGGCGTCTTACAGGTCAGACCGGACGGCATGTGGGAGCATAAGACACCATGAAATCTAAGGCAGGCAATCCGATGCAAGACAAACCGACGAGTCAACATCAACCTGGCCAGAGGCGCAGGCGGTCCAGCGGTCGTCGCTGGGCGGTTGCCCTGATCCTCATTATCATCGTTGCGGGCGTTTCCGTGCTGGTGGCATCGATCAAAAGCGATGCCGGCGCTGGCGACAATGCCGGTGGTACGTTCACCGCGCGCCGTGACAATCTGACGATTACCGTCAGTGAGGGCGGCAGCATTCGCGCACAAGTCGATCGAGTATCGCTGCGACGTGGAGTCTCGCGGTGCGCAGGTCACGATCCTGAGCATCGTTCCGGCCGGCACCTACATCAGCCAGAAGGACGTCGACGACGGGATGGTTCTGGTGAAGCTGGACTCCTCATCTCTCGAAGAGCAAGTGACCCGGGAGAAGATGGATCTGGCGGGGGACCAGGAGAACGTGACGTCCGCGAAAGAAGCCTATGATATCCAGTTGATCCAGAACGAGAGCGACATGGCGGACGGTCGGCTCCAGATGCGATTCGCGCTGCTGGCTCTCCAGAGATACTTGGGCGCTCCGCTGGCGGCGCGGCTGACGAAGGATGTCAACAACGTTGTGGACCTGACCCAGCACGTTGCGCCGATCATCCAGGCGGTCCGAGACGATCCGGATCTGCTCGAGGGTTCGGCCGCGGGTCAGGAATTGAAAGGGTTGAACGACAACATCGTGATGGCCACGGGGCAGTTGAAGACGGCGCAGGCGAGGCTCATCGGCACCGAGAAACTGCACGATGCGAACTATGTCTCCGATCTGGATTTGCAGGGAGACCGGCTTACGGTCACGAATCAGGAGTTCAAGGAGCAGGATGCCAGGGTGAATCTGGACCTGTTTTTCCGTTACGATTTTCCCAAAGATGCCGAGCAGTGCGTCAGCAACTATATTGAGGCGGGTCGCGAGTTGGATCGGACGCGGGCGGAGTGCCGCTCCAGGTTGGCCCAGGCCCAAGCCAAGCTGGCCAACGCCAAAGAGCGCTTCCAGGCACAGCAGACGCGTGTCAACGAGTTGGAGGTGCAGATTGCCAACTGTACGATGCGTGCGAAAGCTCCCGGTCTGGTGATTTACGGGACCGGCGGCAGCGGCGACATGTTCCGCGCGATGCGCGGGCGCGGCGGCGGCAGCGGTATCATCGCGGAAGGGGAAACCGTCTATCAGGGGCAAACGCTCATCTCGATGCCTGATACCGCGACCATGGTGGCCGAGATCAGCGTACACGAGACCGAGGTGGATAAGGTCCGAACTGGACAGCCTGCCACCATCGTGATGGATGCGTTTCCCGATCAAGTTCTGCATGGCGAAGTGCTGGAGGTGGCGCCGCTGCCCGATCAGCAGCGAGGTTGGATGAACCCCGACCTGAAGGTCTATACCACGCTGGTGCAAATCGATGGGACGCACGACTTTCTCAGAACGCGCATGTCGTGCCGGGTCGAGATTCTCGTACGCAACCTGGAAAATGTTGTCATCGTGCCGATCCAGGTGGTGGCCAACCGCGGCGGGCGGAAAGTATGTTATGTCGTGACCCCGGACGGCAGTGAAGAGCGAGAGGTGCAAACCGGCGCCTTCAACGACACGTTCGTCCAGATTGTCAGTGGTTTGGAGGAAGGCGAAGAAGTCCTGCTCAATCCTCCGTTGTTTGTCGAATCGGCGAGCGCCTCCTCATTCCAGGGGCGTCCGGAACGCCCCGGCTTCAAGACGAGCGATGCGAACGAAGCACCGACAGGTGAATCGGTGGCGCCGTTGCCCGGTGGTGGTCCAAAGGCACCCGGCGGTATGGAAATGACCGATGAAATGCGGCAACAAATGCGTCAGTCAAGGCGGCAGGGTGGCCCCGGAGGCATGCCCGGCGGCGGTCCGGGGGGGATGCCTGGCGGTGAGATGACACCCGAGCAGCGCCAGCAGATGCGGGAACGCTTCCAGCGTCAAGGAGGCGCCGAAGGTGGCCAGGGAGGTACGCCCGAGCAACGGCAGCGAATGATGGAGATGACGCCGAAACAACGCCAGGAAATGATGAAGCGTTTTCAGAGTCAGGGTGGCGGCCGTCGTGGTCCTCGCGGTGGTGGGGATTCGGGGGGCGGATCGCCTGGCCAGCAGAGCCCTTCGGGCAGTGGAAGCGGTCAGGAGACGTCCGGTTCGGCGCAGCCCGCTGGCGATCAGACGAATTAGCATTTTTCATCCGGCGGAACGCGAAGGAATCAACGAGCGATGATACGATTTCGTGAAGAACTCGAGTTCGATGCTGAAGGGCCCATCCTGGCGATGGAGGACCTGTGCAAGAGCTATCAGCTTGGCAGCAATGAGTTGCGAGTGTTGCGAGAGATCAACCTGGCCATCGAAAGGGGAGAGTATGTTGCCATCATGGGGCCCAGCGGCTCGGGCAAATCGACGCTGCTGAACATGATCGGTTGCCTCGATCGGCCGACCAGCGGAGATTACCGCCTGGGCGGGCAGAGCGTCTCAGTGTTGGATGACGACGATCTGTCCATGATCCGGGGCGCTCGCATTGGCTTCGTGTTCCAGTCGTTCAACCTGATTGCCCAGTTGAATGTCGTGGAGAACATCGAGATCCCCATGTACTACCAGGGCTTCAGCGAGTACGAAAGTGCTGAACGAGCCGTTGAACTGGCGACGATGGTCGGTCTGGGCGACCGGCTCGGACACCGTCCTTCGGAGTTGAGCGGAGGCCAGCAGCAGCGTGTGGCCATTGCCCGGGCCCTCGCGAACGACCCGCTGATTATTCTGGCCGATGAGCCGACCGGCAATCTGGATTCGTCGAGCGGAACCGACATTCTCACCATTCTTGACCGCCTTCACGATGAGGGCAAGACGCTAATCGTCGTGACGCACGATGAACACGTCGCCACGCGTGCCGAACGCGTAATCCGGCTCTTTGACGGACGCGTCGCAAAGGAAGAATTCAACAAAAAACGGTAGGCCGCTATGTTCCTATTTCGTCTGAAACGTACGATCAAACTGGGGGGCAAGAGCCTCTGGATGCATCGCCTGCGATCCACACTGACAACGCTGGGTATCATCTTCGGCGTTTCTTCCGTGATTGCCATGTTGGCGATTGGTGAAGGCGCCAGCCGCGACGCTCAGGAGAAGATCGCTCAGCTTGGCAGCCGCAACATCATTATCAAGACGGCCAAACCCCCTGAGGATCAGGCTGCCGGCGGTCAACAGCAGACACTGAAGGAATATGGCCTGACCTATGACGACGCGGAGCGATTCCAGAACGGCATTCCCGACGTGCAGGTGATCGTGCCGAACCGGAGGATCTCGCAGCAGGCGACCTACCGCCATCGCCGCGTGGCGATCGAGGTGGTTGGAACGGTCCCCTGGTATCCGGAGATTTCTCCGACTCGCGTCCGATTCGGGCGTTTTCTCAGTACGACCGATATGCACTACAAACAAGGCGTCTGCGTTCTCGATGAACGTGTCGTCAAAGAGTTGTTCGCCTTCGACGATCCGATCGGACAGGATGTGAAGATTGGTGGCGATTACTATCGTGTCGTGGGCATTGCCACCGAGTTGAGCAGCACACCCGCATCGACGGAACTGGAAAACAAGGACGCCACCGGGGCCAAGAAGGCGGCCGGCGCCAACGTGGGCGCCATGTATGTTCCCCTGACCACGGTGAAGGAGCGTTTTGGTGAGATGTCGCTGCAAGTCTCGTCCGGCAGCGGCGGAACACTGGAGAAGGTCGAGCTCCAGGAGATCATCGTCCAGGTGGCGAACGTGGACATGGTTTTGGGGACGCGCCGGAGCGTGCAGACGCTCTTGTCACGTTTCCATAAGAAGAACGACTACGAGATTGTGGTTCCGCTCGAACTGATGCGCCAGGCGAAAGACTTCCAGCGCATCTTCACCATCGTTCTCGGGTCTATCGCGGCGATCTCGTTGCTGGTCGGTGGCATCGGCATTATGAACATCATGATGGCTACCGTCAGCGAACGCACGCGCGAGATTGGCATCCGTCGGGCTCTGGGCGCCAAGAAGAGAGATATCGTGATTCAATTCCTGTCCGAGACGCTGATCCTGACGCTGTCCGGTGGTGTGCTCGGCATAGCGTCGGTGCCCTGATCCCATTCCTGGTGACGCATTTTGGTCAGATGCGCACTGTCATCACGGGCAGTTCGCTCATCCTGGCTTTTGGCATCAGTGGCGCGGTTGGGATTGCCTTTGGCCTTTATCCGGCCTATCGCGCCGCCAATATGGATCCGATCGAATCGCTGCGACACGAATAGCCGTGTCTGAGATGGGGCGTTGTTCCACGTTGCCGACCGCACGACCGTGTGATGGAACGCTCTATCCCGTGAATTGAGTGGGATCCGGCTTGCTCTCGCCTGCGAAGTCTTTCTTCATACCGGAAGGCATGGTCAAGCCGGTCTGGCCGCGCTTGTCGCGGAAATCGGTGATGATCTTGACCGCCGTGGCAGGATCGTCCGCAATGGTGAAGACATCGAGGTCTTCGGGCGAGACGTAGCTGAGTTCGGCGAGCATCATTTCTTTGATCCACCCGATCAGACCTTCCCAGAAGTCGCTGCACATCAGGACCACTGGGAACTGGACCTGCTTGAGCGTCTGAATCAACACCAGGGATTCGAAGAGCTCATCCATCGTTCCATAGCCGCCTGGGAAGACGACGAATCCGTGCGCGTACTTGAGGAACATCACCTTGCGCACGAAGAAATATCGAAAGTTCAGGGAGAGGTTCTGGTAGCTATTGGGCTTCTGCTCCATCGGCAGTTCGATGTTCAGGCCGATGCTGGAACCACCCGCCTTTGCCGCTCCTTTGTTGGCCGCTTCCATGATACCGCCACCCCCTCCAGTGATGACGGTGAACCCGGCCTTGGCGATCTGGCCGGCGGTCTTCTGGGCCAACTTGTAGTAGCGGTGGTTGCGATGTGTGCGAGCGGAACCGAAGATAGAAACGGCCGGACCGACCGAAGCCAATTCCTCGAACCCTTCGGTGAACTCGGCCATGATGTGAAACATCCGCCAAAGATCTTGCACTGGTTTGTCGGGGGTGTCGATCATTTCGCTTGTTCCCAGAGAACTATCTTGCCTTCGTTCCGCTACCACAAGTCCGGCTGGTTGGCGACCGGGCAATGAGACGCAATCGGGCACTCCGGACAGTTGGGCTTTCTGGCCTTGCACATGCGGCGGCCGTGAAAAACCAGTAAATGGCTGAAAAGCGTCCAGTCTTTCTTGGGAACGATATCGGCCAGATCGAACTCCAGCTTTACCGGATCGGAGTTATCGGACAGGGCAAGCCGGCGTGAAAGGCGGATGACGTGCGTGTCGCAGACGATTCCGGGAATGCCGAACGCGTTGCCGAGAACGACGTTGGCGGTCTTGCGACCGACGCCGGGAAGGGCGGTCAACTCCTCCATGGTCCGGGGGACCTGGCCATCGAATTCCTCTGTGATTCGGGTACAGGCACCCTTAATATTCTGGGCTTTGTTGCGGAAGAAACCTGTGGTTCGGATATCCTCCTCGATCTCTTTGACGTCCGCTTGGGCCCAGTCGGTGGCGGACCTGTACTTTTTGAACAGATCCGCGGTTACGATGTTGACGCGTACGTCGGTGCACTGCGCCGAGAGGATGGTGGCGACGAGCAATTCGAGAGGATTGCTGAAATTCAACTCTACCTTGGCGTCCGGGTACGTCTTCTTGAGAAGCGGGACAATCTTCTTGATCCGTTCTGCTGCTGCCGCCTTGTCAAACTTGGTCGCCTTCTTCTTCGCGGTCTTCCTGGACAATCCGGCGGCTTTCTTTTTCGCCATCTATGTGCGTCCCTCCGGCAGGCTCTTGATCAGATCGATGAGTTCCTTCTTGTTGAAAATCCCCCGGAGTTCTGCCACGTCCCCGTCAGGCAGCAAGATGATCGTTACAGGGACGTTGCCCGCCTCGCCATAGATTTCCTGGAAGTCTATCGTTGCCGGGTAATCGATGACCGTGGTGTCCGCCTTGATCGGCAGGACGTTCTTCTCTTCGAGCCAGCGGATCACCTCCGGATCGTGGTATACTTTCCGCTCGACGACCTTGCAGTTGGTACACCAGTCGGCGGTAAACTTCAGCAGGACCGGGCGATGCTGGGAGGTCGCGCTGTTGACGACTTCACGGTCGTAAGACTGCCAATCAAGCGAAGCGCCTTCGGGCAACGTAGAAGAGGGCAGCAGCCAGATCGCGCTACCGATGGCGATGATCAGTGCGATGGATCGAACGAGGCGTCTCTTCCCGGCGGGTGTGCCGAAGCCGACCCACTCGCCCCACATCCAGACGCAGAAGCTGAAGATGACCCCATACATCAGCACGTTGAGCAGTCGCTCTTTGGGCAGGGCGGCCAGCGTAAGCTTGACCGCGATGAAGAACAACAGGAACCCTGTCGACTTCTTGAATATCTCCATCCACGTTCCGGGTTTCGGGATGCGGTCGAGCAGAGACGGAATCGAGACGATCACGGCATACGGAAGTGCCATCCCCACGCCCATCAGGACGAACGCAATGCTGCTGACAAGGACCGGCTGGGTCTGAGCCCACACGAGTACGAATCCGAGCAGCGCCCCACTGCACGGCGTGCTCAGCACGCCTGCGAAGAACCCCATGCCCGCGGTGCCAAGCAGACCCGAACCGCTGCCTTGCTTGCTCGCGATAGCCGAAGGCAACGTCAGAGGGATGACGTCGAGCATGACCAGCCCGAAGAACGTGATCGCCAGGAATAGCGCGATCACGGCGGTCGGATAACGGAACAGGCTGTTCAGATCGAGGACTGCCCCGGTCGAGATGTTGATGATGGCAGAGACCAGAGCAAAGGCGGCGAAGAAGAGAATCACACCCGCACAGAAAGCCATGCCGGCCGCAATGCGGTTGCCGCCCGACCGCTTCGATTGATCGATCAGTCGTACCAGAATCAGCGGGATGACCGGGAGCACGCACGGGAAGATGTTGATCGAAATGCCCGCGCCGATCGCCAGCAGATAGTACACGCCCGTGCTGTAGGGCAGAACGGCTTGACGCGTCGTCGCCTCTTCCGAGGGCGCGGGGCTCTCAGCGGATGTGGCCGGGGGGGAAGCTACCTGAGGTTCCGGCGTTGGTTCGGCAGAACTGGCAGTGATCGATTCGTCTACGGTGGCCGTCGCGAAGTCGATGGCGGCGGTCACGGTCTTGTCGAACGGTTGTAGACACAATTGGCTCGTGCAAGCCATGCCGGTGATTTGGACGCTGGTTTCGATCGGCTCGGTAGGAACGGGAGCGGATGTCACGGGGATGAGGACTTTGAAATCCCCCACGTAGACCTCCACGTCCTTTTCGAGACCGACGTCATGGAAGATCTCCCACGCAGGGAAAATCGGCTCGCCGAATTCCACCTCATCCGCAGTGGCCTCGACTCTCAGGTTGAATGGCGGAGCGGGCGCAGTTTCAGACCTTGCATAGTAGTGCAGGTCGTGGGTGCCGGTGAAGACCACAGCCAAGGCTGGCTGTCCGTCTATACGCGCCGCCTCAAGATGGACCTCTGAGTGCTGGTCATCGACACGGGCCATCTCGATGGCGCCGTTGCCCCCGGCCCCGAAAGCCAGCGAGCCGAGCAGAGCAACGCATAAAGCGCAAACGAGAATCTGCCTGTTCGCATTCATCTCGGTATTCCTGTCATAAGTGGAGCGATAGCCTCAGTCCCCCGATGCTTCCGGCTCCGGCTTCTGCTCCGTCTCGCCGCCGCTGTTGCCTTTGGCCTGTTCGGCCGCGAGCAAGTCGCTGACGGTTGGTTTATCCAGTTGGCCCCCCGCGAGGATAAGCTTGACCTCGTCGGCGTCGAGGGTCTCATATTTGAGCAGGGCCGTGGCGATGCCCTCCAGACGCGCCTTGTTCTCCTCGATCAATTGCTTGGCCCCCGTATAGGCCTCGTCCATGATACGCCGGATCTCCGCGTCGATCGCCTCTGCGGTCGTCTCCGAGTAATCTCGTTCGTTCGGCACGAAGAAGCTCATGTCCCGCGTTCCGTCCTGTCCATAGCTGATTGGCCCGAGCCGGTCGCTCATGCCCCAGGTCAAGACCATTTGCTTGGCGATCCGAGTCGCTTGTTCGATATCAGACTGGGCGCCGCTGGAGATGTCGTCGCAGAACATCGCCTCGGCGATGCGACCTCCAAAGCAGACTTTCAGCAGCGCGACGCAATAACCGCGAGTGAACATCGTTCGGTCCTTCTCGGGCAGCGCGAACGTTGCGCCTCCCATCGGACCTCGCGGGATAATGCTGACCTTGTGCAGCGGATCGGCATCCTTCAGGAGCGATTGAACGAGGGTGTGACCCGCTTCATGATACGCGGTGATTTCTCGTTCCTTGCTGTCGATGACGCGGCTTCTCTTGGCCCGTCCCCAACGGACCTTGTCACGGGCTTCTTCGAGATCTTCCATTTCGATGAAGTCTTTGTTGGCCATCGTCGCCGCCAGGGCCCCCTCGTTGATGATGGCCGCCAGATCGGCGCCGCTGAACATCGGCGTGCCCCTGGCCAGCCTGGTCAGATCCACGTTCGGGCCAATCTTGACCTTCCTGGCGTGGACTGCGCAGGATTTCGGCCCGGCCCTTGAGATCAGGCAACGGCACGATCACCTGGCGATCGAACCGACCGGGTCGAGTCAAAGCGTGATCCAGGATGTCGGCACGGTTCGTTGCGGCGATCACGATCACCTGGTCGTTCGTGTCGAAGCCATCCATCTCCACGAGAATCGCGTTGAGCGTTTGCTCACGTTCGTCGTGGCCGCCGCCGACGAAACCGGCGCCGCGCCGGCGGCCGATCGCGTCGATCTCGTCCAGGAAGATGATGCAGGGGGAGTTGTCCTTGGCCTGCTTGAAGAGGTCGCGTACGCGAGAGGCGCCGACGCCGACGAACATCTCGACGAAGTCGCTGCCTGAGATGCTGAAGAACGGGACATCGGCTTCGCCGGCGATGGCCTTGGCCAACAGCGTCTTGCCACAGCCTGGAGGGCCGATCAGCAGGACGCCTCGAGGAATACGCCCGCCGAGCCTCTGGAACTTTTTGGGATTCTTGAGGAACTCGATGATCTCGCCGACCTCATCCTTGGCTTCTTCGATTCCCGCCACATCCTTGAAGGTAACACGGACGCGGTCCTTGCCCTGAAGCTTATGGCGGCTGCGACCGAAGGACATGAGCATGCCGCCGGCGCCGCCGCGAAGGTTGCGGGCGAAGAAGAAGTAGAAGAAACCCACCAGGAGCAGTATCGGCAGCACCCAGTTGATCAGCATGATCAACCAGACCTGTTGCTTGGTGTATTCCCATTTCAAGGCGTACTTGGGGTCGTCGGCGGCCTTCTTCTCCAGCGTGTCGATGATGGCGTTGAGCTGTTCCTTGGCGCCGCTCTCCGGCCGGTAGTTGACCTGGAACGAAAGCGATTTCTGGTCGGGGGCAGCCTCTTTCTTGAATTTGCCGACGATCTGCGTGTCACCGATATCGATCTGTTCGATATCGCCTTTTTCGAGGTGCGTACGGAACTCGTCCCATCGCAACGTATTCGTTGCCAGGCCCTGTTGGAGCATCATCATGATCGTAAACACGATGATGGCAATGATCAGCCAACTGAACGGACCTCTGCGATAGCTCGGCAGAGGCGGCTTCTTGTTCAGACGCTTGTTCCCGTTGCGAGGGGGCGGCGACGATGAGTTATCCTGGTCTTTCTTCATAATGTCGTAGTGTTTGATCCCGTGCCTGGGGATGAGTAGTAAGCATCTCTCCCTCGGCAAGCGCCTAATCTGCGCAGGTTACCAGTTGGTTTCCATTAGCTCTACGATCCTCTGAGCCAGCTTGTTTGCCGCCAGGGCGGACGCGTAGCTGAAGTCCTGATTCTGAAAATCGGAATAGCTCGCCGTCGCGGTGACCGTCTTGCTGTTGATCATGAGCTGCCCGGTGTTGAGGTTCTTCCAGTTTACGACGGCCGTCAGCACCACTTCCTTCTCCAAAGGGCGGGCCAACTCGCGTTCAATGGTAAGCGACGATTCCTCGATTGAGAGCAACTGGCCGCTCATGACGCTGTCGGCTCGATCCTGGCTGGAGACGATCTTGTAGGGGGTCGCAGCCTCGATTCGCTTGGCCAAGGCATCGGTCAGCTTGTATTCAACGCCCCGGCGGAAGCTACGATTATCGAACATCTCCAGACGCACGCTTTGGATATCGTCCGGATAAAGACTCTGGTTTGAATATCCCCCGAGTCCGGCACAGCCCGTCAGCCAGATCATCGCCAACACACCGCCGGTCAGCAGGGAGGTCAGGAGCCATCGCCTTGTGCGTGGTCTATTCTTCACGATCCTTCTTTCTGTCAGCGATCTCCTGGCGAGCCGCCTTGGCCATCCCGGCCGCTTCGGTGTCGGGCCACTTGTCGATTACCATCGCGTAGTAGAAGTCGGCCGCTTCGGTCTTGTCGGTGTGTTGGTAGAATCGGCCGATGGTATACTCCTTGTAGGCCATCTCCTCGTCGATACGCTTGAGTTTGGCCGGAATATCGTGTTTCTTTGCGTCCTGCGGGTATCGCAGCGCGAATCGCTCATAATAGGTCTTGGCGGTCGCCAGCTTGGAGGAGTCGAGCAACGGTCGCCGCTTCTCCGGAGGCTTGTTATAGGCCGCGAAGTTGTCCTCCGCCATCCGAAGAATGGCTCTCTTGCCAATCGGCCCCATCTCCCAGTACGACGCGATCTCCGACCATTTCAGATAGGCGTCGAGGTATTTCTCTCTGGCCTCATAGTGCTCGGCCACCGCAATCGCGGCCTTCAGGCCGATGCTGTCGGGGTCATCCAGGCCCGCGCGGTCGCTGAGCCGCTCCATGATCTCCACGCCCTCGGAGTAGCCCCGAACGCGAAATATACCCAGGACCGTCTTCTTGCGACCGCCCAGGTAGGCC
>CAVSCO010000081.1:0-40472 GCA_963726475.1 uncultured Phycisphaerae bacterium | reverse complement strand
GATGTTCTGGATTTCCCGGCGGATGGTTTCCCGCAATTCGTTGAGGTGCTTGATTTCGTCGGAGAAGAATCGCTGCTCGACTTCCACGAGCACCTCGACTTCATCGAGCTTGTGGGCCTTGCGATCCACGACGATCTGATAATGTGGCTGCGTGCCTTCGATGCCGACGAGCACGTGTTCGATCTGCGAGGGGAACACGTTGATGCCGCGGACCACGATCATGTCGTCCGTCCGTCCCTTGATCTTGCTGATCCGTGGGCTGGTTCGGCCGCACCGGCACGTCTCGTAGTTGATGCTGACGATGTCCCGCGTGCGATAGCGGATCAGCGGGATCCCCTGCTTGGTCAGTGTCGTAACGACCAGCTCGCCGTCCTCGCCTTCGGGCACCTCTTCACCCGTCTCGGGGTTGATGATTTCGGGGTAGAACACATCGCTGAAAATGTGCAGCCCGTCCTTGTGCTGGCATTCCTGCGCGACGCCGGGGCCGATGATCTCCGAAAGGCCATAAACGTCTGTCGCCAGCATGTTCCAGGCCTCTTCGATTTCGTTTCGCACCGAATCGCTCCAGGGCTCGGCCCCGAAGATGCCGATCTTCCAGTTGCCCTGGGTCGGGTCGATGCCCATCTCCTTGGCCTCTTCCGCCATGTAGAGGGCGTAACTGGGTGTGCAACCGATGATTCTCGGCTTGAAGTCCTGCATGATCTTGAGCTGCCGTGCCGTTTGGCCCGACGACGTCGGGATAACACGCAGCCCCATCTCCAGGGCTCCGTAGTGGAAACCCAGCCCGCCTGTAAAAAGCCCGTATCCGTAGGCGATCTGAATCGTATCACCGGGCTCAGCCCCTGCACAGCACAGCACGCGTGCCATCACGTCGCCCCAGAGCTTCAGGTCGTCCTTGGTGTACCCGACCAGCGTAGGGTTGCCGGTCGTGCCGCTGGAGACATGGATTTCACTGATCTGATCCTGCGGGGCCGAGAACAACCCGTACGGATAATGATCGCGCATGTCTTCCTTCGTTGTGAAGGGCAGCTTCTTGATATCGTCGATGGATTCGATCGCACCCGGATCGACCCCGGCTGCATCGAGTTTCTGCCTGTAAACGGAACAGTTGTGGTAGATATACGGGATGAGCTTCTTAAGGTGATCGGATTGCAGGGCCTTCAAGGCCGCCGAGTCCGCACATTCGACGTCTTGTTTCCAGATCATGATCGCCCGATGTCCCTTCCCGTCAGAAAGACCTTCTTGTTCTCTGCGACGACGGCTTCTTTGAAGACGGTTTCAATGGCCTTCATCCAGCACGCCTCGCTGATGGGCAACTTCGACGACAGAATGCCCACCAGGCACGTGTTGAGGCAGCGCGGGTTTTCGATCGCCTCGTTGGCCTGGTCGAGCAAGCTCGTCAGGTCGACGCCATCCTTCTTGAGAAATGCCTTCAGGCGAGGCTGCTCATCATGGTGAAAACAGACCAGGAAATCGGCGCCACCGGGAGAGATCAGCGGGGAATAGACCTTCCTGCCGAAACGCAGATGCGATTCGACCGAGCCGCCCCGCTGGGCCATCCCATGGACTTCGGATTTCTTGATGTGATAGCCGGCATACAAGGCCGCCCACCCACAGATTTCAGAGGCCTTCAGAACACCCTGACCACCGATTCCACCAAAAGTAATGCTGTATACTGTATCTTTCATGAGATCCCGGCAAGCTTATCGTTTGATCAATCGACACGGCCGTCGTGAGATGATGACGGACAGCGCGTCTTCGTTGACTCGTTTCTTCAGAAGGGCATCGAACTGCTTCACATTCATCGGATCGATCACATCGACGTTGTCGACACCACAGGCCCGGCAGAGATCCTCGAGGATCAACTGTTTCGTGGGCTCGTTGCGGATCGTCAGGCCCGTGGCGGGGTGCTGCTGGCCCCCCGTCATGGCCGTCGTGGAGTTATCCAAAATGAGCACGACGCCTTTGGCCTGGTTGTAGACGGCGTTGATGAGCCCCGTGACGCCGGAGTGAACGAAGGTCGAGTCACCGACGACGCCGACGATCTTCTTGTTGGGAGCCCCTTTCCGCCAGCCCTCATGCCACGTGACGCCGGCTCCCATGCAGAGACACGAATGCAGCGCCGACGTCGGCGGCAGCGATGCCAGAGTGTAGCAGCCGATGTCGCCCGCCACGTAGGCATCCATCTTCTTCAGAGCGGCGAACGAGGCCCAGTGTGCGCATTCCGCGCAAAGACGCGGCTTGCGTTTGGCCACCCTCTTCTCCTTCTTGACCCGACCGGCCACGATTTCCGGCATGAGTTCGGGCGTCAGCTCCCCGATGCGGAACGAAGGGTCCTTGGCCTTGAACTTGATGCCCAGCGTCTTGACGTGCTCTTCGAGGAAGGGGTCGAGCTCTTCCACCACAAACAGCTTCTTGACCGTCTTGGCGAAGGCCTTGATCTTGTCGTCGCAGAAGGGATAGCTCATACCCAGCTTGAGGTACGACGCGTCGGGATAGACGTCCTTGAGGTATTGATACGACACGCTCGACGTGATGAATCCCAGCTTGCCATCTCCGGGCTCGACGCGGTTGAGACGCGTCCGTTCGGCGAGCGTCTTGAGCTTGCCGAGCCGCTTCTCGACGAAGATATGCCTCTGGTAGGCATGCCCGGGGACCATGACGTACTTGGCGGCATTTCGCTCGAGCGACCGCTTCTTGGGCACCTCCCGCTTGCCCAGCGGGACATCCTCCTTGGTGTGCGAGACCCGGGTGGTCATACGCACCATGACGGGGGTATCGAAGCGTTCGCTGATCTTGAACGCCTCCTGGATATACTCCTTGGCTTCGGCCGGACTGGAGGGCTCCAACAAGGGCATCTTCGAGTAAATCGAGACCCATCGCGTGTCCTGCTCGTTCTGGGAGGAATGCATCCCCGGGTCGTCAGCCACTACGATGACGAACCCGGCATTGACTCCTGTATACGAGGACGTCATCAGCGGGTCCATCGCCACGTTGAGCCCCACGTGTTTGCAGGCGAACAGGCTGCGAACCCCCGACACGGCCGCCCCGAGGGCCACCTCGTAGGCGACCTTCTCGTTCACCGACCATTGGGCGTCGATGTCTTTGAACTGGGCGAGAGTTTCAAGGATTTCTGTGGAAGGGGTCCCCGGATAGGCGCAGGCGACTCCCAAGCCGGCCTCATAGGCCCCATACGCTAACGCTTCGTTGCCTGAGAGCAACACTCTTTCTGATTTCTTCTTCTTTGCCATAGGCTCGTGATTATAGCGTTCTGCACCTTTAATTCAACTGAAATGGGTCCCCCGGACGGCCAGGGCTCCGGAAGTTTGACCTTGGTGACACCCCACGTCTTAGAACGTGTACTCCAGATTGAAGCGTAGGAAGAAGGCCTTGTCCTGGTTGGTGGAGGCATAGTAGCTGCCGGGCATGAAGTACTCTCCGAGCAGGTGACCCGACAGGTTCTCATTCACTTTGTACTTTGCCCAAGGCGCAACCAACTGGCCGCGCGTTGTGCCGCTGGTGCTGAAGATGGACGTGCCTCCCTTGGTGTTCTCATCGGCTAGGAGATAATTATAGTCCGTGCTGATCTGCCAGACCTCGGTGAGCTGAATCTTGTGCCCGACATTGAAGCGATGCAGGTTCGAACACTCACCAACGGTTCCCTCCGGGATCACCGTGTAGATGTACAACTCGCTCCATCGCGGCCATTCGGCCCAGAGCAGGTCGAACTGCTCGTTGTCGCTCGTGGCCGGATCGTCACCTGAAGCGTACTCATAGCCCACATGAACGCTGTTGTTATGGCTGTCGTTGAAGAGATACTCCAGGTTCGTCAGAGCACCGTAGGCCTGAAGGTCTCGCTCGGTCCCGATGCTCAGATCGGATGTGGCGTCGTGCTTCGTTCCGGTCTGGACGGCACCTTCGACGCGATATTTCCAGTGTTCGGCCGGGGTCCCGCTGAGGGCACCACCAAAGGTGAAGATCTCCGCCTTGCGGCTCCAGGTATTGGGCATATTCGTGACGCTGTGGTCGATGGGGTTGTCGTTCTTATACATGAAGTACCCTTCGAGCTGGGTCTTCTCCATCGACTTGTTCGTCACGTAGAGGATCGCGCCGTTCTCATCCTGTTCGGTGAGTCGCGGTCCTGATCGTTGATCGGCTTGATCCGACGTGCGGCCTCGGCGGCGTTGTTCACGTAGATCAGGTCGATCTTCGTATTTTTCTCCGACCAGTCATAGGTGAACCGGGCCGCATCCATGAAGATCGTTCGCGAGCCATCGAGAGGGTTGCCGTCCAGCACAAGCCAGCCCACGCCCAGGATGATGTCTTGCCGGCCGAACGTGCCGGCCAGAGGCATGCCAAACATGTTGCGCATCGTGAGGTTCATGCGGTCGAACAAGGCTTCGTCGAAGTTAATGTTTCTGTCTTCACTGGGCGGCTCGTCCCAAGTACGGAATTCCCAGGCGAGCCGGGTATTCAGGTCGATGTTTTCACCCAGTATCCACTGGGTCGACCACCGCGTGCGATAGCGCTGGTAATTGCGCCGGCTGTTCACGTCGTCGTCGTTCAACGTGATGATGTTCTCGGCGTAGACGGTACGAAAGCGATGGTCGAGTCCCATTTCCAGCCAGGGTGTGGGGTGATGGAACGCGTCCCAGAATTCTGTCCAGGCGTTAGGCGAGGCTTCCGTGGCCTCGCCGTTGGTCTCTTCGGCCTGAGCACACCAACCGAATGCCAGAATCGGAATCGCCACCATGGTCGCCAGCTTCAGCTTTCGTTGTCTCATCTACAGTTCCCTTCAGCCATCCTCGTGTCCCTATGCAACCTGCTGCAATACGGGGTGTCCTGGATCTATCTGACCGAAGCACCGATCGAGGTGCTCTTCAGCCACCGGCCTGATCATCAAGGTCACGATCGTTACGGCCGGGTCAGCCTCGCTTAGCTTGACGGACGCCATCTTGTCCGTCATCACGGGGCCAGACCTGGCAAGGCAGGCATTCGATAGGCTGCCGATGCCCAGCGTGATCGTGGAAATCACGATCCACCAGAGGCAGAACACCGCCAACGATGTCGCTGGCCGATCGACTGGAACATGGAGTGTGCCATCACTCGTGTGTCACGCTATCGACGTTCTGTCGAGATAGACCGGTGTATCCCAGAGTATCCGGTATTCATGCAGGATTGGATGATCTTGGTGTCTTTCTCCCAGCACGTGAGCTGCTCCAGAGTGTCCCCGACGCTATCGGGATGGGTGAGCCGCCCGATTACAGTTCGTCTTCAACCTACTTGTCTTCGATTCCAGACATGCCCGATGCTCTCGGTGTTCCGCGAAAGACCACGGTCAACGACTGCGGTGTGCCGGCCGACCCGACGCCAACTCATACTGTCTTAGTCGGACGAGAATACCCGAAAACGGCACGAAAACAAGATACGTCTCAAATATTCTCCCATATTCACTGGAGACTGAATGGCCTCCAACCCGTCCCACGGGGCCAAGTCCGGGTCGCAAAGCGTCCCGTTCATGATGTCGCCTAACAGTCGGATCGCTCTTTTCCCAGTAGGTCGGCCGCATTGCGAAAGACAAGATGGGACAGTCTTTGGTCGGGCAGGCCAAGGGCTTTCAGACGCGACAGCGTGGCCCTTTGATCGGACCAGGGACAGTCCGTTCCGAATAGCAGGTATTCCTGGGGATGAGCCATGAGCATCTCGCGCAAGACCGCAGCTTCGAGGTAGTCCGGGGCCAGCGACATCTCGATGTAGATCGGCCGACCGATCAGGTAGTGCTGCACTTCTTCCCACTGCTGCCAGGCCCCCAGATGGGTCGCGACGAGTCTCAGACCGGGGAATCGCTCGGTCAGCTTCAGAAGTGTCTGCGGATCCGCGCCGCTGTCGCGGAAATGCAATATCGAATCCGGTGTGCATCACCAGGATGAGATCGTGTCTGGCCACCTGTTCATAAAGGGGCCGCATCGTGCGGTCGGCTGCGTAGAAATCCTGATAGAACGGGTGCAGCTTGACACCCAGAAAGCCTTCACTGGCGATCTGCTCTATGCGTTTCGGCATGTTCGGGTCGGCCGGGTGAACTGACGGGAAGGGAATCAGGCGATCGGAGCGAATCTCCCGGCACCACGAGAGGATCGGCTCGAACTGTTCGATCTTGGTCGCGATGCAGCAGACCACGCTCTTCTCGATCCCGGCGTCGTCCATCGATCGCAGCAACGACCCAGTCGTGCCGTCGAGATAAGCCTCCATCCCGGGGCCCCCATCCAACAGGATTTTCATCGGCGGGGTGCCAGGGCATCGGGGAAGGCGTGCGTGTGAAAGTCTATGATTCTCTGCGTCAATGCCGGCGGTTCTCCTGAAGCCATCGCATACGGTTCGTATGGGATACAGGTCCGTGCAGGCCCTGCGTCCCATCGTGCCGGCGACATCCTAGTGCCGGATGGGCGGTCCCGGCAACTGTTTTCCTGGCGATTGCCATCGACGGCCTGACGAAGGATCGTTGATGAAGCGGCCGCATTCGGATAGGATTCCAACGCACGGGCATATGTTGTCCCGGGCCGCGTTCAAGTTTGGAGATTTGCCATGCGTGCCAATCAAGGAGTTCTTCGAGAACGACCGGTTTGCCAAGCACTGCGGTATCGAACTGCTTGAGATTGGAGAGGGATCGTCCAAAGCTCGGATGAACGTTAGGGATCGTCACCTCAACGGCGTCAACGTCGTTCACGGAGGAGCGATCTTCACGTTGGCAGATATGGCCTTTGCGGCCGCGTCGAATTCTCACGGGACAGTCGCCGTGGCGATCAACGCAAGTATCTGGTATGTGAAGGCTGGTCTGTCGGGGATGCTTGTGGCCACCGCGCGAGAGGTTTCCCTGAATCCCAAGCTGGCGACCTATTCCATCGAGGTGACCGATGAGGCCGGCGAGATCATCGCCGTCTTTGAAGGCATGGTTTACCGCAAGAAGCAGACGATTTCTCCTGACGCCGTTTGAGTCAGGTGCCCTGTAGGCAAAGGATTGGTGGTGAAGCAAAAGGCCCCACGGAAATGCACAAGCCGGGAGAGGACGGCGATTGTACGCCCCCTGTTGCGATGGTTCGACAAGGGGGCTCGTGACCTGCCCTGGCGAAGGACGCGCGATCCGTATGCCATCTGGATATCGGAGATCATGCTCCAACAGACCCAAGTGCAGACGGTGGTCCCCTACTACGAGCGGTTTATGCGGCGCTTTCCGACCGTGCAGACGCTGGCGAGGGCACGCATCGATTCGGTGCTGAAGCTGTGGGAGGGACTTGGCTATTACTCCCGCGCTCGGAACATGCACAGAGCCGCGAAGGAGATCATGGCGCGATTTGACGGCCGGATTCCGGAAACGCGTGCCGAGTTGCTGTCTTTGCCTGGCATTGGGGCCTACACCGCCGGAGCTGTCGCCAGCATTGCCTTCAATCGGCGCGAGCCACTGGTCGACGGGAATGTCACGCGTGTATTGTGTCGGGGCTTTCGCATCCGCGAGAACCCCAAACAGGCCGTCATTCAGAAGAGGATCTGGTCCATCGCAGAGCGATTGTTGCCTGCCACCAGGCCGGGCGATTTCAACCAGGCTTTGATGGAACTGGGTTCGGAGGTTTGCCTGCCGAAGGCCCCGCTGTGTGATGTCTGCCCACTTAGAAGGATCTGCCTGGCCAGGCTGCACGGAGAACAAACCGAACTGCCGGTGTCGGTGCGAAAGAAGCCGATCCCGTCTTATACGATCGTTGCCGGCGTGATCGAGCGACGTGGCCGGATACTGATCGACAAACGCAAGCCCGAGGGTCTGCTGGGTGGTCTCTGGGAGTTCCCTGGAGGCAAGAAACGGGCAAACGAGTCGCTTGAAGAGGCGCTGGTGCGTGAGGTGTCAGAGGAAATCGGCATCTGTATCCGTGTTAACGAGTCTGATCGCGATCGTTGATCATGCCTACTCGCACTTTCGCATTCGGCTCCACGCGTTCCGTTGCACCTACGTCTCCGGGACGCCGCAATGTCTTGCCTGCGACGATATCAAATGGGTTTGGCCCCGTGACCTGGGACGCTATGCCTTTCCCGCCGCCAACAACAAGATCATCCAGGCCCTGCGAGAGAGGGGCAGTCCAATGAAGCCATGACTTGGCCACATGGACGCCCTTGCTTCTCTCGGACGAGATCTCTATTATGGTGGCGGTTGAAACACAACCTCTTGCCACAGGAGAAAGGAGTTTGCTTCATGAGCAAGTCTGAAACTGCCCGATGGACTATGATCCTCATCCTTTTCTTGGCCGTGATCGCGGGTTGTCAGCAGGCACAGCGTCACGAGACGGTTGAGGCGAAAGACATGCCGAAGGTTCTGATCATCGGTGACTCGATCTCGATAGGTTACTTCGAGCCAACGGAGGCACTGCTCGAAGGCCAGGCCGAGGTCCACCACAATGCGGGCAATGCTGCCCACACCGCCAACGGGCTGGCGAAGCTCGACGAATGGCTGGGCGACACCCAATGGGATGTGATCCATTTCAATCATGGGTTGCACGATCTGAAGTACATGAACGGGAAAGGCGCACTAGTCGACGTGACCAAGGGTGTCCAGCAGATTCCCATCGAGCAGTATGCGCGGAACCTGGAGGAACTGACAAAGCGACTCAAGAGGACGGGGGCGACTCTGATTTTCGCGACCACCACGCCTGTGCCCGAGGGGTCTACCGGCCGCATCAAAGGTGATGCAAAGCGATACAACGAAGCGGCTCTGAAGGTCATGAAGAAGTACCACGTCCGTATCGACGATCTCTACGCGTTTGCATTGCCCCGGCTCGATTCGATCCAGCGGCCGCACAACGTCCATTTCACCGAAGAAGGCTCACGTCTCCTGGCCGAGCAGGTGGCGGCGAGCATCCGCCAAGCCTTGAACAAGTGACACTATCCGGATGACTCCGGTAGTCAATGAGAGGAGTGCCTCATGAAATTGCGAAACCTGAGCATGTTCGCCGTCACCGTGGTTGCCCTGTTGGCGGTTTCGACAAGAGCACAGGATGTCCCCGGTGTGGTCATCAACCATATCCCGGCATCGACGCGGATCTACATCGGTTCACCGGGCATTGCGGTGCTGCCGAACGGAGACTACATTGCCAAGCACGATCAATTTGGGCCGGGTTCGACCGAGCATGGACATGCCATCACCGAGGTCTTCGGATCATCAGACCGCGGCGCATCGTGGTCGCGGCGGGCGACAGTACAGGACATGTACTGGGCCAGCGTATTCACTCATAGTGACGCTCTCTATCTTCTCGGCACCAGCAAGAATCACGGCGACGTGGTGATCCGGCGATCCACGGACGGGGGAAAGACATGGACGCAAGCCAAGGACGAGAAGAGCGGAGTCTTGATTGACGGAGGTGAGTATCATTGTGCGCCCGTGCCCGTTGTGGCGCACGCCGGGCGGCTGTGGCGAGCCATGGAGGACGCCATGGGACCGGGCGGATGGGGCAAGCACTTCAACGCCTTCATGATGTCCGTCCCGGAAGATGCCGATCTGCTGAAGGCCGACAACTGGATCGTGAGCAATCGCATCGGTCGCGATCCGGCCTGGCTGGACGGCAAGTTCGGAGGCTGGCTCGAAGGCAACGCCGTGGTGACGCCGGAAGGTCACATCGTCAATATCCTCCGGGTCGACTACAAACCTGACGGAGGCAAAGCTGCCATCATCCGGATTAGCGACGATGGGAGGAAGGCCACGTTCGATCCCGAGACCGGGTTCATCGACTTCCCCGGTGGATGCAAGAAGTTCACCATCCGGTTCGATCCAGTTTCGAAACGGTACTGGACGCTGTCGAACCCGATTCTGCCCAGGCACAAGGACCCCAATCCGGGGCGTGTTCGCAATGCCCTGGCTTTGATGTGCAGCGAGAATCTTCGCGATTGGACCATTCGCTGCGTCGTGCTGTACCACCCCGATGTTGACAAGCATGGGTTCCAGTATGTCGACTGGCTGTTCGAAGGGGATGACATCATCGCGGCCTCTCGAACCGCCTTCGGAGAGGGAGCCAACGCGGCCCATCGTCAGCACGACGCCAACTACCTGACGTTTCACCGCTTCAAAGACTTCCGCAACCTGACGATGGCGGATTCTGCTCCCGGTGCCAAGCCCGGTGAGGCGGCGTGGCAACCGGCTTCCACCGAGAATGGCAAGGGAAGCTGACGGATACGAGCTCAGTCAAGAAGAACCGTGCCCAGGTGCCGCAGTGCCTGGGCACGCATCGAAAACACATCAAACTGTTCCACGATTCGGACTATTCGGGTTGGAGACGGATCTTGTCGACGTACAGCATGTCGATATCCTCGCCCTGCTGTGCCGAGGCCTCCCCGTTGCCCACGCCGATCGTGAGCTTGGCCACACTGGCCAGGTCCACGCCTGCACCACTTACCTCCGACAGGTCGATGGTCCAGGTTCGCCAGAATTCAGACTGTGTCGCGAAGCCGAACGGCTCGTCGATGGTCGCCTGGTTCCCGGCGCTGTCCTCGATGCGGAGATACATCCGCTGCTCGAGGTTGTCCTTCTTGCCCCGGAAACTCAGCTCAAGCGACTTGGGATTGATGACGGTCCAGTCCTGAGGCGGCTCGAACGTCCGAGTCGCTTCGGTGAAGAACGGCTCGTATTGATTCTGATATTCGAGGCGCATGGCCTTGGCCCCCTGGTTGACCGTTCCGGTCTCCAGGAAGACGTAGCTGAAATCCTCCCCGATGTTGTGTACCCACGTGGCCGCAATGTCGGCATTGCTGTCATAGAGTTCGAAGTCGTCCACCGGTGCCGATTGGCCCGTGGTGAACTGCCAGGCGTGCCCGGTCACGGTCCCACTGGGGCCGATCTCGTCGACACGCCACTCATAGCTCTGATTGGACTCGAGCAGTCCAGGTTCATAGACCGTGCCGTTGGGCGACGGATCGACAAGCTGCATGTTGCCTACCGGTCCGAACCACAGTTGCCGGCCCGTAGCGAAGGTGCCCTCGAGCCAGTCGAGCTTGACGAGCACCGAGACATCGGCGGCCCCGTCGACCGGGTCGATCGCCACTGCGGACGGGCCGTCGGAGACGGAAGAGATGTCGTCGAAGGAGGTGTAGAACCCGGCTGGTTCTGACTGCTCGTTCTGCGCGAAAATGCCCGAGACCCCGGTCTTGAACGCTTCGTCTTGCTCATCCGGATCTTCCCAGGGGTCGTTGCCGTCGGTATCAACCATCGTCTCGGTTTCCGCCAGCACGGGACCACCCTGGTATTCGTACAGACGCCCGGTGACGTAAACCGGGCCCGATCCGACGACTTCCAGTTCGGCATAGAAGCTTCGCTCGTTGTTGAGGCCGGGAACGAGAACATCGAAGTTCTCTCTCATGATGTTCTGCAGCATGACGACCTTCTCGATGTCGATGCGAAGGTTGGCCGGCCCGTTTTCCCAGTTTACGTGCATGACGTATCCGCTGGCGACCACGCCGGGGGCCCCGCTGAGTGTGCCGTCGTCCATGAAGTACGTCATGCGAGCGAGAAGACCGTGGTGGTTGTGCGAGGCGTCGCCCGCCACGTTGACCACCGCTCCGACGCGGACATCCCCGAAGACTTCGTCGGTGCCAAATCCCGCCCCGAACGCCGCCCCGCCTTTACTGGCGGAACTCGTCTCGCCCAGGGCAACGTAATGATTCCCGTCTTCCGTCGGCAGGATCGTCTCAGTGAATGTGCCTGTTACCGCTGGATAGGAGAGGAATTGCCAAGTCTGGAGATCGTAGCCCCCGCCGTCGAACGTCTCGGACCAGTTGCCATAGCTCGCTGCCGCAAACAGCAGTACTAGAGTGACGCCTCGCGTTGCCCTGCTCGCTGTGTCCATCTTTGCTCTCCTCTTCGTAGACGCAGGTACCTTGCTCTTATCAGCCGCCGCACCGGCTGCTCGTTTGTCAGGTACTGGAATCGCACGCCCGGTCCTCCGTGTCTGCTCGCAATTGGAACTCAGGCACTTCTATTGTATTCGAACGGGGGTTGGAATTCAAGCTAGAAACGCGTTTCGCAATCGCGGCCGGCGTCCTGGCCTGCCGGGGCAGAATCCTTGCGGGGAGGGCATGAACTGCCAAGAAAAAGGGCCTTTCCTGCAATCGGTTGTCGCGGGAAAGGCCCTGTGAGTACGTTTCCATGCCCGTGTCGGCCGTCTACGGCATGCCGTTGGGTTCGGGCGGTCTATCAGGAGGCATCTGGCCTTCCTCCATTGGTAGCGGGGACATGTCGTTGGTGTCCGGTCGAGGCCTTCGCATTCGGTGTCCCCAATTGGGATCGGCGCCTTCCGGTCTGGGGCCCCAGGGTCTGCCTTCATCCCCCGGGCCAAAGCGACCGCGATCTCGCCCTCGAGGCCAGTCGCCCCGTCCCTCTCCTCTGGGACCATCTCCCGGTCGTCCGGGGCCGCCCGGACCACCAGGGCCACGCGGTCGCCGTCGCATACCGCGCTGAAACTCCTTTTCAAGTTGGTCGATCAGTCGCTCCCATTTGGTTTGTTGTTCTTTGGTGAGCACCGCGCTGACCTGCGTCTTCATGTCCTCGAGCACTTGCTCGATCTTCGGGCGTGCCGCGATTCGCAGCGCTTCCAGTTGTCCGAAATGCTCTTTGAGAACGGTCCGGATGCGATTGACCTGGCTCATTGGTCAGACCGAGCTCGTCGCGAAACCGCATCACTGTCATGGCGACCATGTGGTCGACGTCCGGCGGCCGAGGCCTCTCCGGCTTGACGACGATCAGCGTCCCGGCGACGCCCAGGGTAATGCCGGCCATCAGGATCACGAGTCCCGACAGTGCCATCCGCCAGCGGTGTGTGCGGCGCAGAGCCACGGTCGGATTCACGTTGGGTTCAGGCTGTTCCATTACATCGCCCACGAAATGCTATTGACGATTTCCCGCAGTGGACCCATGCTGGCGTTGTAGACCGAGATCGCCACGACCGCCGCCGGGACAGCTACCGCCGAAGCTCCGGCCGCCAGCCAAATCCAGAGGTTCTCGGCCACCGTGAGGGGTTCGGCCTGACCACTGCTCAGCAGGCTCAGGACATCCGGCGCCACGTTGACGTGGGGGATCTCTTCGGCCCGGGCACGAGCCGCCAATAATGTGAACTTTTCTTCCCAGTTCATCAGATCAACTCCATTCCACTGCGCTCCACGAGCTTCTTCAACTTATCGCGAGCTCGTAGCGATTGCACTTTGACCATGGTTTTGGTCCAGCCGGTTCGACGCGCCGTCTCAGCGACGTCGTATCCTTCAATGTACCGCAGCATCAAGACCAGCCTGTCTCGCGGCGGTAACTGTTCGAGCAACCCGTGCAGCAACCCGGCTGCCTGGTCCGCGTCCATCTGCTCGATCGAATCCGTGTCGTCGGCGACCTGATCCCACTCGGCCAGGCTGAAGGGCTCGACGTCCTTCTGTCGGGCCTTTTCCTTCCAGTAGCGATAGCCGACGCGGGTCGCGATCCGGGCCAGCCAGTGACTGAAGGGCGCCTTGCCTCGGAACGAGTTCAGGCTCAGGTAGGCTTCAACGAAGACATCCTGCACCAACTCCTCGTGGACCGCCCGGTCGCGGCTGAATCGCCAAAGAATTCTCGCGACGTGAGCCTGATGGCGTTCGACCAGTCGACGGTATGCGTCCGGATCCCCCTGCCGGGTCTGATGGATGTCCTGATCGTCGGCTGCAGCCGGTTTGGCACCGGAGGTCTGGGCGTTCAGCGAATCAGCGGCTGCTCGCACCAGGACGGCCGAAAGAAATCCCGATCGACCAGACAACTCGGAGATGGACTGCGTCGCATCATTCATATGTAAAAGAATACGTAAACTCTCGGTCGGCCCGCAAGCCAATTCCGGCCTCGTACAAACGGCCCTCTGGCATGCCAAGACCCATCGCGACGTAACCCGGAGAAAGCGTGCAGACGGCCATGGCATCCCCGAATCCCGCCGCCGACAGCGTCCTTCCAGATCGCATACATAGCCTTCATTATCTGTTCCCTGCGATTTCCCGGGTTGCCCCACACGGCCTTCTGAGGGCTTTCTGACGGGATAGTGCTGCCGGACAGGGAGGGGTTACACCTCGAAATGCAGAATATTTGTGCGAAGGCGTGTGGGCCGGAACGCGACCGGTCAGGAGGGACGACCCGGGTGGAGATAGGGTGCGGGGGCTATGCTTCGCCAATACTTGAGTCCGTCGGACCGTCCATATCAAACAGGCCCATCATCGCAGCCCGTCGCAGCAATTCGACGATATTACCGGCCCCCATCTTCCGCATCACGTGGCTGCGATGTACCTCCACCGTCCGGGGGGATCGGTGAAGCGTCGAGGCGATCTCACGATTGTTCTTGCCCTCCAGAATCAGGTGCAGAATCCGCATCTCCGTCTTGGTCAGCGTATGATCGCCCCCTGACGTTGCAGGACTGTTCTGAGCCAGGAGGGTCTGAACCGTCTTGAGGAACGCCTCGCGGTCGAGCGGCTTCTCGATGAAGTCGGCTGCCCCCAGCTTCAGGGCCTTGACCGCCATGGGAACATCGCCGAAACCGGTGACCACGAGCACGGGCAGCCAGGGGACTCTCGCCTTGACCGCTCTGAGCAGCTCAATTCCGTCCTTTCCCGGCATTTTCACGTCGGTGATCAACAGATCGCATTGCGCCGATTCCAGACAGGCCAGGCAGTCGTCGGCGCAGCCGAAGCAGGTAACACTTGCGCCGACACGCTCGAGCGTCTTGCGAACAACCACTCGAACGGCAGGCTCGTCATCGACAAAGAAGATGCGGTCCAGCGTCTTGCTCTCCATCGGCGAATCCCCTATCTGTGACGGCTTGGCGTCCCCTGACCGGGAAGCGATACGACAAACTTGGTCCCCCGCCCTGCCTGGCTCTCAACGGATATCTCACCATGAACCTGAGAGACAACGCGCTGCGCGATACACAGTCCTAATCCCGTTCCCTCTCCGGCTGGCTTCGTCGTGAAAAAAGGCTCAAAGATTCGACTGAGGTCCTCCGCCTGGATGCCTCCACAGTCGTCGCAAAACTGCAAAACGATCCGGTCGTCATCCTGGTGACCCAGGATGGAGAAGTGGCAGCTCTTTTCTCCAGTGGCGGCCTGAATGGCATTCTGAGCCAGAGCGAAGATCAGTTGTTCCAGATCCTTCTCGTGCATGGAGACCACAGGCAACATATCGAGCTGCCGCAATTCCACGGTCACGTTCGCGCGCCGGGCGCTTTCCTCCAGCAAGGCCATTACTCTTCTGGCGGTCTCGTCGATAGAGATATCGCTGACCACCTTCTCCGACGACCTGCGTGCGAAGGAGCGGAACCGCTCGGCGATCGCCGTGACGCTGGCAATCTCGGCCAGTCCGTCCTTCAGATCCTCCACCACTCGCTGCGGGCACGCGGCGTTCTCGAGGTCCTGGATCGAGTTCTGGATCGACAGCCGAATAACGGTCAGAGGCTGTGTCAACTCGTGCGAGAGAGTGGCGCTGAGTGTACCCAGGGACGCCAGTTGCTCAGCTCGGATCATTCGCTCACTGTACGCCGCAAGCTCGTCTCGCGCCTTCTTGAAATCGTGGATATCTCTCGCGATGACCAGGCCGCCCGTGATTCGCCCGTCGCTGTCGCGCAGTGGCTGAACCGTTGTATTGTACCAGCGCATTTCGCCGCCAACGTACGACAAACTTATGGTGTTGGACCCCTCACCGGTACGGATCACTTCGCGGATGGTGCCCATCTGACGATCGGCCACTTCAGTCGGAAACAGCTCCCCCATCGTCTTGCCCACGAAATCGGCCGGATGTCCGCCAAGTCTCTGGGCTGCCGTGCTGTTCATGAACTGAAACATCCCATCCTTGCTGACGGTGGCAATCGCCTCTCCCGCGCTCTCAACCAGTGTGCGATATCGTTCTTCGCTGACCTTGAGCTCACGCTCGAGTGCCTTGCGTTGGGTGATATCCCACGCGATCCCGCGGATGCCCACCACATGCCCGTCTTCCATGAGGGGACCGGCGCTGTATTCGACGTGAACCAGGTGATTCTCGCCGTTCAACAGAACCGTTTCCGATCGAACCTTCTGGCCCCCCATGACTCGTTCGAGTTGCGCGCGGATGTCCGGCCGATATTCATCGAGGACGAAGTCCGTCAAAGGCCGGCCGATCACCCAATTTGGATCGAGTCCAAGCATCGTCTTGACGGCATAGTTGACCGAACGAACGTTACCTCCCATGTCGACCGTGACGATGAGATCTGCTACGGTCTCCACAATCTCGCGGTATCGACGCTCGCTCTGGATCAGTGCGCGTTCCGCGTCCTGGAGTCCGGTCGCTCTCCGCGCCATGGCCGCAACGTGCGATGGCTGCCCGGCGTTCCCACGAACGAGCGTGAGATCGACCAGGACCGCAGACTGCGAGCCGTCTCGATTCAGGGTGTGACTCTCGACCTCTCGCACTCGGCCCTCGGCCATCACCTGTGGCATGACTTGCCTGCACCGCACGAAACCGCTCCGGCTCAACTACACGGGTCTCGGGCAAGGTCTTGCCGATGACGTCGTCTTCAGACAAATCCGAAACGGTCAGGAAGGTCCGGTTGGCGTAACAGATGCGTCCTTCCAGGTCGGCCAGGTACACGGCTTCCGGCAGCGCATCCAGAAGCATCTCAGCGTACGAGGCTCTCGACGTGTCCGCGACATCGCGCGTTCGCTGCTCGGAGTCACCCGGCAAACGCCCATCACCGTCCGGCAACGACTCCGTTTCCAGAACAGCCAAACGTTGGCGCAAGTGAGCAATCTCGGCCAGGAGGTCGGCTCGTGTTCTCTCCTGATCCGGCATTTCTCTCTCCACCGTGTTCATCTCTCCTGCCTTTTTCCCCATCTACGGCACGTGCGGAGGAACGCTCGACAACCAGATAGCACAGCCTCAGTAGAGCTATGCTATGCAGCGACGCCGCTTTACGCAAGGGAAAGTTACGACAGCAAACACTTTATCTATGTTTGGCAGTTAGATTGTTCTGTTTGTCAATAGGCTGCAATAGACGCCGTTTGAGGTGGGATTCCGGGTATGCGAACACAGCCCGCTGAACAGAGATGAGCGAAAGGCCCACGACCGCACGCGGTAGGTCAAGGAAACACCGAAGTTGAACTCGGATTTGTTCCGCCGGTGGCTAAAGAGATTGTCGAGAGCCATATGGCCAATACGGCCGACGGATAGCATTACCCTTCGTTCAACGTGGTCTCCAACTGCTCATCGATCTCCTGCGGGGTGCTCTTGGTTCTATTCGGACGCTCGATCGGCAGCGAGATCGTGAAAGTCGTACCCTTGTTTGGCTCGCTCTCGACGTCGATTCGTCCGCAATGGCCGGTCACGATCCTGCTGACGATCGCCAGTCCCAGCCCCGTTCCCTTGATTTCTTTGCCTGGGCGATGGACACGGTAGAAACGCTCGAAGATTCTCGGTAAGGCGTCTCGCGGAATCCCCAGACCGGTATCGCTGACCTTGATCTGGACGTGTTCGTCTCTTCGATGGACCGAAACGCGGACATCTCCTCCTTCCGGCGTGAACTTGATGGCATTGCTGATCAGATTTGTGACGACCTGGACAATCCTGTCGCTGTCGAAGGCAATGACCGGGAGATTCGGATCGACCTCCATGCTGAGGTGAACCCCACGTTTGCCCGCGAATGGCTGCATCGTGTTGTAGGCATCCTCAATCGTTTGCTCGAGCGTGCCCTCCCGGATGTCGAATGTCATCTTCCCGGCGTCGAGTTTCTGGAAATCCAGGACGTCGTTGATCAGACGACCGAGTCGCTCGATATTGCGCTTGGCAATATCCAGGAAGTGAATTTGATCCTTATTGATCCGCCCGGCCTCCCCGCTGAGGACAATCGTTACGGCCTCTTTAATGGATGTCAGCGGTGTGCGGAGTTCGTGCGAGATCGTGGAAACAAACTGGGATTTCATCTCCACGGCCTCTCGCAACTCCTCCTCAGCGCGCTTGCGGTCCGTGATGTCGTCGATGGCCACAACCACGTGTCTGCCGGAGTCGATACTCACAGGCTCGACACTCACCAGGAGCCAGGGCAACAACACCTCGCCATTGTAGTTCAATGAAGGTCGGATTTCCAGGCCGCGAATGGGCTTGTCTGATTCAAAGGACACCTGAATCATCGTTCGAAGCGAGCAGTCCTCTTCTCGATCTGTCCCGGCGCGACACTCTGCCGCAAGACCGCAGTGGGTGCAGTTCAATGCTTCGCATGGGGTCTTCCCAATGATCTCGCGGTAGTCTTTTCCCGACATGTGGCGAATCGTCTCGTTGGCTCGCGCGACGGCCATTTCTTCGTTGACGAGCAGCATGCCCACCGGCGCCGAGTCAAAGATCGCTTCCAGATTCTTCTGCTTCCGCTCCAGGATCTCGTGGATGCACTGCGCGTTCTGTGACGTCGGCATCGGCACCTCGATATCCGATCAGATTACGGTTTTCGTCCAGAATGGGAACGCCGCTGCGCAGCAGGAAGACGACTGCGCCCGTCCTTATGAAGATTCCTTGTCTGGAACTCCGTAAACACGTCCTTGCGGCTGAAGATATTGAAAGCCTCTGCTCTCAACTGCTCTGCGTCGTCCGGATGGAAGAAATCATAGAAGTGCTTCTTGCCCAGGATCTCTTCCGGCGTATAGCCCAGGATCTTCTCGATGATCGGACTGGCATAGGTATACAGTCCGTTCGCGTCGGCCTCCCAGATCCACTCCTTGGCGTTTTCAACCACTTGGCGAAAGCGCTTCTCCGACTTGCGAAGCGCCTGCTCCATCTCACGACGTTCGGTGATGTCTCGGATGACTCCGATCGATCCGGTTACGACGCCGTCGGTATCCCGCAAGACGCTGAGGGAGATGTCCACGTCGATGAGATCGCCTGCGCCGCGAAACATGCGGGTCTCCAGGTGGTGCTGCATACCTTTTCGGCGGACGCTCATGGTGCGGATCCGCTGCCACTCGGATTCCGGATAAAGCGTCTTGACCGAACGGCCCAGCAAGTCGTCTCCGGTCATGTCCAGCAGGTCTTCCGTGAACTGGTTCCACGAGATCAGACGTTCTTCCTTGTCCACCATCATGATGGCGACCGCGGAATTGTCAAATATGGTACGATAGCGATGTTCGGCGGCCTGCAACTGGCGTTCTGCCTTCTTCCGCTCCAACGCGTAGCGGATCGAGCGCATCAGCAACGTGCTGTCAACCTGGCCCTTGATCAGATAGTCCTGAACGCCCTTCTGGACGGCGGACGTTGCCGTTGTTTCATCGTCCAACCCACTTAGCACGATGATGGGCACGTGCGGCGCCCGGCTCTGAATGTTGATGACCGACTCGGTTCCCCGACTGTCAGGTAATCCCAGATCGAGCAGGACGACATCGAATGAGGACTCCGCAAGACAGTCCAGAGCAGCGGAGAGGCGGTCTGCATATTTGACCTCGGCCACGTCCAGAGACGACTTGGCCAGAAGTCGTTCCAGTAGCTTTCGATCGACGATATCATCCTCAACGATGAGCAGTCGCAATGCCTTTGCAGTCGTCAATGGTATTCTCCTGTGCGGCGATCAGCGCGCACCAATCAATCCGCGCGGTCTCGGTTCATGTGGCGCCAAGATGGCATTCACGCCGGGTCCGGTGACCGATCATTTGCTCCCTTGTCCTTTCAGGATCGCCTGGATCTTGCCCATCAATACCGCAAAGTCGAACGGCTTGGTGACATAGTCCGACACGCCGTGGGCCGAGGCCGCCGCGATGTCCTGGGATTCGCACCGGGCCGTCAGCATGATGACCGGAATGTGTTTCAGCGCGGGATCGGCCCGGAGCTGTTCGAGCATCTCATGGCCGTTCATCACGGGCATGTTCGTATCGAGGAGGATCAGATCAGGCTTCTCCGCCGCGGCACGCTCAAGTCCTTCCTGGCCGTTGGACGCTGTGAATGTCTGGCAATCCGCAAATTTAAGGCGGTATTCCACGGTGCTCACGAGATCGGGCTCATCGTCCACGATCAGGATCTTCATCTGGGATATCTTCTTCTTTGCCTTAAACAATCCTAACATGTTGTTCCTCCTTTTACCTTGTGTTGCAGAACGGCTTCAGTTCCGCCCTTCAGATCGACAACACGGGCGATGTGTTTCGGGTTTGTTCGCATGCTCGTCATTGGTGACGCTCCGATGGCGACCCTTGTGCGGGCCGCGACGCACCATCGGCTTTGTTCAGGTCTGCATCCTGGTCGGACAACAGAGACGTCCCACGAAGAGATTCATAGCGCCGCTGCGATGTGATTGGGCACGAGTTGGCCCCGGTCGATGTGAGGCGACAGCAGGACAACCAGTTCTGACTTGTTCGTCACGTTCTTGCGGCTCTTGAAGAAATAGCCGATCAATGGCAGATCGCCCAGAAGTGGAACCTGGCTGACTTCCTGAGTCTTCTCCTGACGCCGCAGTCCGCCCATGACGACGATTTGCCCGTCTTCGAGCAGCAGCGACGTGTTGGCCTTTCGCGTGTCCACGACGGGCACGCCCTGTTCGCTCACCCCCGTGCGGACATTCTGTTCGGTATCCACAGTGACGAAGATGCTGTTGCTGTCCGTGACCGTCGCCGTGACCTGAAGCGTGACCCCCACATCCTTGAACTGTGTGGTGCTCAAAGCGTCCTGGCCTCCCGTAGCCGAGTCGATAAGCTCCTTATAGGGAATCTCTTCCACCGCCTTGATCGTCGCTGACTGACCGCTGACGACGAGCCGCATTCGGACTGGCCAGAATATCAACGTCCCTCTTCTGCTGGAGCACGTGCAATACGTGGCGGATGGTCCCGCTGATGACGCTGAAGTCGCCACCGAGCCCAACCGTATTGAAGGCCGTGGCGTTACCGACCGTCTCGGCATCTTCAATCGTCGACTGGAGCCGCGAACCGCTGAAGCTCTGCCGGTAGACGACGTCGTATTGGTTGTCGGACAGCAGATCCCAGTTGATGCCGATCTCGGTGTCGCTCTTGAGCTGAACGTCGAGAATTACCACTTCCACCATCACCTGCGGTGGAATGCGATCGGCCTTCCTGATCTCGGCCAGGATCTTCGGTAGGTTCTCAGGCGTATCGCAGATCACTACGGAGTTGTTGTTCTTGTTGACCGCCACCATGCCGAACGGCGTCACCATCCGGTCCAAAACCGTCTTGAGGCTCGTCGCATCCAGAAATCGCAAAACGACGGTTTCGAGGAGCAGGTCGGGATGTTCCTCACGAATCTCTTCGGGGACCTCAAGCACGACCTCAGGCAGTTCCATCGGGGCCTTCTCGAGTTCGGCAAAGGGATCGTCCCGCCCAATGGCGTCCTGGATGTCGCTCAACTCCAGGGCCCGGTCGGCCTGCGTCCCGAAAACGGTCGAGGCGAAGATCAGACTCAACCCCAGGCTCATCATCCACCTGTAGCTACTCATCGCATTCCATCTCTTTCCCATTTGCCACATAGATCGTAATGCCCAGATTGCATGCGATACTGCCGGCATCCGATCGGGCTGTTGAAATTCGCAGTTCGTCAATCCAGACCTTCTGGCGGCGGGACTGGAGCATCCCAATGAGTCGGACTAGGCTCTCGTAGCGTCCCTGAACTTCCATGTCTGCCCGCCTGGCGACGAGCATCAGCACGGCGACCGGATCCGGTTCGTCCTCCGTATCTGTAATTGGCTGCTCCACAAGTCGCCGTGATCTCCTCGGGTTCGGGATAGGTCAGAGACACGAGGCAACATCCCGCTTCGCGGCAGAGGGACTGTAATCTGCGGAGAAACTCGTCGGCCTCGTTCGCATCGAAAACCATCTGTGATCGCTTGCTTCGTTCGGCGAGCAGACCCTTCAACTCGTCCCCTCGGGTTCGCACGTCATCATTGACGGCCTTCATCGTCTCGATTCGCTGGTTTGCCGCTCGCTTGTAATGCTGTGCTGCGACGAGTAGCGTTACATGGGGACGGACCACCCAGTTGTAGGCCGCAATCACACCAATGACCAGCAAGGCGCCGATGATCGTGCCTTCGTGCTTCTTCGTGAGTTTTTGAAGATCTTGAATCTCCATGGTCTACCGTTCTTCTCTAATGCCTAATGTGCACGCGATCGCATATCGAATCGGCGCGTCGACCCCGTCATAGCGGTTGACTCGTAGCAACTCAGCCTGCGCGATGAGGTCTGATCCGTTCAGGTTCGCCACCAAGGTGGCCACCGCTTCTTCTGATCTCGATACGGCTTCGATCTGCATGGCTGCGGTATTGTCCACTGACAGCTCAGTCAGACGGACTTCCGCAGGAACAGCCGCCCGAACATCGTCGAGCAGTCGTTGCCAGTCGAAGTCGAGATGTTGCTGTGAGACCCGCGTGAGACAGTTCAACTGCCCCGATGCGAAAGCCATCCGCTGCTCGATTTCGCTCAGCTCGACCACGGCCACGGGCAGGCTGTGGTCACCGCGTTCCAACTCGGCCTGATCCATCGCGGCGACACTGTCATTCATGCGTCCGACCATCCACCGGATCCCTCCTGTTGCCAGGGTAACCACGGGCAGCAAGGCCGCCAGCGCGATCGCGGTGAGGACGGCATTGCGCTGCATGGCCGTGGCGCGGTCCGCGACGTTGGCCAGCAGGTTCAACTCGTCATTGATCGGCTGGTCGACCAGGGATCGCATGGCCAGTCCGACGGAGATGACGGAGCCTTTTCCATTAATACCCGGCTCGATCGGCAGATACTCAGGCAGGTTGCTTCTCGTCCAAATCTCCACGGTTTCGCTGAGCACCTTGGACCGTACTTCCTGGCCAGCTTCGATTGAGGTGAGATCGCTGTTGTCATCGACCAAGACCACCCCGGAGACCGTCGTACCTTTCACGGCGTAGAACCGAACGACGGCGTTGATCTCCTCTGCCACGCGGTCGTACCTCTCGATCGCCGTTGCGGCATTGGCGTCAATACTTCGTATTCGTATGAAATCCAGCGTGTTCTTCTGAAGTAATCCCAGCGTCAGAGCGTTGTCCTTGAGCAGTGCCAGCAGGACGTTGGGCCCGAGCTTCTCACGGGATGTGGCGGCGCGAACGAGGCGGACGCATGCCATGATCGGTGGTTCGACGACGCGGGCATTGACGCCGGCGTTTCGACAGGCGTGTGTCAGGGCTTCGATGGTAGCCCGGTCGATTGCGGCCGCGACGACCTTGCCTGGAACGTTCTTTCGGGCTGCGGCTGTGACACGAAAATCATGAGCTGTCTTTCGGCCCGAAAAGGCGGCATACTGCTCAATCTCCTCATGCACGAAGCGCGCAATCTCCTGTGGGTCTTCTTCTTCCAGGGGGATGATTCGCGTGAGGATTCCGTCCGACGGCATCGACAACACGCTGTGCGCCTGTCTTCTGCAGCCATCCGTGGCGATTCTCAAGCCTTTGATCAGCCCCGTGGGATCGACCACGCGCCCCCCTTCGATCGTTCCATCTGGCAAGGTGGTGCGGGCTGCGCCGAGCATGCGAAGCCCTTCGCGCGTTCGTTTCAACACCACCGCGTTGATCTCCGACGCGGCGATGTCGATGCCAAGTGATATTGTTGCACTCGATTTCATTCATTCACCCTAATGCGGTCAATCGTCACCTGATGCGGAGGTCCTGCCGGCTCCACGGTGACGTCCGCTTCGATTCTGGCCGTGAATCCTTGTGACGTCGTTCCCAGAGAGGTAACCTTCGATTCGTCACGCGTGACGGTATAGGTTCCGCCATCGAAGGACTTCTCTGCAAAGCCCTTGTCCCAGGTGGCATCCGTTCGAAGCTGGGCCAAGGCATCATTCAAGCCGGCCTCGGCGACCGCTCTGGCCTCGGCTCCTCGTATATGGTTCTGCATGATCTGAATTTCCTCGGTATTGATCTGCAGCATGCCCACGACGATCGCCGCCAGGAGCGCCACGACGAAAATCACCATAAGCAGCACGACACCTCGGTTGTTGCGGGTAGCCTTCATTGGTTCAGTCGACAATCCTCAATTGGGGCTCGATCCGAAATTAGAGTCCAGATCGACATGAATTTGTCCACCCCCTTCAAGCGTCTTCGCCTTGACCCTTCCGAAGACCTGAGTACCGCTCCAGAGGCTGACCTTGCCGTTGGGGTTCTCAAGGACGCCGTACATCATGGCATTGCTGCTCATCTCCATGCTTCTGTTGTTGCCGACCATGTAGATGTGCAGCCGTGACGGAGTTTGGGTGGAACTGTTAAGTTTGGCCGAACCCGACACAGTGACATTATGCTTGATGTACATGGTCAGGCTCGATTCCGGTAGAAGCATCACTTCGGCGCGTGTGCTCATCTGGAACGTGTTGTTGAGAAGGAGCGTCACGTCTCCGTCGACGATCAGCTTCGAGTCGCCCGAAAGCTCGATCTTGTTGAAATAGTGATCCGCGTCGATGGTCAGCGTGTTCGGCGCCCACAGGGAGAGATTGCCCTCGTGTCCTCTGGTGAAGGGCGGACGCGACGGAACCGATGCCGTCTCCATGCTAACGGGCTCGCTCAAGGTGTTCTGGGTTCCAGTGATCTGCGAGCTGCCCAGCAACGTGATGGCCAGATCGGGATTGCCGCCGGGGCCGACATAGACATCCCCTCGGATCTGCGTCTGGCTTTGCAGGGTAATCGCGCTCGAACATGCCGCGTTAACCGAAACAACAGCCTGCGTTCCGGGCATCGCGGGGGTATAGAGTCCTTGAGATGATCGGTAGCTATCGATGTTTCTTCCCTGTCCACCCCATACCATGGAGTCTCTGATGGCCACGCCGGGGTTCAGTATCGGCGAATCCTCCTCCATCGGAGGTTCGGGACGGAGGTAGACGTTCATGGTGAAGGGTTTGTCCTGCCCCATGTCTGACGGGTTCGCAAAGACAGTATCAACCGTTATGTAGCGAACCGCCGCCGGATCGCTGGTAGGCGCAACGAAGTCGTTTCCGTCGTAGCACGTCAGGCGGAACTCCGTCACCGGCCCTGCCAGGTCGCCTGCCTCTGCCGACAACAGTCCGAACCGAACGTATCCATCGTCGGAGACGGAGTACCCGTATTCCTGACCGTCGCCTGCAACCAGGCTGATGTGCCCTTTGGAATCCGACGATGGGCTCACATCGGTGATCTGTACCGCACCGGCCAAAGTGCGGCTGAGGTGGTCGGTCAGGATCCGCGCATTTTGGATGATCTCCAGGTTGGCCTGTCGTGCCGTCCAGTTCGTGCGGACACTGGCCAACAAGGGGACCATGGCCGTGAAGACGATTGCCATGACGGCGAGGGAAATCACCATCTCGACGAGCGTCAGGCCTTTGGCCTGCTTCGTATTGGCATTCTGGTTCTGCATAGTTTAGACCATACACAGCACGAGCGTTGTACCGTCGTTACTTCGGCAGGTTAAAGGCCTTGCGTTAGCTGACTTGAGTGAGCCTCGGAAGTTTGCAGAAAGGTCATAGTGGTCTACTTTTGTCGCCCCCAAGGGATAGCAGGCGTGGTTTTATCGGGCCAGCTCGTCGTCGCCATCAGGGGGCGTGGATCTGTGAGCGTGACGTCTGATAATGCGAGACCAAAGCCTCTATTGAGTCCGCGCAATACAGGTGGCCAGGCGGACCTCAATCTCGGAGTCTGACAGACGCCCGTTTCCGTCGGAATCGTATCCGACAGAGACAGCGACCTGGCGTAAATCGGGGCCCGCATCGTCGACGGTATTGCAGAGATACGATCCCGACAGAGTTTCTGATGTTCGTGCAAACGAGTCGTCGTAGTGATGAACGCATTTGGCACGCAGCTCGTCCAACTTGCTTTGCGCCAGGATGAGGGATTGCGTCTTGCGTTCGATGGTCGCACCTGTCATCTGAGCAATCGTTAGCGCACGCAGGATGGGCACCACGGCGACCACGAGAAGCGTCGAGGCCACCACGACCTCGGTGAGCGTGGTCCCCACGGTTCGACGACGCCGTCTATAGGGCTTATCCTTCACTGTCGCACGCATCGGACTGACCCTGTGCTCGGAACGACCGCGATCTCGAATGTGGCGTCCGAAGCCGAAACCGTGAGGCTGGCTTCGGCGGGGTCCGTCAAAGCCCCCAGACCGTTGAAGGCGAGACGGGACCTCCCCTCGCAATGGATACCTGCGGGAAGCGTTCGAGAAGCGACGACTTCGGAGTTGTCGAGATCGAGTATCTCGTAACGAGTCGTATTGCCCTGGCGATGGATTTCCAGAGCAAAGCCGGCGGGGTGTGTGGCCGCGTGAAGAATAGCGAGGCTACGCGTGCGTCTCAGATCGGTGACGATCCTTCGAGCTTCCACTTCCGCCTGCTTGCGGTCCTTCGCTCCAAATTGGAGTCTGGGGATGGCTATCGAGGTCAGGACGCCGATGATCAGCACGATGACCAGCAACTCGGCAAGCGTATGACCTCTCAAGTTCCTCATGGACGGACTCGTATCAGGAACAAACGAAAGGCTGGCAGAGAAGAGCACTGCCAGCCTGTAGTTGCATATCCGAAAGCCGACGGCTCAGACCGAGCCGATGCGCTTACTTGTGATCGTGCTCCGCGACGCGGTGCGTCTTCTTGTTGTCGTACTTGTACGGCGTGCCAAAGGGACATTCCGGCGCCCCGTCAGGGAAGTACTCCGAGTCCTTGACGACATCATTGAGCTTCTTCGGCCATTCGCCTTTGTTCGCGTAGTACAACTCGATCTGCGAGTTGATCAGGTCGACGTTGGTCTTGCATGCATTGATCTTGGCAGTCTCTGCACTTTGGCTGATTCTCGGGATGGCGATCGCGGCCAGCACGCCGAGGATCAAGACTACAACCAGCAGCTCAACTAACGTAAAGCCTTTCTCACGCCTCATGTTCTTCTCCTTTTGCATAGACGACTTTCTCATATGTACTGCCACCAGTCTATCGGCCTGCAACGCCGGCCACTTTACCTCTCCAGGCCGCAATATGCGGTAATCCCTCAATATGTGATGCTGTATTCCGTAGCGCCATTGACACGTGGCTGGTTTTCGGACGTTCTGGGTGTCATTCGGGTAGAGGCACTCCTCCGATTGTTGATTTCGGCTCGCTGAACGCCTTCGCCCATGGCTTGCCTATCTCAGGTGGGTCATATAGTCGAACATCGGCAGATAGACCCCCATCAGGACCACTCCGATAATCAGTCCCATAACCAGGGTGAGTACGGGCTCCAGCTTGACAATCAGTGCCGCCATCGTGCGCTCGATATCGCGATCCAACAGATCGACACCCCGCGTCAACATCTCCGGCAGCTTGCCCACCTGTTCACCTGAGAAGGCCATCTGCACCAACTCAGAGGGGAAGATACGGTGTACCGACAGAGCCTTTCCGACGGGGTTTCCCGCCTGGGCCATCCGCTGGAGATCCGTTGCGACCTGAGACATTTCCGCGTTGCGGACGATATCGCCGGCAATACGAAATGCATCGATCACCGACACGCCAACCGCTGTGAGCATGGCAAAAGGCCGCATGAATCGCGAGACCATGATCAGCCGATTGAGCTTGCCAAAGAAAGGCAAGCGCAGTTTCAACCGGTCCCACTGCTGCCTCACCGCGCTGCTGCAGAGCAGCCGCCTCACGGCCCAGACCGCCGCGATCCCTGCCGGCACGACCAGCCAGACCCAGTCCCTCAACCCTCGGCTCAGAGTGACCAGGATCAGTGTGGGGCCCGGAAGAGGCACATGAAGGTTGGCGTAGAGCTTGGTGAACACCGGAACGACAAAGACCAGAAGTCCCAGGAGGACGGCCAGGCAGACCACCCCCACCGCCGTGGGATAGACGAACGCCGAGCGGATCTTGCTGCGCAACTGCTCTCGTTTATCCAGGTAGACCGCGCTCATCTCCAGCGCTTCGACCAGCTTGCCCGCTGCTTCACCGGCCTCCAGCATGCCGACGAAGAACTCGGAGAAGATGTCTCGGTAGGGCTCAAATGCTTTTGTCAGGCTGGCGCCGGCCTCCACGCGTTTCTTGATATCAATCAGCGCCGCTTGCAGCGCTCGCCGCTCCGTTTGTTCAGCCAGTGTCTCGAGACACGAGGTGACAGACAGACCGGCCGAGTACATCCCGGAGAACTTGTACGCAAATGTCACGATGTCCGTCGCCTTGATGCGCGACGACCTGGCAGAATGCTCCTTCACCCGGCGGGCGCGTACGAGCTCATATCCGATGCGTGCCAGTTCGCCGCGAAGGGCATCGATACCGGTAATCTCATCGTACGTGCCGTTGAATTCTCTTCCGGCTCGATCCTTGGCAATATATTCGAATGTCGGCATCACCCTCGCTCCATATCGACCACGCGCATGATCTCGTCGATGGTTGTGTGCCCTTTCAGGACTTCATTGATGGCCGCCATGCGCAGCGTTCGCATGCCCTCGCGGACCGCATACTCCTTGATGGCGTCATCGTCAACTTTGTCGATGATCATCCGCTGCACATGTCGCGAGACGGATAGGATCTCGTAGATGCTCTTGCGGCCCATATACCCGGTCTGGTAGCAGTGGCTGCATCCGGCCCCGCGCCATAGCTGTAAATCGTTGCCGGGGCGGGAATCGCCATAGAGAACCCGGACTTCGCTCTCGGAGGCGCGATACGGTGCCTTGCACTTTGGGCAGCAGGTCCGCAACAGTCGCTGAGCGGCGCTGCCGAGGAGAGCCGAGCCGACGAGGAACGGTGGAATTCCCAGGTTGATCAATCGTGACACGGCTCCTGCCGCGTCGTTGGTGTGCAGCGTGCTGAGAACGAGGTGCCCGGTAAGGGCGGCGCCGATCGCAATCTCGGCGGTCTCGCGGTCGCGAATCTCACCGATGAGAATGACGTCCGGATCCTGCCTGAGAATACTCCGCAACGCCGAGGGGAAGGTCATTCCCGCGATGGGCTTGACCTGCACCTGGGTGATCCCGTCGAGACGATATTCGACGGGGTCTTCTACCGTGACGATGTTCTTGTCCGGCTTGTTGATCAGTTGCAGCACGGAATAGAGCGTCGTGGTCTTGCCGCTTCCGGTCGGACCGGTCAACAGCAGCATCCCATAGGGATTGCAGGCCAGTTGGCGGAACGCCTCGTTGTCCTGGCGGGACGCGACCACCTTATCGAACGACCATCGCTCCACACGCTTATCGAGGATTCGCAGGACGACCTTCTCTCCCCCCACGGCAGGGAGAGACGAAACGCGCAGGTCGTATTCCGCGTCTTCATGCTCTATGGTTGCGTGTCCATCCTGGGGCATGCGGCGCTCGGAGATGTCCATATCCGCCAGGATCTTGATGTGGGAGACGATCTCCTGCTGGACCGATTCCGGCACGCGGATCGTATCTCGCAAGGTCCCATCGATTCGATACCGGACCCTCACGTCCGGGGGCTGCGGCTCGATGTGAATGTCGCTGGCACGTGAGGAGATGGCCCCGCGTACGATGGAGGAGACCAGCTTGCTGATCGGATCGTCCCCTTCCTGGAGACTCTTGGTTCGGTTCTCGGATTTCTCCGATCCGATTCCGCCATCCTCCTTCAGACGCATCGAGGCGACCACCTGCTTGGTGATGTCTACCTCGTCGAATTGCCGCTGGATGGCCTGCTTGATAGAGGTCGGATTGGCCGCCACGGGTACGACGCGGTATCCGGTTTTGACCTCGATCTCATCCCGCGCGGCCAAGTCCCATGGGGCCGACATCGCCACGACGAGGGCCCCCTCCTGGCGCCGTATCGGGATCACATTGTGACGCGTCGCCAGATCGCGGGATATCAGATGCGCGATCATCGGATCGACCATGTCGACCGTCAGCTCAACATATTCGATGTCGTTGACGGCAGCGACCGCTTTGAGGATCTGCTCCTCGTTGAGCAGGTTTTCCTGCCGGAGCAGCGACAGAATGCTCTGCCCGGTCTCGTTCTGGCTGTCAATCAACTTCTCCAGCACCGTCTGGTCAACTACGTTCTCACTGGCCAAGGCTGCTATTATCGGATCATGTGCCTTCATAGAATAGACATCCAAATAAACATATTCAGGGCTGTCTATCGGCACATCCGGCATCTGACCTTAGTCGGGAACCTGCATCCCTCGGGCGACACCCGTGCAAAGCCACGGTCCCTTTGGCATTACCTATGGCCATCCGCCGTTCACCTTGGCAACCTGGGACGCATCCGGCGGCTTCGGCAAGGCTTCAATGAAGATGTCCCAAAGGTCACGATCGGGCAAAATTCTGCTTGCATTTGTCGGGTGCATGGTGTATAAGGCGGGCCTGTTTCGCAGGGCGGCGTAGCCAAGTGGTCTAAGGCGACGGTTTGCAAAACCGTTATTCGTCGGTTCGAATCCGACCGCCGCCTGTGTCTTTTCCTTCCTGAGTCGTTTCTGAAGAGTCATGATCTCCAACAAGATCGGTGCTATGCGCCGATAATGCGGCCCTGCATCGCCGCCAGGCGTGCCTCCATTCCGACGGCGACGGTCGGAAAGTACGGCGAGACGCTCGAGCAGGCTAAGATCGGACAACGGGGAGGGAAATGGGCGATACAGGACTCGAACCTGTGACCCGCTGATTAAGAGTCAGCTGCTCTACCAACTGAGCTAATCGCCCGGATCGTCGTTTCGGCTTGCGACTGAAACTAAGACAGCCGACACAAGCGTGTCAGCCGCCGAAAACGCAAAGTGTACGGCCTCCCGTTAGAGACTGCAAGCAAATTGCACCAGAATCCTAGAAACTTTCTCCCCGGCAGCCACCGATAAGGGCGTCTTTCCGGTGCGACGGGTGGTGCAAGGCTCGGATTCGAGAACGCAACATCTGTGCGCAGAGGCCTAAGGAATGCGGCGAAAGCCCGAGAATCTGGGGGAGACGCCCCATCCTCATTGCTTTTTTGACGATTCGGGAAATGCCGAGCTAGCGTGAGATTGGCTTGTTGTTTCCCCGCAAAATCCACGCGGCTTCTTCCCTTTCCCGGATTCAGTCCGCGCGAAAGCCGGCGAATCACTCCGGCAGCCAGGTAAGGCGCAGATGCCGGACGACTTGGCTCGCGAGAGGTCCGATGGTGTTTCGCAATCATCTCGCGGAGCGTCGAGTCGCTCGCCTCGGTTTCCCATGCCGCCCTTTCTTATCGGGCTCGCCGTTGTTTCACGTGCGTGTTTGCCGCAGAGGCGTGTCATCAACGGCTTTGGCTGTGTTCTGATATTTCCTATATTTTAGCTGGCGGTCGCCGGGGTGTGTTCATCGCCACTGCCCGTCTTGGCAACGGTCTTGTGACAGGACGCCCGATAGCGACGCCAGTGGAGCGCATCGTCCCGCAATCGGACGTGTACTTCCAATGCCCAGAGGTTTTTGGTCAATCCCGGGGCCAAAGAAGCCGACGAACGGACAGATGAATCCGCTGTAAACTGTTTGTTAATTGACGTGAACCATGCTGAAGAAGTGTGCGATACTCGGATTGGTGCTCTTGTTGGTTGGCGGTCTTTCGCTGGCGTGGCTGCGAAAGCAGGCTGAGGAACAACACCAGCAAGCGCCTGGGACGACGGCTACGACCGGGCTGCAGTCGACGGACTACCTTCAGAAGTATGGCCATTGGTACCGACTGAGCCCCGAGGAGCAGAACCAACTGATCCTCGAACTGGACAAGGACCGTCAGAACAAGACGCCGGAGGAACTGGTCGCCGAACAGAAGGCGCGCCTCCGTGTGGATCTGCCGAGGCTGGCGGCCGGCGAGTTGAACCCGGGCGACATTGCCGACTACCTTTACGGGCCCAACTGGGAAGACGACGTCGAGCAGTACAGACAAAGTCGCGAACAGGAGCAAATCGCGCAGACCACTTCGATCGTGTGTCTTTCGATCGGCGGTGCCCTCTTCTCCGGCTGTCTCGTAATCTGGGTTCTGTGGTCGATGGTTCGAGGGGTCAAAGCCGTTGCGAAACGAAGGCCCAACCGCAGGGCCGGCATTGATGACGATGAGGCGGCGCCCGAGCTGACCGATATCTCGCACGAGAGTGACGACGAAGAGCCCGAGGAGGATGACTTGAGTCTCTCGTCGGAATCATCGGACTACCCGATTGAGGAGCCGGTAACGGCTCCGGTCCTGGCTGAACCCGACCTGGGATTCAGTCGCAACGACAATGAGGAGCGATTTCTGGTGCCCAGACGGCATCGGGATCTGTCTCCCGGACGGCCGACGATCAGCCTTCCGCAGAAGCCTCAGCCTCAGGACGAGGGCGTGGCGGTGTTGATGTCGGACGAACCAGGTGCTGAGGAGGATTGGTCGCCTCAGATGGAGTGGTCGACACAGGGTGACGTTGAGGAGGACGGCCCGGCTGAGCCGGCACCGCAGAAGCAGCGGTTTACACCGAGACCGAGGGTCACCATTCTCGGGTCGACGGAAATCGTCTCCGCAAACACGGCGACCATCCCGGCAGAGCCGAAGACAGATCCGCTGAGCGAGCAGGCCGAGGATCTTCAACGGCAGATCGCCGAGTTCAAGGAGGTCGCTCAGAGTGTCCAGCAGGCGACGCGGGAGCAGTCGGCTCCATTGGGCGACACTCTGAAGGAACTGGCCCAGCAGGTCTCGGCCATTCGGGACTATGCTGCCTCCCAGCAGAACCGGGTAGAGAAACTCCAGGATGGATATGACTGGGGCATCATCCGCACCTTCTGTCTGCGGGTGATCCGGTGTATCGACAATCTCGAGAATCGGATGGAGAAGCTGGGCGAGGATGACGAAACCGGCTTTCAGCTTGAAGAGGTTCGAGACGAGCTGCTTTTCGCTCTGGAATCGAGCGGGATCGAGCAGTTCCGCCCGGAGATCGGCAGTGATTATCGTGGACAAGAGAAGTTTGCCGAGGCCATCAAAGACAAGGAGCTGACGGGGGATCCAAACCAGGTCGGCGCGGTTGCCAAAGTCATACGGCCCGGCTATCGATATGTTACGGACGAAGACAATTTCAAGGTCGTCAGGACAGCACAAGTCAAGCTGTTTGGCTGAGTCTACTCTGCGCATGCCCTTTGTAGGCTGCGAGAGACTCGGTAGGACACAGTTGTACGTAGGAGAAAACCATGGCTAACATCGTCGGCATTGATCTTGGAACGACGTTTTCGGAACTGGCGATCCTCAACGCGATCGGCAAACCTGAAATCGTTCCGAACGCGGACGGAGAGCGACTGACACCGTCGGCCATCTTCTTCGACGAGGAGAATTCCGACCTCATTCGCGTGGGGATCGAAGCCCTGAATTCCCGTCACCTGAATCCGACACGTTCCGTTCGGTGGATCAAGCGTCACATGGGCGACACGGACTACCAGGTGAACATCGACGGGACGGACTGGACCCCGGTGGAGCTGTCGGCGTTGATCCTCAAGAAGCTCAAGCAGGATTCGCAGAACCCGCACGGCGAGATTCGCGACGCGGTGATCTCCGTTCCGGCCCACTTCGATGAAGTTCGGCGCAAGGCAACGATGGACGCGGGAACAGCGGTCGGTCTCAACGTGATTGCCATCGTCAACGAGCCGGTTGCGGCGGCCTTGTACTACGCGACCACGCGGGAGGTATCCGGCAAGGTGCTCGTGTACGACCTTGGTGGTGGTACGTTCGACGTCACGCTCATGGACGTCAACGGCCTCCAGATGGATATCGTTTGCTCGCAGGGCGACCACGCCCTCGGTGGTGTCGACTTCGACAACAAGATACTGGAAATCCTCCAGAATCTCTACCGCGAGAAGTTCGGCACGGATCTGATTGCTTCGGAGGAGGATCGGGCCAAATACGAAGACGAGGCCGAGGACATCAAGAAGACACTGTCACGGCGGCCCGTGGCAAAGAAAATCCTGTACGGGCCCAGCGGCAGCATGCGGGCGGAAATCACCCGCGAGATGTTCGAAGAAGCCATTGCCCCGTTGGTGGCTCGCACGGACATGATGGTGGAGGTCGTCCTGGAAGAGGCCGGCATCAAGCCGTCGGACGTGGATACCGTGCTGCTGGTCGGTGGTAGCACCCGGGTGCCTCTGGTGCGTACGCATCTGGAAGAGACCTTCGGGTTCCCGCCGGAGAACGCCGTGAACGTCGATGAGTGCGTGGCACTCGGTGCGGCCTTGCACGCCGGGCTGACCGCGATCCGAGAAAACCCTGACGAGGTCGACGCGGGCATTCGCACCGGTCTTCAGGACATCTGCCTGACCGACGTCTGCAACCACAGCTACGGAACCATCTGTGCACCGCTCGACAAGGAGACGGGACGCCGGGTGATTCAGAACCGCATCATCCTCAAGAAGAACACGCCCCTGCCGTGCGAGGCCACGCAGACCTTCTACACGGTCACCGAAGGCCAGGAGAAGGTCGAAGTAACAGTCACGCAGGGCGAGGACGCGGATCCGTCGTACGTGAACACGATCGCCACCCAACGATTCGAGCTGCCGCCCAATCGCCCGGCCGAGCGGCCTATCAAGGTGACATACAGCTACGATCTGAACCAGCGAATGCACTGCAAGTTCGAGGACGTCGATTCCGGTCGACTCCTGGAAGTGGACTTCTCGCTGGACCAGGGTGAAGAGGCCTCTGAAGGCCAGGTAACCGAAGGCTCCAAAGAGTTGCAGTCGTTTAAGGTTCAGTAAACACCGGAACATCGTCTTATGTTGAAAATCCTGATTCCAGTAGTGGCCATGATCGTGGGGGTTGCGGCCGGCGTCTTCCTCGGAACGCGACGCCGGAGTCCGAATCCTGGTGATGGCAGTGCCCCCGGATCGACACCTGGACACGAACGTGGCAACGTATGGCTCGCCCGTCTGTCCGGTTCGATTGCCAAGATCACTGGCTGGATTCAGACCGTTTCCGGGAGTGCGACAGGCCGGCTTGAAGGCATGGCGCAGAGAACTCAGCAGACCCCTCGATCGCAGGAGGCCTATCCTGCCGCGACATCGGATGTTGGCGGACCTGCTGAGGCTGCCGGTGAAGAAGCGGCTCGGCCGACCACCACGGTTGACGAGACGCATCCCTCCACTGTAGCCAACGCGACGAGGAAGCCCGAGGCCGGCGTCAATCTGAGTGCGTTGAATTGCCGGGCTCGAATCGGCAGAGAGCCGAAAGGAGATACCTGGCAGACAATCCTCGTGGTGGATATCTGCGGTGCCATCGACGCCCCGGATGACGGGCACGACGTCGATCTCAAGGTGACGTTGAATGATGTCACCGACCGCAAGGGACAATCTCCCCTGCCGGTGCTGGTGCGTCCGAAAAATGGGCCGATCAACCGAACCTCTGAGTTCAGCTACCAGACGGAGATCGGGAAGCTCTGCCAGCAACACACGGTCCTGGAGGATTGGACGGCGGTCGCGGCAGATTTCACCCGAATGGTTCGTCTTGCCCCGCCAGGGCCACCGCGAACTGCGGTTCAATATCGCCATCGTTTCCCGTGCGACGAGTGAAGAACTCGCCACCGGCACATGCGTCGGTGCGTTCGAGAACCTCGAAATCGGGTACCTGGACATCGACGATAACATCCAACGGGCCAAGACGTTGGCGGTCGGGCTGGCGTTCAGCGTCGGAGCTGCCAACAACGCCCTCCAGGAGCCCGAAATCAATGTCATTCACGGCTGGGTCCGCACCAACTTCGGGTCCGGAAACGCCTCTGAAGGTGCCCGGCTGGAACTGGAGCAGGCCCTCCGCAAGACCGCCGGTTTCTTCCTGCGAGGCGGTCGCCTCAATCTGGAAGAGGTTTGCAGAGAGATCGTCGAGATCGCGCCGATGGTCGGTCGCCTCGATATCATGGATCTGTCTCTCAGAGTCGCCGGAGCGAAGGGCCAGGTCACACCGACCGACATCCGCCTGCTGAAGGATCTGGCACAGTGGCTCCAGATCGACCGTACCCGACTCCGCGCGATGGTCGAGAAACAGCTTCCGGTGAGCATGCATCAGAGCGAAGACGCGGAAATGATCCTGGGCGTCACCACGGAGATGAGCAAGGACGAAGTTCGGAGCCAGTTGAATCGCGAGTACGCCAAGTGGAGCTCTCGCGTGATCAGCTCCGATCCGGCGATCCGCCAACAGGCCGATCAGATGCTGAACCTGATTGCCAACGCCCGGACACACTACATCGGCGTCAAACTCTCGAAGTGAGCTTCGCCTCTCTTGGCGGTCCGTTCTACGACTTCCCCTGTGCGGATCAGAAGATCGTATAGATGAACGGCGCTGCGCTGGTCCCGGCCAGAAGCACGATCAGCCCCAACAGCAGCAACACCAGCACGATCGGCAACAGCCACCATTTCTTGTTGTGCTTGAGGAAGTACCAGAACTCCGCAACCAGGGAGGGACGCTTCTCTTTGGCGAGTTCCTCGAATTTGGCCGAGTCCTTCTTTGTCATGCTTGGCACACCTCGCGGATCAGAATTGTTGGAAGTAGCGTTCCGGCTTCGTCGTCTGCTCGTGCGGTACCCAGTAGCTTGAAGCTCCCGGATCGAACTTGCGGCATAGTACGTCTCGGCCGATCAGCCGAAATACCAGGCTCAAGGGTGTGATGAGTCCGAAATAGAATACGCTCATCAGGATCAGACTGACGACGAACCCGATGGGCAACGTCACTGCTATCAGCACCACATAGATATATCGCGTCAAGGTCAACGACACAAGCCCGCTGAGCCAGACGAATACCCCGAACGCGGCCACGGCGGCGCACCAGCGGACATCTGCATGCTTGAGTGTGTAGAGCAGCAAGGCGATCACGACCGTCGCGATGACCGAGATCAGGCGAAAGCCATTGAGTTCCTTATGGCTCGGATTCCAATTGACGCTGACCAATGACATCTGCTATGCCCTGCCTCTGTCAATCGAGTTTGAACTGTGACTTGTAACGTTCCACGTCGTGCCGCGTCACCTCGGGCTGCTCGTGCTTGTACAGAAGATAGCTGCCCAGGACGAGCACGTCCATATCCGTGGCCATGAAACAGCGATACGCGTGTTCCGGCGTGCAGACGATCGGCTCGCCCCGGATATTGAAGCTGGTGTTGATGATCACGGGGCACCCGGTCTTGTCTTTGAACCGGCTCATCAGCTCATGGAGCCGTCCGTGCCGGAGCTTGTCCACCGTCTGAACGCGAGCGGAATAATCCACATGCGTGACAGCGGGAATCACACTGCGTTTGTGCTTGAGCCGGTCGAGCCCTGTTGCCTGCGTCGCGTCGCCATCGAGACGTTTGTCCTGTTGCACCGGCGCGACGATCAGCATGTAGGGGCTCTCTTGTCCGGCGTCGAAGCCGAAGTATTCAGACGCGTCCTCGGCCAGGACGCACGGCGCAAAGGGCCGAAATGACTCTCTGAACTTGATCTTGAGATTCATCACCGACTGCATCTTCTCGCTGCGAGCGTCGCCGATGATGCTGCGATTGCCCAGGGCTCGCGGCCCGAACTCCATCCGTCCCTGAAACCAGCCCACCACATTCTCTGAGGCCACCAGATCCGCCACGCAGTCGTACAGCGCCGTATCCTGCTCGAAGTGATGGTACGGGACGCCGACTCCCTCGAGGAACGCCTCGATGGCGTCGTCCTCGAACGCCGGCCCCAGGAGCGAGCCGCCCTGCGTGTCGTGCGACCCAACCGTTCGTTCGTGATCGAGCAACTGATGCCAGACGAACAGCGCCGCTCCCAACGCCCCGCCCGCATCACCCGCCGCCGGCTGGACCCAGATGTTCTCGAAGGGGCTTTCCCGAAGAATCCGCCCATTGCCTACGCAGTTCAGTGCGACACCGCCGGCCAGCACCAGGTTCTTCATTCCCGTCTCCCGGTGCAGGTTCCGAGCCATGCGCAGCATGATCTCTTCCGTCACGGATTGGATCGAGGCCGCCACATCCATCGTGTGCTGGGTGATCGGGCTCTCGGGTTTGCGGACCGGCGCGCCGAAGAGCCGCTCGAATGGCCGATCGACCATCACGGTCTTGTATCCATATGGGAAGTATCGCATGTTCAGGCGAAACGAACCGTCGTCTTTGAGGTCGAGCAGTTCGCTCGAGGATCAGGTCATGGTACTTGGGCTCACCATACGGGGCCAGGCCCATCAGCTTGTATTCGCCTGAGTTGACGCGAAAGCCCGTGTAGTAGGTAAAGGCTGAATAGAGCAGGCCAAGCGAATGCGGAAAGCGAATGACCTTCTGCAACTCGATGCGGTTCCCCCGGCCGACGCCTGCACTGGCGGTCGACCACTCCCCGACCCCGTCGAGCGTGAGGATGGCGGCTTCCTCGAAGGGGCTCGGAAAGAAGGCGCTGGCCGCGTGGGACTCGTGGTGCTCGGTGAAGACGTAGCGACCCTTGTACTTGCCGTCCAGGGCCCGATCCAATTCGCGGGGCAGGTGCAGCTTCTGCTTGAGCCAGAGCGGAATGCTCATCAGGAACTGCCTGAATCCACGAGGAGCGTAGGCGATATAGGTCTCCAGCAGTCGCTCGAATCGCACCAGAGGCTTCTCGTAGAAGACGACGAAATCGAGATCATCCGCGGTGAGTTGGCCCGCTTCCAGGCAATACGCGACGGCTTTCGACGGGAATCCATGGTCGTGTTTGATGCGCGTGAACCGTTCCTCCTGGGCGGCGGCAACGATGGCCCCGTCGGTCACCAGGGCCGCCGCACTGTCGTGGTAGAACGCGGATATTCCCAGGATATTCATGGTTCACCGTGCCGCGCGGCGCCTGCCCGGAGTCCGGGCGGAACAGGTCGCGCAGGATAGCATACTTCGTTGCCGTTTCGCGATCGCCCTTCTCGACATACGCCGCTGCCAGGATCTGATAGCCCTCGACGAAATCAGGTTTCAGGATGACCGCTTCTCTTACGTGCTCGATTCCCTTCTCCATCTGGCCCAATCGTATGGACTGGATGCCCAGCCCGATATGCGTCAGGTAGTTCTGTGGGTCGGCTTTTACCGCTTCAGCAAACCACTTCTGCGCCTCGGCAGGCTGGTTCTGCTTGGCGTAGTAGTTGCCCATGTTGACCCGGGCTTGCACCGATTCCGGATCGATCTTGAGGACCTTGTCCAGGTTCCGCTTCATCGCGGCGTAATCTTTTCGGTGCGATGCGGCGGACGCCAGATTGATCAGGACATCGACATTGTCGCCGTCCATCTCGTTCAGCTCCTGGTAGACCGTGGCGGCCTCAGGGATATGCCCACTCTGCGCGTAATACGACCCCAGCATCAGCAGGGCCTGTTTACGGTCATAGCGATAAGGCGTCTCGTTCGAGAGGAGTGTCTCGATGGCCTGGTCCTTCATGCCGCCTTGGGCGTAGGCCCTGGCCAGGGCCAGCCGGATGTTCATGTTGTACGGTTGGCTTTGGAGTACCCTCTGATATCCGCGAATCGCGTCGCCAATCCGCCCGCGATCGAGAAGGAACTGGCCGTACCGAATATTCACATAGGTATCCAGCGGGGCTTGCTCAACGGCTGCAAGGTACGGGGCTTCCGCAACGTCAGCCTCCTTGGTCATCCGACGCAGCGCAAAAAGGGCCTCGCGCAGTTGCTCCAGCTCTGCATCGTGCGTGATTTGCCCGGCAAAGGGAGGCAGGGTCTTGCGGCGATACATGACCATCGCGAGGTCGTACATCTCGCGGTTGTTGAAGAGCAAACGCTCCTGGCAGAGTTTCAGGAGTTCGGTTTCTGAACGCTGCGGTTCGCTGAGTTTGGCCTCCGGAATGGCGTGTCGGAGGGTCTCCATTGCCGCCATTGCCGCGAGGAAATTGCCACGGAAGTTCAGATGGACGTGGTCCAGCAGGAGATCATCTCCGAGCAGACCGTCCTGGCTCTGACTTTCGAGGACGGCCTTCAGGTCACAGAGGCTGACGCCGCGATCGGACAGAGTCTCAGCCGCCTGGCGAATCGCCTTCTCGATGGGACTGTCGGCCCGAAAACGCAGCGTATCGAGGTCACGGGCCCCCTCGAACGATTCCCTGGCTTCCTCGGTTCTCTCCAGGGAGCGGAGACACGTCCCCCGGCAGAACGCCAGGTCAGCATACTCGTCGTCTATCGCACGCGCCTGGTCGTAGGCTTGAAGTGCCCCCTCGAAATCTCCTCCCTTCTCGCGGTCACGGCCCTGCCGAAAGAGACTATCCCACTGGGCCATCTGATCGGCAGACAGTCCCTCCTTGTGTTTGGAGGCGAACGGTGCGCACGACCGAATGTTGGTCGGCACAGTGCAGAGGATGGTCTTGGCGCCGCAGCCCTGCGCCGTCCGAACGATGTCGCGGATGTTGCCCTCCAAGTGGTTGTAGCACGATTGAAGCTTGGGGTCGTCGCGCGCGATCTGGCTGTCGAGAAAGGCTTCCATCCCGAGCCATTTCCTCTTGGGACCGCTGGCGCTGCGCAGCGTTTGCGCCGTCCTGTCGATCAACTGGCCGAGCCGGAAGTCCTTCTTGGCGGTGATGCACAGGTTGATGAAATCGCGATTCGCGTAGAGTCTCTCGGGCAGCGTAGGCGGACCGTACGGCCCCACCACCTCGT
>CAVSCO010000080.1:0-8837 GCA_963726475.1 uncultured Phycisphaerae bacterium | reverse complement strand
GGAGCACGGAAGCAGCAGAGGCATCAAGTAGGCTCGGAATCGCACGCAAAGTCAGTGTCGGAGAACCTGGCGAAGTGTGTCGTCGGTGCGCAAAAGGCAGAGGGGGACGTTGAAGGCATGGTATTTTCGCATGCGGCTCATGGTCTACCCGCTCTCAACACGGCCTGTCTTTTGCAGGAAGGAGGTGATTTGACCGATACATTTCTCTGAAGTCCGGGGGGACGGTAGGCAGTAGTAGATGTGTGGCAACGCGGACGTACAGATAACAGTCTTCTCTGTAGGCGGAGGGGTCGAGTGCCCTGATGTGTGGTCAGAGCACTGTTTGTGTGGTCTTCTGTGAAGGAGAACTCCTATGTGGAAGCGATGCACCTGTTTCACATTTCTCATTGTACTGCTGGCCCTGATTCAGGGCGGCGCTGTCAACGGTGCTTTCAATCCCGTTAACGATCCGGCTCTGGTCGGATGGTGGGCCTGTGACGAAGGCGAAGGCAGCGTTGTAGCGGATGCCTCAACCAATGGCAACGACGGAACGGCCGTGGATGGAGACCTGATCTGGGGTCCCGGCGTCTATGGCAACGCCATTGAATTGACGGGCGGCCTGGTTGAAATCCCCGCTGTCAACATCACGATGACCGAATGTACCATGGCCGGTTGGATCAAGCCGATGGGAACGCAACCTGCGTGGGCGGCGATCATGATGACCCGTGGCAGTGCCACCGGCCTGAACATGAACCCCGATACCAGTGATCTTCAGTTAGCATACCACTGGGGTGATGCCTCAACCACATGGGGCTATCGCCCTGGACTCTTTCTCGCCGACAGCGAGTGGAATTTCGCAGCGGTGACGGTCGCCCCCGATGAAGCGGTATTCTACCTCAATGGCGAGGAGACCGCCGTCAACGCCGTCGCGCATGGCTCCGTCGACTGGAACGCCAACATCTATCTGGGTGGAGACGGATCCGGCAGTTTCGATGCGCGTCGTGTGAGCGACGCCTGGCTCGATGACGTGTCCCTCTGGACCCGGGCTCTAACCGCAGACGAGATCGTGGCAATCATGGGCGGCCTTTCCGATCCGACGTTGGCCAGCGGGGCAAGCCCTGCCGACGGGGCCACCGACGTACCGCGTGACACGATTCTCAGTTGGAAGGCCGGCGAGACCGCCGCGACGCACGACGTGTACTTCGGAACGGATCTTGAAGCCGTCGATGCGGCCAGTCGTGCCGACGGGATGGGCGTGCTGGTCAGCCAGGGTCAAACCGGTACCAGCTACGACCCCGGTCGTCTCGAATTCAGCCAAACCTACTACTGGCGAGTCGACGAGGTCGAAGCGGGTGGCACGATCTACAAGGGTGATGTCTGGAGCTTCGAGGCCGAACCGTTTGCCTATGCAATTCCGAACGTTATCGTGACAACCAATGGCGATTCGACGGCTTCCGACCCGCAGAACATCGTCAATGGCTCCGGTCTCAATGCCGAGGACCAGCACTCGGTCGAGGCAGACGACATGTACGTGACCACGCCTCCGGCCGATGGCGCCGATCTCTACATCCAGTTCGAGTTCGACGGGGTCTACAAGCTCTATGAGGCCGACGTCTGGAACTACAACGTTCAGTTCGAGAAAATGCTCGGTTTTGGTATCAAGGACGTTACCGTGGAATACTCCACAGATGGTGCCGACTGGACCGTCCTGGGTGACTCCGAACTGGCACAGGGAACGACCAAGGCCACCTATGTCTACAACTCGACGATCGCTTTCGACGGGGTGGCGGCCAAGTACGTCAAACTCACCGTCCACAGCGGTTTTGGCATGCTCGGGCAGTACGGACTCAGCGAAATCCGCTTCATGTACATCCCCGTGCAGGCGCGCGAGCCGGAACCGGCCGACGGAGCCACGGGCATGGATGTCGATAGCACGATGAGCTGGCGAAGCGGTCGTGAGGCCGCCTCACATGAGGTCTACCTGGGGACAGCCCCAGATGCCCTGACATTGGCCGGCACGGCCGATTCAGCGAGTTTCGCACCGGCTCTGGAATTTGGAAACACCTATTACTGGCAGATCGCGGAGGTCAACGACGCCGAGGCGATCAGCGCTTGGGCTGGCGATGTGTGGAGCTTCTCTACCGAGGAGTATGCACTGATCGACGGGTTCGAGAGCTATAACGACGATGTTGACGCCATGACGACGATCTTCGACACGTGGATCGACGGATGGGTCAACGACAATGGCTCAACCGTCGGCTACTTCAACGCCCCGTTCGCCGAGAAGAGCATCACCCACAGCGGCGGACAGTCGATGCCACTGGCCTACGACAACACGTCCAGCCCATTCTACTCCGAGGCGGAGCGTACCTTCGATTCGCCACAGAACTGGAGCGGCAACGGCGCCGATTCGCTGGTGCTGTATGTCCGAGGCAACGCGCCTGACTTCGCGGAGACCGCCGACGGGGACATCATCATGAACGCCATCGGTGCCGACATCTGGGATACGGCCGATGAGTTCCGCTACGCTTACAAGAGCCTCAGTGGGGATGGCTCGATGGTGGTTCGTGTCGACAGCATTGTCCGCAGCAACGAGTGGGCCAAGGCGGGTGTGATGATCCGTGAAACGCTCGATCCCGGTTCGGCGCACGCGTTCATGGCGGCGACGCCCGAGCCGTCGCATGGCGTCTCGTTCCAGCGTCGACCGGCAGCCGACCAGGCCAGCGCCAGTACGAACGTGGCTGATGTTGCGCTGCCTCAATGGGTGAAGCTGACTCGCACGGGCAACGTCTTCACGGCCCAGTACTCGGCCGATGGTGTCACATGGGCGGATGTCACGCCGGCATCGCCGGTCAGCATTCCGATGGCCGCCAACGTCTACATTGGCCTGGCGGTGACCAGCCACGATGCCGCGATTTCGACGGCCGCCGAGTTTTCTGATGTCTCGACGACCGGCAATGTAACCGGCGCCTGGCAGACGCGAGGACGTGGGTGTCGCCCAACCTACCGGCAACTCGGGCGAACCGATGTATGTGCGCATCGCAGACAGCACGGGCAAGACGGTGACGGTTGTCAATGCCGATACAGTCGTTACGCAACGTCCGACGTGGCAGGAATGGAAGATCCCGTATGCCGAACTGGGCGGGGTCAACCTCAGCCGAGTCGAGTCGATGGCTATCGGCGTCGGCAGTAAGACCAGTCCGAGTGCCGGCGGCACCGGCACCGTCTACGTGGACGACATCGGATTCGGTCGAGCCGCGGCTGAGTAGGATTGCTGTTAGACACTCGCGATATGCGAGGCGTCCGATCAGTGGATACATTCAGGGCCTATGTCGATGACGACATAGGCCCTTTTCTTTTGACTTGTATCGTTGGCCCGCGCCGATACAACGCTGCGGGCCCGCTCGGCGGATGCTATGCACACCAGGGTCGCTGACGCTCCAACTTGTCCGACAGCGTATTCTGGGTGAGAATCACGTTCTCGCGGACCTGGAAATCGAACATACCGACGCAGATGAAATCGGCGCCACCCTCGAACGCAAATTTGAATCCCTGTCGCGGGTGCACGGCGCCGGCCGCCAACACCTTGAACGCAATCCAAGGCTCCTTGAGCCCCTTCATGTAATCGATGGTCTCTTTCGGGTTGCGGCAGTACATGTTGTCGTGGAACTGATCATGATCGCCGCTGTTGCCGCCGACCACGTCGAATTCCTTGCGATTCTCTTGCGGGGTCGCCGACCAGTAGTTGTCCGGATGCAGGGTCTTGACCCAGAAGTCCGGTTTGAAGCCGGCGTCTACAAACGCCTTGATCGTATCCAGTTCGTGGGCACCGAGCCCGCTGGGCAGGCCGAATCCCTTCATGTACTCCAGGGCTTCGCCCACGAGGTCGATCTTGCCATCGCGAACCGCAGCGTCGGCCAGTCCGCCCTGCACGTACACCGCATGGGCGCCGTTGTCCACGGATCGCTTGACGCCTTCCTTGATGCTGCTGCCGGCGGCACAATCGGAAATGAACTGGATCTCACCGCCACGCTCATTCCAGTAGCGATTGAGCACGCGATCGGCACTGGGATTGCCGAGGATGGTGTTGATGCCCATCTCTTCGGCCAGTTCCAACGTCTCGAAGACCTTCTCGTCACTGTGATAGGCCTTGACGAGGCTCGAGACGTAGATCAGGTCACGACTGTGGGCCCACCCACCGATGAGATTACCGCCGCAGAACATCCGGCTGACCGTCAAATCCTTGATCTTCCCACAGGGAATCGGTGAATCCCCAGATTGGGCTTTCTTCCGGCGAGGTTTGCCCCCACCTTCGGCCATCTGGGCCCGGAGGTTTTGTTCCTCGAAGCTGCCCAATCCCAGCGCCATTCCGGCCGAAGCGGCCATGGATTTGCGGATGAACCCGCGACGATCAACTTGTTTCTCAGACATGCTTCTACTCCAATCCTGGGTTTTCAGGCCAATCCGGCCGCCGACGGGCTAAGCACACCACGGGCGACGTCGATTCAACTGGCCGGTCAACACATTTCTCGCGATGATCACGTTCTCACGAATCTGAAAATCGAACATACCGACGCACAAGAAATCGGCGCCATTTTCGTACGCAAACTTGAATCCGTTTCTCGGGTGAACCGCCCCGGCCGCCAGCACCTTGTAGGCGATCCAGGGTTTCTTCACCTGCCGCATGTATTCGGCCGTCTCCTCGGGATGTTTATCCCAGTAGTTGTCGACGGAGTAGTTATCGATGACATCTTTGTTCTGCTCGGGCCGTCGCGTGGACCAATAGCGCGTGCTGTGGTGGGTCTTCATGTAGAAATCCACCGGCAGCCCGGCCTCTTCACAGGCCTTGACCGTATCGAGCTCGTGGCCGCCAACGCCGGCGATCAGGCCGTTCTGCTTGATGAAGTCCACCACCTTGCCGATCAGATCGACCCGCCCCGCTCGCGACCAGGCGTCGCCCACGTTGCCGATGACGTAGGCGCCCGTCGCGCCGGCATCGATGGCCTTCTGGACGTCTCCCGTCAGATCGTCGGCTGAGGGGCCACATTGCGCGAGCCACTGAATCTTCCCGCCTCGCTCGTCCCAGTATTTCTTGAGAACGCCCAGCGAACTGGTCCCGGCGTTGATCGTGTTGACGCCGCTCTCTTCACAGAGTTGGAGCGTCTCGATGATCTTCTCATCGGTGAAATAGTGCTTCAGAAGGGATGAGACATAGATCAGATCGCGGCTGTGGGCAAAGCCCCCGATAAGGTTGCCCCCGCAGATGACTCGACTGATCGTGATGTCGCCAATCTTGGCGGCGGGCACGCCGTCGACCGCCGGCTCTTGGGGCCGGGCAGAACCATCTCTCGTCGCAGCGAGCAGAGCTTGTTCTTCGAGACTCATCACCGATGCAAACGCGGCCGATCCGGCCAGAGAACTCTTCAGAAACGACCGACGATCCAGATCTTTCGACATCCGGTAACCTCGCAATGAAAGGTCTGCCTGCAAGAACCACCCATCTGGCGTTCGCGACGCCCATTCCATGGTATCAAAAAAGCCTGTTTTGTCAAACGCAGATCACACGACGTGTCTCGATTCGTCCAATCTCGCCGCCTATTGGCTCACGAGCGAGATCTCCGCCCAGTATCCGGCCTCGTAGCGCCAGCCCGTAGGCTCGTTGATCAGCTCGATCTTGACGCTCCTGCCCGCGTATCGCGACAAATCGACCGAGACATCGACCCAGCCCACGGTCGTCGTCTCCGGCCCGATCGTCTTGCGGAGCAGTTCCTTTCCGTCGACCTTCACGATCAGGTCCCAGTCGCCCCTTGGATCGTGGCCTACGACGAGTTTGAGGGTCGTATCCTTGTTGGCCGGCAGTTTGACGGTCCGGCTGATGACACAGCCGATTTCCGGGTTCAGCGGATGCGTCACCAGCACGTTCTTTCGCCCGCGCAACTGCTCCCGCAACCCGGGGTCCATGTCCTCGCCACATTGAGCCACCTTCCAGCCCGGCGCGAACTGCTCGATGGCCTTGGACAGGTCCTTGCCCTGCAACGCCGTGATCTTGGCCATTTCCTGCTTGGAGTAGCGGCTCTCCGTAGCCGGTCCGGGGTCCCAACTTCGTTCCAGACGGCTCGGGCGGGGGCTCTGCACGGGGATCATGAAGCACTCTTCGCCTTGCTCGTTCGCTTGGATCTTCCCGCCGCAATTGGCCACAGCGTCGCGGGCCAGATCTTCGCAAACACGCACGAGCGTCGGGAAATTGTACGGCGTATGGCTGAACTTGCCCCACGGATCGAGTGCAATCTTGAACTTCTCAGGCAGATTCTTGAATCCGATAGTGGTGAACAGAACACCCGCCAGCGTTGGACGGGTTGCAGTCCGAGTCCTGCCCGCAGCGGGTCGCGATGACGATCGTCTGGTCCGGATCGCCCTTGCCGTAGAGCAGGCCCATCACGATGTAGGCCCCGTTGATCTTGGCGTCGATGTTGAACGTCGTCCTTGGGCCCGCTGCACGAGAACCGGCGGTAGCGCCGGATTCAGCTGGTACTTCTCGTTGATCTGTTGCCAGGCCTTCTGCCAGTCGTCCGGATGGCTTGCGTGCCAGCGGACCAGACGTCGCGGATGCACTCGGCGTACTGGCTCTCGGCGGGGATGCAGCGCAGCCCGGCCTTGACGATCTTGGCCATGGTCGGTCTTCGAAGAAGGCCTCGGCGTACATGCCGCCGACGAACTGCCCGCCGTAGAGCCCGTCGCCGTAGTTCATCAGGCGGCCGAACTTCTCGCCCAGCTCGATGGCCACGTTGGGCATGCCCGGGGCGATCAGGCCCGAATAGTCGGCCTCGATCTGGTAGTCGATGTCGTCGGCGTGCTTGTTGAACTTGGGATGGCCCGAGTCGGGCGGCGCGATGCCGCTGCGCAGGTTGTCGCGGCCGGCCCTGTTGGCGTGCCAGAGCGGATAGCCGCTGTTGGCGAAGTCGATGCCCGCCTGGCGGATCGAGACGTCGAAGCCGTACAGTTCCAGCGTCCGCAGGAACGTCATCTCGACGTAGATGTCGTCCTGGTGGAACTGGTTGACCATCGCAGGCTTCCACTGCGGGCATCTTGTCCTCCGGGATGATCGTCGCCCTTGTACGCGAAACTCGGTCGGCGCGCCCCAGCCGACGCCGGCCATCTGGCCGATCCAGCCGGCCTTCATCTTGTCAACGTAATCGGCGACGGGAATCTGTCGCATGCTCTCCTTGCCGGGGGTCAATTTCGCCAGAGACGCCCGTCCGCATCCCAGCCCACCAACGACCGTGAGAACAACGATGACAGGTAGCGCCCAACCTCGCTTCATAGCGTGCCTCCTTCATTTCGTTCCTTCCCGAGAGGGGCCACTCACACTCGGGCTGCAACAGTCACTCCGCGGAGTTCTTCCGGCCCCCGAGAGGTGCTTACCTGATATTTATACCGCACCGGATACGGCGGGTAAAGCCAAATCAGACCGGGTCTGCCCCGCGCCCCGCCTCGGAGGGACATCTCCTACCTCGGGGGCATATTTGAAAGTGTGCGTTGCATTGACCGGACCAGCCAGTATAATATCGCCTGTTTGAGACGATTGCCGGAAATGCCTTTCCTGGTGGCTCTTAACGGATCGGGCCAGAATGAAGAACAGGATGAGAAATACGGGTTTGGTGGTCTTGACGACGCTGTTGTGTGCGCTCGCTCCGGCAGCGGAGACGCTCAAGCTCCACGAGGGTAAGGACTGGCAACCGGTCTCGAGTGATCCACAGCAACGATTCGAAAAGGCCCTGTCCGACCTCGAAGACCTGGTGAAATCCGGTGACAAGGGGGACGTCAAGGATTTCCTCGCTCAACTCAAAGATGACTTCCCGCAGAGGGCGGGCCCCGATCTCGAGTTGTATGCGATGGGCGAGTTGCAGTACTGGAAGGACCGTTACGCCAAGGCGATGGCGAAATACGAGAAGCTGTTGAAAGACTATCCGAGCAGCGAATTCGCCAAGCCGACGATGGACCGGGAGTACGAGATCGCCGAGGCCTACCTGGGCGGTCGCAAGAAGACGGTCCTGGGTATATTTCGCGTTCGGGGCTACTCCGAGGGCGTGGAGATCATGGAGCGGCTCAGCGACCGCGCGGGCCTGGATGACCCCGACAGCATCGGTCTGAAGGCCGCGATTGCGGTGGCCGAGCACTATGAGGCCAGAGAGAAATACCTCGACGCCTATCTGAAATGGTCGGAGATCGCGTCGTACTGGGAGATGGGGCCGATTGGCAAGAGAGCCATTCTTCGGATGGCGGAGGACAACTTCGCGGCCTATAACAAGCCTCCGGAGAAGCGGCGACCGTTGCTCGACTCCTCCAAGCTGGCGACCGCCAAGACCTATTACGAGCGATTCGCGCTGCGATACCCACAGGACGCGAAGAAACACGATATTCCGGCCAAACTCAAGCGCATCGACGAGGAGATGGCCTACAAGGAGTATACCATCGGCCGATTTTACCAACACACCGACAAGACCGAAGCGGCCGACTTCTACTACGCGATGGTAATCGACAAGTGGCCCGACACCGAAGCGGCTGGGATGGCCAAGGCGGCTCGCCAGGAGATCGCTGACAGAAAGAAGGATCGTGAAGAATAGACCACGCACAAGGCGATGGCTCCTGACCTCCCTGCTGACCGGCGGTGTGTTGGCGATCATCTGGCTACGGGCTGTGCCGGACTCGGGGGATATTCAAACCAGAGTCTTTATCCGGACGATATCCAAAGCGTGCGTCTGGAGATGTTCGATAATCGTAGCTTCCGCCGGGGCGTTGAATACAAGCTGACCGATGCCTTGGCCAAGCGAATCGAGGCTGGACCAAGCAAAATGGTA
>CAVSCO010000079.1:0-49630 GCA_963726475.1 uncultured Phycisphaerae bacterium | reverse complement strand
TGGAGCCGATTCGGCATTTGACGGGCCTTCAGATCCTGACCCTCCATAGCCCGGGGATTACCAATAGCAGTCTGGAGGATCTGCGGTTTCTGCGTTCGCTCAAAGGCTTGGAACTGACGCAGTTCCCACTCGGCAGTCGCGGGCTGGCGGTTCTGAAAGACCTGCCCTCTCTGGAATACCTGAGCCTCAATACAGGCGTGACTGACACAGGCCTCAAGGAGATCGCCCATTCTCCAGCCTGCGCAGACGGATATTGCGGGCGGGAGAATGTGGGGTCCGGGATTGGCCGAACTGGCGAAGCTGCCCAGGCTGGAACGCCTGTGTTTCTGGGGTGCCCGAGGCGGCGGCACGCTCTACTCCAGCCACATGAAGCACCTCGAAGGCCTCAAGCACCTTAAGAGTCTGACCTTGTGGGGTGTCAATGAGTTGACCGACGCCAGCCTCGCATCGATCGGCAAGATCGAGAGTCTTGAGGAACTGTACTTCATCCCGCGCCATGCCGAAATTCACCCCGGCCGGTCTGGCTTATCTGAAGAACCTCAAGCATCTCAGGGTGGTGGATTTCGCCCAGACGTGGGCGGGGCCCACCGGTGTGGAATCGGGCGACGAGGTTGCGCGCCAGGTCGCGACAATGCCTCAGCTCGAATCCGTAGAGGGCCTCAGCCATCTCTCGGCCGAAGGGATCAAGACGATTGCTGCACTCGGCAATCTCAAGGGCCTGGGTATTGCGAAGACCGCCATCAGGATTACTACGGTCCGACGGGACTGTCGCATCTGGCGGGTCTTCGTTCGTTAGAAGTGCTGCGGATTCAAGCGGGTGATCCGCTGTCCGATACGGACGTCGCCTGCCTGGAGCCGTTGCAGAGCTTGAAAGACCTGCTCATCGGTGCTTTACCTGTAGGCGACCGTGGTCTGGCGTCGATCGGCAAGCTGAGACAGTTGGAGCGTCTACACAACTCCACGTCCTGACTCGCAGCAGCCTGAACCATCTGAACGACTTATCGAATCTCAAGTATCTCACGGTGAATGGCCCGTGGGGCGATCTGGCCCGGCTGGCGGAAGGCGATGAAGGGACATTGGACTTGTCCGGGTTGACCGCGATGAAGGAGTTCTATATAGCCAGCCTGCCCCTGCACGACGAGGATCTGGCGTTTCTGGCGAATTGGCGTTCGGCAGAGACGGTGATGATCCAACCTGCGAACTCTGTAGCTGGGGTGTCTTTGAGACATCTGCGAGACCTGCCTTCCCTGCGAAGACTCTGGTTCTTTGCGCTCTCTCCCTGTACGGGCGAGGACCTGGCAGTTCTCAACGATCTATCGGTGCTGCGAAGCCTGAGACTGCGGGGCGATATCACGGATTCGGCACTGATGTCCCTGACGGGCCCATTATCTCTGGAATCGCTCAACCTCGAAACCGATCATCCCATCGCTCCGCAGACGGTGACGAATTTGAAGGCATCTCACCCGCTGATCGAGTATATTCATATCAGCAAGCCGTTCGTTCCGGGCCAGCCCCAACGCTGGTAACATGGACGAATGCGGTTGACTCTGATAAGGTCAAGATGAGAGAGAGGTGCGACGTGCAGCGAGGATGTACAATTCTGATCGCAATCAGTGTGTTGGCTCTCCTGACAGGGCAAACTTCCTACGCGGCGTTCAGCGCGTTTGCGCGGATCACGCCGGAGACGGAGGCATGGCACCATTTGTACACTCAGATTCTGCCCGTTGAGGGACAGGATGACAAGTGCAAAATCATGCCGCCGAGCGTGCCGCCATGGAGGAGCATCTACCTGATTGTTTGCAACGCTCCGGTGCCGCCGGAAGAGCAGAGTTTTCGAAGCCACATTTGGTCGCAAGGCGAGAGTCGAACCGATGTCTTAATGACGGTCCCGTTGTTGCCATATGGCCAATACGCCCTCCCGGATCTTCAACGTGTTATCCCGCCAATCCCTAATCACATCATTCTGGATAGATCGTTGCTGGAGAGATCATATCTCTACATCGATTACCCGAAAGCCGTTCTGGATGGCGGATTCTACTACTGCGTCGATTTGTCCACCTATCCGCTGCCGGAAGAGCGTACGATGCAGGTGCGCTACTCACCTGCGGAGGGCCTGGGCCCCGAGCCGGGCGTGATGCGACGCGATCCGAGTGACATCATCAAGGTGGGCGACCTGTACTACGTCTGGTACACCAAGAGCAATGTGCCGCATGGCTACGATGCGACCGTCTGGTATGCGACGTCGCCCGATGGGCACACCTGGACCGAGAAGGGCGAGGCGTTGCCGCGCGGCCCCGAGGGTAGCTGGGACGAGCAGAGCGTCTTTACGCCCAACATTCTGATCGCCAAGGGTAGATACTATCTGTTCTATACGGGTGTGCCCAAGCCGTTCTACAATGAAGGCAACCAGGTGACCGAGACGGCCATTGGCGTTGCGGTGGCGGATTCACCGGACGGGCCGTGGGAGAAGTCGAAGACTAATCCGATTCTGGAGCCGGTCGACCCGCAATGGAGAGACTTCGACAGCATGCGCGTCGACGACGCCTGTCTGCTCGTACGGGATGGGAAGTACTGGCTCTATTACAAGGGCCGGCGCTGGGACGACACGCCCGGTCATACGGAGATGGGACTGGCTGTCGCGGAGGAGCCCGAAGGACCCTACGTTCGATACGTAGCGAATCCGGTTGTCGAAGGGGGACATGAAGTCCTGGTCTGGCCGTTAGGAACGGGGGTGGCGGCGATGGTCAACATTGGTCCTGAAGGGATCGCGAAGACGCTGCAATATGCTCCGGATGGGTTGAGCTTCTCCCGGATGATGAATCTGGACGAAGTCCCCAGCGCCCCGGCGCCTATCGCCCCGAAGCCTTCACCGAGAGCGGCGAAGGGCAGATGATCGAATGGGGCCTGCACATCGGCACCGAGCCCGGATCGTTGCCTTTCCTCGAACGTTTCGACTGCCAGTGGTGACACGTCCAAATAGCCGGGTGGCAGCCTCAAGCCGTAGCGAAGCGCAGGTTTGGGGATGGTGGAATTGGTTGCCACCCAAGTCGCGAAGGAACATCAAAGCCTTGAACCATCCCCAAGCTCCAGGTCCGTTCGGCTTCGCTCAGGACAAGCTTTGAGGCTGCCACGCGGTATACTGATTCGAATGCGGGCTTGACGCCGGCACCGGTTTTCGTTATCAGGAGGGCCTTTACAGGGGGTTGCTGTAGGGTGGGTTCTCAACCCACGCGTTGACCCCGTCGAGGTGCTTATCGCGCGTGGGGCATCGACCCACCACCCCACAAGATGCGAATGGTTTCGCGAAGGCAGACGAAGGAACGGAGCTGATGGGAAAAGCCAGGAAGAAGGCGGCGTCGAAGACCAAGGCCGTCACGGCGAAGAAAAAGGTTGCCAGGAAGACTGCCAAAAAGACGGCGAAAAAGGCAGCCAGGAAGGCCACGAAAAAGACCGCCAAGAAAGCCGTGAAGAAGACGGCCAAGAAGGCGGCGAAGAAGACCAGCAAAGCGGCCAAGGTCGAAGAGAGCACGCCGGAGCCGGTCGAACCGGTGGCCGAAGAAACGCCGGCCAAATCCGCACGAAAGAAGCCGACCCAGCACGCGACCGCCGAGGACATGGCCAAGCGGCAGCGCGATATCTCCGTGGCCGAGTTCTTCATGAAGAACCGGCACCTGCTCGGGTTCGACAATCCGCGCAAGGCGCTGCTGACGACGATCAAGGAAGGGGTCGACAATTCGCTCGATGCCTGCGAAGAGGCGGGCATCCTGCCCGAGGTCAAGGTGATCGTCGCCCCGGGCCAGGAGGAGAACCGTTTCCTGGTGACGATCGAGGACAACGGGCCGGGCATCCTCAAAAAGCAGATCCCCAAGATCTTCGCCAAGCTGCTGTACGGCTCGAAGTTCCACCGCCTCAAGATGTCGCGCGGCCAGCAGGGCATCGGCATCTCGGCCGCCGGCATGTATGGGCAGCTCACGACGGGCAAGCCTATCGCCATCACCTCGAAGACGGCCCGGAACAAGCCTGCCCATCACTATCAACTCGAGATCGACGCCAAGAAGAACGAGCCCCGCATTCTCGTCGACGAAGAAGTCGAGTGGCCCGTGGACCGAGGCACGAAGGTCGAGATCGAGATGGAGGCGAAGTTCCAGAAGGGCCGCCAGTCGGTGGAGGAATACCTCGAACAGACGGCCATCGCCAACCCGCACGTGGCGCTCCGGTTCGTAACACCGGAAGGCGAGCTCAAGGACTATCCTCGCGCTTCGAACGAATTGCCGGTCGAGACGCGCGAGATCAAGCCGCACCCCTACGGCGTGGAACTGGGCGTGCTGATCAAGATGCTCCACGATACCCAGGCCCGCACGCTCCAGTCGTTTCTGCACACGGACTTCTCTCGCGTCAGCATGCGCGTGGCCAAGCAGATCTGCGAGGCGGCCAAGCTCTACGAGCGGGCCCGGCCGACGCGCATCGCCCGCCAGGAGGCCGACAATCTCTTCAAGGCCATCAACAGCACGAAGATCATGAGCCCGCCTACGGACTGCCTCAGTCCGATCGGTGAGGAGCTGATCCTGGCGGGACTGAAGAAACAGATCGAGGCCGATTTCTACACCGCCGTGACAAGGCCACCTTCGGTCTATCGAGGCAATCCGTTCCAGATCGAGGCGGGAATCGCCTACGGAGGCTCCATCCCGGCCGACGGTCTCGCCCGCGTTCTGCGGTATGCCAATCGCGTCCCTCTGCTCTATCAGCAATCGGCCTGTGCCATCAGCAAGAGCGTGCTCGGCACGAGCTGGCGGAACTACGCTCTCCAGCAGTCGTCCGGCGCGTTGCCCTCAGGCCCTCTGGTGATCATGGTTCACATGGCTTCGGTGTGGGTGCCCTTCACGTCGGAGAGCAAGGAGGCGATCGCCCACTATCCGGAGATCATCAAGGAAGTCCGTCTGGCGCTGCAGGAGTGCGGACGAAAGCTGGCGGTGTTCCTGCGTCGCCGTCGCAAAGCCGCCGAGTCCGAACGCAAGAAGGCGTATATCCAGAAGTACATCCCCCACGTCGCCATCGCGCTGCGGGAGATGCTGGATCTCACGGAACGCCAGCAGGATGCCTTGGTGGAACAACTAACCGACGTGCTCGAAAGGAGCCGATCGTGAGTAAGATTGCCAAGCGGATCACAGATACCGCCGGCCTCGGTCCGCACGAAGATCCAGAAGCGGGGCAAGCCCACGCTGTCGTTCCCGCTGCGCTCGCTGAGCAACGTGAAGTACCTGCCCAAGACGGGCTTCCTCGAACTGCGCGGCAAGAAGAAGACGCGCACGCTGACCGTCGCGACGGTCAAGACCTTCGCGCAGACGCTGCGCATGATGTCGACGGCCAAGACGCTCGTCGAAGACGACGAGATCATGACCAAGCGAGAGGCGTATTACGTTTCGAAGAACTGGGACGATGCCCGCTTCGACGAGCAGCCCGAGTCCGACACCGTGCATCGACGACATCGAGGCGCTGTTCGAGGTCAACCGCGAGCAGCTCGGGTTCATCCCCGAAGAGAAGGGGGGCGAGATCGCGGGGCAAGCTCATCGTCATCGACCGCGAGCCCGATACGGGCAAGCCTCTGCGCATCGACTGCACGCAGTTCGGCTCGGGCGCCTACTCGATCCCGATCTCGGTCGAACACCTCAAGTTCGAGACGAAGGCGAAGTTCATCCTCGCCATCGAGACGGCCGGCATGTTCCAGCGTCTGGTCAAGCACAGCTACTGGCGCACGGCCAACTGCATCCTCGTCTCGATGGGAGGCGTGCCGACGCGCGCGTGCCGGCGTTTCATCCGCCGGCTGGCCGACGAGCTGAAGCTGCCCGTCTACGCCTTCGTCGACTGCGACCCGTACGGCATGTTCAACATCTACCGCACGCTCAAGGTCGGCTCGGGCAACGCCGCCCACATCAACCGCTACTTCTGCGTGCCCAACGCGAGGTTCCTCGGCGTCACGCCGCAGGACATCATCGACTACAAGCTGCCGACCCACCCGCTGAAGGAGGTGGACATCAAGCGCGCCAAGGACGCGCTGAAGAACGACCCCTTCGTCAAGCACTACAAGGCCTGGCAAGACGCCATCAGCAGTTGCTCGACATGGGCGTCAGCGCCGAGCAGCAGGCGTTCGCCGTCCACGATCTGAACTACGTGATCGAACACTACCTGCCCGAGAAACTCCGAGCCGCCAAGGCCTTCCTGCCGTAAGCGGTGGCTGGGCAGCAGGGCTCGGACGCGAGTTTGTCCCGGGCTATTGGTTCTGCCATCCGCCAGGCGGGGGGACGTCGATCGGCCAGGCGAGTGCCAGGTTGCCGCCCGGGCCGAGTTCGCCTTCGTCAATGCCGGGAACGCGTCGCGAGCGCCGGAGTTGATCGGCGACGGTGATCTTGCGAACGTGCCCGTCGAGCATGGAGGCGAAGGAGTAGCCCGTATTCAGGTCGCCTTTCTTGGGGCGATGATACGTGGCGAAGGCTTGACCGAGAGGTCTTCCTTCCGGTACCATTTGGCCCGGTGTGAGCCCGTGGGTCGGGAGTATCTCCAGCCCGCCCAACAGAATTGGCCTGATATGGCATTTGCCGCTCAGATCGCAGTCTGCCGGCCAGCGCGGTTTGTCGGCGATGGCTTGCGCCCCCTTGATGTTTACCAGCCACGAATTCGTTTCGGCGAAGGCGAACACTTCCGCGGGACTTCGTGTTACCTGTGATGCTGTCCTGACCGGTGTCTGTCGGAGGGTGCGCGTGTCCAGACCGATACCACCGCCGGGCTGGCCCGTTCCGCCCGTGAGGATCGTGGTGCCCAGACGCGCGTTCATCACGTAGGTGTACTGGCAGACAACGGGAATAGTCCCGTCATGCGTGCATGCGCGACATGTATTCCAGCAGCCGCGCCGTTCGTTGTGCGCCGGCCGATGGGGCAGCGCAGGATATCCTTGTTGCCCAGGTAGGGCCAGAGCGAGCCGCGCAGTTCGGGATGCTCGTGCATCAGGGGGCTGTCGTATCCCATCCGTTCATCGTGCCAGCGGCAGCAGATGTAATAGTCGCTCCATCGCTTCCGATCGATTGATTCGGCCGAGTGATAGATGTAGTGTGCATCGGGGAACAACTGGTTGTGATCGCTGGTATAGGTCTTCAGCATGATCGCCAGTTGCCTGAGGTTCGAACGGCAGACGGTCTCGCGGCCCTGGTCTCTCGCATAGCGCATGGCCGGAAGGCCGATCGCCATCAACAGCGCGATGATCGCCACCACGATCAGCAGTTCGATGAGTGTGAATGCCTTTCTCATAGGATCTCTCCTGCTCATCTACTCAGGCCTGTGGTACATGGGGGTCTGGCCCTGTCGATTGGGGCGGGTCAATCCCTGGATAATCTCCTGACCTTGCACGCTGATCGGTGAAACCCACGTGTCGTCATCCACACGCTTGATCAATCGACCGCGCGTCCATTCCTCGAAAGCGTCCAGGTCCACGGTCAGTGCTCCGGCTTTAGCCTGCGGATCGGGTCTTTCCAGAAAGCCCACGAAGAGGTCGGATTCCTTCGGCGCCGATATGAAGCTGTAGACGTGGCCCGAAGGCCGGCGGGGCGGCCATCTGGCAGGGGGCCCGAAGGGGCCTCGATCGGACCGGTCTCGCTGCCGCTGGCGACGAAAAGCTTGCCCGTATTGAGATCGTAGAACCACGCCTGCTTGCCCATCGGATAGTGCCGGGCGGGGGCGTCTCTCCCGATCACCAGCAACACGATCACGAGCAACAGCACGCAGGACAGCGCTATGCTGAAGACCGCTCTGGGACTGTCGTTGAGCATCCCTCTGACGCGAAGTCGCTCGTACCAGTCGCGAAACCTCTCCATCTTATGCTGCATCTCGTAATTCAGCCAATCGGGCATTCGAAACAGCATAGAGTTGAACCTCCGTCAGATCATTGCGTCGGGGTCGTCAATATGTCGATGGTATATTCCAGGTCCGGGTTGTCGTCCGAGACGATGTTCGGTTCGGTGCTCAGGCCCTTGATCAGTTTGAGGGTCCGCGGATCCCGCCAACGCCGGTATTCGCCATGGCCGTCCGCGAAGGTCATATTGCAGCCATTGTTGTGCCGGGCGGTCATGTTCTGGAGACTGGTGGAAGGGGGCCACGACCACAGCCGCCATCTCCAATGCACTTCCTCTTGTTCCTCGCCTTTCTCTCTCTCTTTTGGCGTCTCGTATCGCTGGAGTGGCCAGAAGCAACTCTGCGACTCGGGCTCGACGTCCACGAAGACCATTTTCTGCCCGGGATGCGAAATGCGGTGCAACCTCTCATAGGGTGTGACACCGTCTCGTTCCTTGCCCCCCATGGTATTCGAGATGCCATAGGAGCTGATCGCGTTCTCGTCCTGGATGGCCCTGCATATGTAGACCTCGTCCATCGGAGCATAGCGTCTCAGGGCGTTTCTCAACTTCTCCGGTTCGCACAGTGGTCATCGCAATCCAAAGCGTATTGCAGCCAGGCCAGCGACAACTGGTGCTGGTTCGCCAGACAATGGTCCCCTCGGCGTTTCGCTGCGCCCGGGTCAAGGTGGGCAGGGCAATCGACATCATCAGCGCGATGATCGAGACCACCACCAGCAGTTCGGTGAGGGTAAAGCCTGGCCCGAAGTGAAGAATGACTCGCACATGTCCCCGCTTGCTTCGCCCCATCTCACGAACCCCGATACGAGTACCTTCCCACACACGCGGAGTCACCACGCATCACCCTGGAAATCCGCCGCCCGCTGTGACAAAGGACCCTACTGCAATCCGCTTATCCTATGCATTCCAGTAGACCACTCCGGGGCGAAGCTGTCAAGCATAACCCGGCCTGAGGCCGATAATTTCTGCGGTGACAGGGTTAAGTCGGACGCATCCATCTCCTGCGAGGCCTGGCATTGCGGATCGTCTTGGCGATCGAACGTTTTCCGCTCTGGAAGCGGGTCTCGGCCCGCGACACTGTGGTGGCAGACGATATAGTATCGGACGATTCCGTCGCCGCGGGAGGACATGGGGACGGCGCTCGAACGCGCCGACTTTCCGCATGCGCTGCCGATTGACCGCCTGAGGGTGCGACTCGGGGTGCCGAAAAATCTCTCTCCCGGCGGCTATTTCGGGCTCGTCCGCTCCCAAAAAAGCCGGTAAAATGTGGTGACGCAGGGAAGCGGCTTCCGATATTAACATCCAACGGGTTCTCACAGGGTCGTGGTACGCAAAGCCCATAGTGTCCATTTTAGGAGGTTAGCCATGAAATGTAGTCGCCTGTCAATGTTCGGCGCGGGCCTGTTGCTCGTGTCCCTGCTGGTCCTGCCGGCCACGGCGTTCGACCAACCGTCGATCAATCTCGGTTTCACCAGCTTCATGGATGGCGGCCCGCCGGCTGGACCCGGCTTCTATTTCGCGGAATACATTCAATACTTCACCGCCGACAAATTGGTTGACCACCCCGCCTCACCGAATGCGGATGTGGATGCCTGGGTCAGCCTCAACCAGTTCATCTATCAGTCCGATCAGGAACTCCTGCTCGGCGGCAAGTGGGGTATCAACGTGATCCTTCCCGTCATCAGTCTCGATGCCAGCGACGGTAACGGCGTCGTCACCGACAACGGGGGGGGGCTTGGCGATCTCTGGGTGGGACCCTATCTCCAGTGGGACCCGATCATGGGCCCCAACGGTCCGAAGTTTATGCACCGGGTCGAGTTTCAGATGATCCTGCCGACGGGCAAGTATGACAGCAACAAGGCCCTCAACCAGGGCAGCAATTTCTTCTCGTTCGATCCGTACTGGGCGGGCACGTACTTCTTCACGCCCAAACTGACCGCGTCCTGGCGCGCGCACTATCTGTGGAATGCCAAGAACAACGACCCCTATGAGCTCATGGGCTTCAACGACACCCAGGCCGGGCAGGCGATTCACGTCAACTTCGCGGCCTCTTACGAAGTGATGCCCAAGCAACTGCGCGTCGGTGTCAACGGGTACTACCTCAAACAGATCTCCGACTCCAAAGTGAACGGAGCCGATGTGGGCGGACGAGAGCAGGTTCTCGGCATCGGGCCCGGTGCTCTGTATAGCTTCTCGCAGAACGACCATCTGTTCTTCAACGCGTACTTCGAAACCAGCGTGAAGAATCGTCCGGAAGGCGATCGCTTCATCGTTCGCTGGGTGCACCACTTCTAATCCAAGACCGATTGCATCGATTCAGGGGACATCTGCCCATCCGTCCCACGTTCCCGACGGGCGTGAGGGATGGGCACGATGCCCCCATTCTTGTTTTCCATCTCCGCGTCTCCTGACGCATCCCGCCCTGGAATCTGCCCTGGAATTTCGGTTGATAATCGGCGGCTTGATCCCGCATCATTGAGACGGAAGGTCTGTCCTGCTATTCGCCAATCGTCAATTGAGAGGACCAGCCATGACCGCTGCCGGTGAACGTCGCGAAATCACCCGTCGAACCTTCTTGAAGCTGTGCGCCGTGGGTGCGACAGCCTCTGCCGCCGGTCTGTGGAATCGGCCAGTTGCCCATGGCCGGGAGCGGGCCGGCAAGCCCAACATCGTCTTCATTCTGGCCGATGATATGGGGTGGGCCGATGTCGGGTACCATGGCTCGAAGATTCACACGCCCAATATTGACCGCCTGGCCGAGCAGGGGGTTCGCTTCCATCGGAACTACGTGATGCCGACGTGCACCCCCACACGGGTAGGCTTCATGAGCGGACGCTATCCGAGCCGGTTTGGCGTGACGGCGCCTGCCTATGGCAAGATCTTCGATGACGATACGGTCACGCTGCCGATGGCCCTTCGTGAGAGCGGGTACGCGACGAGCATCACGGGCAAATGGCACATGGGCTCGCCACCCGATTATACGCCCTTGAAGTACGGATTCGATACGTCCTATGGCTATTTCCATGGACAGATCGATCCGTACACGCACAACTACAAGACGGGCGTCCCCACCTGGCATCGCAACGATCAGCTTCTCGATGAGAAGGGGCACGTGACCGACCTGATCACGAATGAAGCGGTTCGCATCATCGAGTCGAAGCATGACAAGCCCTTCTTCCTCTACGTCACCTATAGTGTCCCACACTATCCGCTCGATGAGCCAGATAAGTGGACGTCAATGTATGCCGACACGATCGCCGAGCCGTCGCGGCGATGGTTTGCGGCCAGCACGACGCACATGGACCACGGAATCGGCCGCATCGTCAAAGCGCTCGACGATGCAGGGCTTCGCGAGAATACCTTGATCGTGTTTGTCAGCGACAACGGGGGACAGAAGAGCTGGCACAGCAACACCGAGTACAAAGGCCGCTATGCAGACAAGCCGCATACCGTTCTCGGGGATAACCGACCCTTGCGAGGCTGGAAAGGGCAGGTCTACGAAGGGGGTATTCGTGTGCCCGCGGCTGGCGAACTGGCCAGGCGTTCTCAAGCCGGGACAATCCGAAACGCTCATCCACATCGTCGATTGGATGCCCACGTTCTGTTCGCTGGTCGGCTACACTCCGTCAAAAGATTTGCATTGGGATGGTCGCAACGTCTGGCCCGCGATCACCGGCAAAGGGAAGGGTTCAGAGACGAGGCTGATGTATTGGAAGACACCAAACGCCTCGGCCGTGAGGTCGGGTGACTGGAAGCTCGTCCTGAACAACGATGGCAGCAACGCAGAACTCTACAACCTGGCGTCCGATCCGTACGAGACGAAGGACTTGGCCGGCAAACAGCCTGAACGTGTCTCGGAACTGAAGCAGGCTTGGACGAAGCTCAAGGACGACGACCGATGAAGCGCAATCTTTTTGCCTCAGGTACAAACATGAGTGGACTGACAACTCGGCGTGGCTTTCTGAAGAGTTCAGGGCTGGCACTGGCGTCGCTGGGCCTGGGTGTCAACGCCTTTGCTCGGCAGCGCGACCGACGCCCCAACATCATCTACATCATGACCGACCAGCAGTATGGCGGCGCGATGAGTTGCACGGGCAATCCGTATCTGCGCACGCCCGCCGTGGATCGCATCGCGGCGATGGGCACGCGATTCGACCGGGCGTACTGCGCATTTCCGCTGTGTGTGCCTTCGCGGACCGCGATGTTCTCCGGTCACATGCCCCACGAGTCGGGTGTCTACATCAACTGCAACACGAGCAACGATCCGTTTCCGTTCGTCACGCTGGGCAAAGTCATGTCCGACGGCGGATACGACTGTCACTACATCGGCAAGTGGCACCTGACCATCCCGGCGTCGCGGTCGAAAGAGCATGGCTTTGGCAAGGTCGAACTGCCTGGCGGACACGGTCACGACGCCGAGCGAGCCGACCGTGCGGCCAGGTTCCTCCACGGCAAACACGACCAGCCGTTCTTCCTTGTCGTGTCGCTGCTCAATCCGCACGATTGTTGTCAGCTCGCTCGGGGCGAGGACCTCTCCAAATTCGAAGGAGGTCTCGCGCCGGCGCCCTCCGAGGCGGAACTTCCTCCGTTGCCCGACAACTTCGAGATTCCTGAAGGCGAACCCGATGAGCTTCGCGTCTGGCAGAAAGAGAATTCTGCGAGGGTCTACCGATCGTACTTTTGGAACGAAAGGCAGTTCCGCGAGTATTTGTGGGGCTACTACCGGCTCGTCGAGAAGGTGGACGCCGAGATCGGTAGGGTGCTCGATGCACTGCGGGACTCGGGCCGGGAGGATGACAGTGTCGTGATCTTCTCCAGCGACCATGGCGATGGTCACAGCCGGCATCGATGGAACCAGAAATGGTCGCTCTACGACGAATCGGCGCGGGTCCCGTTCATCGTCGCTCAGAAAGGTCATACGAGAGCGGGGCGGGTTGACCAACATCTCGTCTCGTCGGGCCTGGACCTGATGCCGACGATTTGCGACTATGCCGGTGTCGAACCGCCCGAAGGATGTCTGGGGCTCAGCGTCCGCGATTTGGCCGAAGGCCGCACGCCCGACGCGTGGCGAGAATATGTCGTCTCGGAGACGAGCTTTGGCAACTGGGGACCGGTGGGCGACAGTGACTATCCCAAGGCCCGAATGGTTCGCAGCGACCGGTACAAGTACATCGCCTACGACAAGGGCGAACGTCGCGAGCAGTTGATCGACATGGACCATGACCCGGGCGAAATGATCAATCTCGCCGACAAGGCTGAGTTGGCCCCGGTCCTGAAACGGCATCGAGAGTACCTCGCCCAATGGTGCCGCCGCACACACGACACGTTTGAGCTACCATTCGCAAAATCGTAGGGTATGCACCGCACACGTTCTTCTTGAGTGATGTCTATGTTAGACAAGCAGTCATTGGACATTCTTCGTACCGCGCTCAACCGACTCGACGCCGGGTTCGCCTCCTTGCCTGCGATCGAGGAATCGCACGTTGATCCGAAAGCCGTGGAGGCCGTGTTGAATGAGGTCGCCGAGCGAATGGCGGACAACTATCCGTATTTTCATCCACTTTATGCCGGGCAGATGCTCAAGCCGCCGCATCCGGTGGCCAGATTGGCCTATGCGCTGTCACTGTGGATCAATCCCAACAATCACGCGCTGGATGGAGGCCGGGCCAGCTCGCAGATGGAGAAGGAGGCCGTGACCGATCTCGCTCGCATGTTTGGCTGGACCACGCACCTGGGACATCTGACCAGCGGTGGCACCTTCGCCAATCTCGAGGCGTTGTGGGTGGCGGGGCGGCTCGGCCCTGGCAAGAAGGTGATTGCCTCCGAGCAAGCCCACTATACCCACGGACGGATCAGTAGTGTGCTGGGTCTGGAGTTCGAGGCTGTTGCGTCCGATCGCTGCGGCCGGATGGACGTCGAGGCTCTGAAGCAGCGCCTCGAACGAGGCGACGTCGGCACGGTCGTCGCGACGATCGGCACCACGGCGACCGGTTCGGTCGATCCATTGCCTGAGTTGCTCGCCCTTCGGGATCACTTCGGATTTCGTCTGCACGCCGACGCCGCTTATGGTGGCTACTTCGGTCTCGTCGACAACCTGAGCGAATCGACGCGTCAAGCGTATGACCGCCTGGGCGAAGTCGATTCGATCGTGATCGATCCGCACAAGCATGGTCTCCAGCCCTATGGGTGTGGCTGTGTCCTGTTCCACGACCCATCGGTCGGCCGGTTCTATAAGCACGACTCGCCCTACACGTACTTCAGTTCCGCCGAGCTGCACCTTGGCGAAATCAGTCTGGAGTGTTCCCGGCCCGGTGCCGCAGCGGTCGCGCTTTGGGCGACGATGAAGCTGCTGCCCCTCGTCGAAGGAGGCGAGTTCGCCCGGGGTCTGGCGGCCGGCCGCCGGGCAGCGCAGTCGCTCTATGAGCAACTGCGCGCCGACGACCGATTCGTCACTGCTTTCGAGCCTGAACTGGACATCGTCGTCTGGATGATCCGCGCCAAAACGACAAGTGAAGCATCTCAGTCTCGCCCGCCACGTCTTCACCGAAGCCGCCCAGCGCCAACTCCATCTGGCGCTGGCGGAGCTGCCCGTCGAGTTCTTCGATCTCGATGCCGCCGGCGTCCAGCGTGACCGTGACAAGGTCACCGCGTTGCGATCGACTTTGATGAAGCCCGAACACGATCGATGGATCGATCGCATCTGGACCCTCCTCGATCAGGCTACCACAGCGGCTATCTCATAGTGGTTTGTGACTATCCGATCGATTTCTCCGGCTTGAGCCAGAATCCGCGTTACTCTTCCCGCTCCGTCTGCCTTATTATGGTACGGACAGGGTGCATTCGTTATTCAAGGAGTCGGAGATGAGATGTGCGGGACCGGTTCTGCTGGTGTCCCTTATTCTGTTGTGCGGCTGCAAGCGACAGCCGGTGCGTTCGGACGGCGAACCGCCAATTCACAAGGCCGTCGATAGCGGTGATCTTTCTCAGGTGCGCCGCCTTCTAGCCACCGGGGCGACAAATCCCAACACGCTGGATCGCTACGGATGGATGCCTCTTCACAAGGCGGTTGACCAGGGCAACGCGGCGATGGTGGAATTGCTCCTGAAGTGCGGTGCCGATCCCGATGCGGACGGGCCGTCGGGGCCGCCTCTTCACATGGCCATTACCCAGGGCCATGGGGCGGTCCTTCGCAAGCTGATCGACGGCGGCGCCGATGTCAATGTCAGAGACCGCCGCACGGGAGGGTGTACGGCTCTGGATTGTGCTCTGTGGGGCGCTCCGCAGGGTTGGCGCGACGAAGTGATCGGGATTCTGCTCGCCGTCGGCGCCGATCCCAGCTTATCGGCGGATGACGGTCGCACCGTCTTGCACGGAGCAGCCTTCAAGGGCTTGACGAAATCGGCAGGCCTTTTCCTGGCCCATGGGGCAGACATCAATGCCCAAACCGCAAAGGGCTTCACGCCTCTATGCGACGCCGTTTTGGGAAACCATCTCGAAACCGCGACCTTACTATTGGATCACGGCGCAGACATCAACTGTGCCGATCCGGTAGGTGACACTCCTTTGCATATCGCGGCGGTCAACGGCTACGCTGATCTCGTGGCCCTGTTGAGGGAATGGGGGGCTGACCCGAACGCGAGGAACGATCTTGGACAGACGCCGCTCGATTGCATGCGGTCGCCTGATGAGCCCAACATGGTGATCCTGCACGCCGACGGGCGACGTCCCTACGAAGTCATCCTGACCCTTCCGGCCACCGTGGGGTGGTTCCTTGCCGGCCACGGAATTGAATTCGACCACGTGTGGACGCCAAGCCGCAATGACATTGAGGGCTTGGATCTGGAAGCCGCGGTCAGGGCCTGCAATCCTGTCGCCACGAAGCCTCATTTCTCAATGGAATACATCCTTGAACACTTTGCCCAGTACCACCGCGAGTACGGCGGCTTTCTGCGACACGGTCGCAGGTATCTCGTCTGCAACATGAATTATGCCTATCTGGACAAACCACCTCGCGACCAATTTACCGGTCCGATCATGGACGTGCAGTGCGACTTGGTGACGATCGTAGTCGATCTCGAAAATAGCAGTGTGGTGTCGATCCATTGCAGCTACTGAATTTGACGCCTCTTGGCACCAGTTCGTAGGGCGGGGCGGTGACGCGAATCGACTGCAATTGACCTGGAAAGGAGAGTGCATGGTCAGAACGCTCAGCTTCGGTCTTCTGTTCAGCTTGACCATCACCGGCTTCCTTGCACGAGGTGCCTGTGGCGGGACGTTGGAGAAGTTCGAGGCTGATGCGACGGAGCACCGCTCGGACGACGATTCTCGTCGCGACTCGTCGTGGGATGACGAGGAGGATGATCCATGGGATAGCTTTCTGGGAGACCTTGGGGCCGGGTTGTTTGCTGGTCTGGTCCTGGCTCCGGGTGAGGCGAGTTGGGCCAGGGTCAGTGATGATGCGGACCGCCTGGCGGACTTCGATCTCGATGCACGGGAGCTTGGGGACCCGCTGCTGCCCTTTGTCCGTTTGGACTTCGCCTACCAGGATGTGGAATCGGATATTGAGGCGCTGGACTATCGCGCTCAGGTCGGATATGGGCCGTTTGCGTTCGAACTGAATCAAACCCGTTATGAGGAGAAAAACCCGTCGAGTCGCCTCGATTTCTATCGTCTCTGGGGACTCTATCGCCTGTCGTACAGCGAGCGAATCGAGGTCGATCTCGGCGTCGGTGGGGTCATCCTCGACGGTAACGACCGCAACAGCGGATTCTCCATGACCACACCCGTCCTCGTCCAGGCTTGCGACTGGCTCCTCATCGAGTTCCGCCCGATCTGGTCGACGATTCACGGTTCGGACATCGACGAATACGAAGCAGGGGTATTGCTCAATTGGGAGAGTCTCGCCGTCAAAGCGGGCTATCGCTGGACGCACAGCCCCAACATGTCACTCGACGGCCCCTTCATCGGCCTGTCCATTCGCCTGTGATCGAGGGGGCATCCGCCCGATTGCGTTTCGCAGACACCGTTAATAGTACTCCTCGGGGATTGTCGTAGTAATCCGTAAATGAACCTGCCCTCTGTCAGTGACGATTAGAGCTGTAGTAACCTCGCTGTTCCTCGGTGTCGTATCCGATGGTGTAGCCGCCGCCGTTGTCCCACCGCTCTTCGTAGAACAGATCGCCTGCACCAAGGTCTTTGCTGGCTCGCTCCATCCGCAGAGCGTAGTCTTCTACTCTGTTTGGCTCAGAGACGGCAGGGATAAGTTCTCTCTGCTCCAGGAACGAGAGGCATCGACCCACGTCGTGCTCTTCTCCGTCGCGCAGCTCGCGGAGAGCCATGTGCTGATTCGCGCACCACCTCTCGAACGCGTCCCGCTCGATATCGAACTCTGCGATGGCGATCAGGTCGTTTCTTAGGTAGGTGACGTTCCTCGCCTCAGAGGGCAGCCACCAGACCGAATCGACGCCAATGCCGTGGGTCTCCCTGAAGAATTGCCATGCGCCAACTCCGAGGATGCCGACAACGATGATCGCAACCACTCTGGCCTTTCGGTGCCTCTTCAAAAGAGTCGCTTTAATCGACATCGAGACAAGGACTCCTAGACCTAATCCATTTTCTTGATGGCGTAGAGGTTTTCGTCGCTGCGGAGGATCAGGGCGTCGTCGCAAACGATCGGGCTGGCGTTAAACGTGCTGCGGTCGGCCAGTCTGTTGTGGGCCAGTTGCTGGAACTCGGGCTGGGCCGCGAGGACCAGCGTGCCCGCATTGCGCATCACGACGTAGAGCCGGCCGTCGGCCAGAAGCGTCGAAGCATAAGGCTGCATCCGCACCCGCTCGGAGTATCGGATCGAGCCATCGGCCAGGCTCAGGCAGTAAGCCGTCTGGTTGCGGTCGCTGACCCAGTAGAGATGACCCTCATGGATCACGGGTGAGGAGACGTTGGCTCCCACGTCGGCCTGCCAGAGCTTGTGCGTGTCGGTGACATTGCCCCGGCCGCCGCTTCGGACGGCGACCGCCTTTGACGACCGCCCTCCGATGGCATAGGCGATGCCGTTGTGCGATACGATGCTCGGGCAGATGTAATCGGGAATCGCTTCGCAACGCCATAGCTCCTTGCCCGTCTTCGGATCGAAAGCCAGAATCCAGCCTCGCACGGTGACGGCCAGTTCGTCCTGACCGGCGGCCGTCTCTAATCAGGTGCGGCGTATTCCACGACGAATCCATTCCACCCGCTCGCCAGACTTCCTTGCCCGTTTCCTTGTTCAATGCGACGAGCGATCCGCTCTCGACGCTGGCGTTGACGATGACCAGGTCCTCATACAGCACCGGCGACGTGCCCGAGCCCCACTCGTGCGTCTTCGTGCCCACGCTGGTGTGCCAGATCTGCCGGCCGTCGAGGTCGAATTTGAAGACGCCGGTCTTTCCGAAGAAGACGTACAAATGCTTGCCATCCGTGGCCGGCGTCGCGGCCGCATAGCCATGGTCGCGCACCTTTTTCGATTCAGGCAGCGCCGGGTTGATCTTCTTGTCCCACAGGATCTTCCCTGTCTTGCCATCGACACTGACGACGTGCAGGGTCAGGTCCTCCAGGGCCCCCTCACGGCCTTCGATGCCGTACCCGCTGTAGCAGGTGACGTACAGCGTGCCGTCCAGGGCGATGGGGCTCGACGAGCCATAGCCCGGCAGGGCGGTCTTCCACGCGACGTTCTCTGTTTCGCTCCAGGTCACGGGCAGGTCCCGGGCCTGCGAGACGCCCAGGCTGTTTGGTCCGCGAAACTGAGGCCAATCCGCGGCCCGCACGGCGGGGGACAACGACAGGGCGACGCACAGCGACAGCATAAGACGGAGATGAGACTGAGACATCCGTTGGCCTTTCAAGTCAATCCGAAGCGGTTCACATCCGGTCGTTCAGGTTATCAGGTGGCCTCATCATAGTCGCTGCGGACGGCAAAGTTCAACAGTGATTTCTCTCTCGCTTTGGCTGGACGGGACCGGGACCCCTGTCAACCGACGGAGTTTGGGGCGCCGCTGTGGATTTTCGGAGTCGCGGGATGCCTCCGGGTCCAAATGGGCCAGAAGGGTGAAAGTGCTGCCGTCGCCGGGCTCCGACTCGATGTCGAGACGGCCGCCGATGAAATCCAGCCGTTCTTTGATATGGAAGAGGCCGAAGCCCTGGCGGCGGGACGTATTGGTCAGGACGCCTGCCACGTCGAAGCCGATGCCGTCGTCGGCCACGGTGATCTTCACCGAATCATCCAGACGCGCGATCTCCACGGTCACTGCCTCAGCCTGCGCGTGCTTGACGATGTTGATCAGCAGTTCTCGAACCGACTGGTAGAGCAGGACGCGGATGTCTTCGGCCAGGGGCTTGTCGCGGCCATCGTCGCGGAAGGTGCATTGAATGCCATGCCGGGCTTCGACCTTGTCTTCCAGCAACTCCTCGATGGCCGCTTCGAGGCCGAACTTGTACAGTGTGGGGGAACTCAAGTCGAAGATCATCGCACGCACGCTCTCAATGGTTCTGTCCAGCGTATCACAGATCGCCGCAATCTCGTCCGTCTCTGCCGGTGAGTGTGACTCGTGCAACTCCTGGAGCTTCATTTTGGAGAAGACGAGATTCTGGCAGGCATCGTCATGGAGCCCGGCGGCAATCCGTCTCCGCTCACGCTCTTCGGCCAGAGACAGCTCACTCGTCAGAGATCGGAGTCGCTGCTGGTAGGCCATGAGATGCTGCTCGGCGCGCTTACGGGCGGTGACATTCAGATGCGTGCCACAGAGTCTCAGGGGCTTTCCGTCGCGGTCGCGTTCGATCACCCGTCCCTTGGCGAGCACCCAGACCCACTCACCCGACTTGTGCCGGAGGCGATGCTCCGTTTCGTACGAATGAGTGTTCCCGTCCAAGTGCTCGTTGAGGACTTTCATTACCATCGGCAGGTCGTCGGGATGGACCCGTTGTTTCCACCCATCGACGCCGGGCTCGATTTCATCGCTCGCGTATCCCAACATCTGGGCCCAGCGTTCATCGAACGTTACGCGACCGGTCTTGACCTCCCAATCCCAGGTGCCCAGGTCGGCGCGCGCAAGGCCAGGTCCATCCGTTCGCGGCTGGCCCGCAGCTCATCTTCCACGGCGTTCTTGACGAACGCATAGAACACGAACGCCCAGGTGAACGGGATGAAGACGCCCGTGAAGTCTTCGACCCAGTCCAGTTGCATCGTGATGCCGGACCACTGAAGAAACAGAACGATCTCGTAGCCCAATGTGAGGGCCAGGAGAATCGTCAGGAGGATCGGCACGGCCGGGCGAAACCCGGGCCGCTTGTAGCCGCGAATCAGGAACACCGCGGCGACCGCGTACGCGAGAACCGACACGAGATCGATGTAGGCCACCGGGTGCATCAGGAAGTCTCCCGCCTTCGCGGTCGGAATACCAGCCCGCACCAGAGTGCGAACAGGATCGCGCTGGTCATCATCGAAAGATGCTCGAGAACGTTGAGCAGGCTGTTCCAGAGAAGGCCCTCGGCGACGGTGAAGAAGCTCCCCATAGCCAGCCCCGCAAAACTGCCCAGAAGAAGGAACGGATGGGGAACTCGCTTCAGATAGCCGAACGTCGCAACAATCTCGACGATCACGGCCCCGGAGATGATCAGCATGAGCACTTCATCATGTGTCATTCTCAACAGTCTCCCAAACAGTCGCCGGCTCGCGATTCCGGCGTCGCATCCATGTCAACAACCATCATTCAGCATACCTAAACCCCTGTTTCGCCGCGATGATTTCTTCAAAAAAAACGCCCACTTGCGTCGAGCATCTGACCCTGTGCAGTCCCCCCGCACCGCCCTTCGTCGGGCGGGTCGAGACTCCTGTTGCGGATGCTTCGGCTTGTGGCTCGTTTCATCGACTCAGCGCCTACCTGCAAAATCCTCTTTTCAGGATACCCCAGCATTGTTATAGTAGATTCAGTGCTTTTCGAGGGGTTCTGGGGCAAAAAGGCATCACAGGAGATGGTGCGATGGCCATGAGGGCAAACTACAGGGGGGCAGACCGTAGCCGTAAGCCTAGACGTGGGGCTCGGCCACTACGCTCGAGCCAGGTCTGTAACACCCCCGGGGACGGCAGAGGAAAGACCGAGTCAGCCGATCTCAGGGAAGCCAGAGACGAACGCGAGGTTGCCACTGCGTTTCTGGGTCTGGTGAACGAGAGTCAGGATCTGAAGCAACTGATTCACAAGGCGGTTACGTTCATCAGGGAGAAATCCGGCTGTGAAGCCGTGGGCATCCGAGTCAAGGATGGCGACGATTTCCCGTACTACGAGACACAGGGTTTCCCCGAGGCGTTCGTCCTTCTGGAGAACGAACTCTGTCTGCGTGACGAGGCCGGCTGCCCGATCCACGGCGGTGATGGCTACCCGATTGTGGAGTGCATGTGCGGCAACGTGATCTGCGGGCGTTTCGATCCTTCCAAGCCGTTCTTCACCGCCAACGGCAGTTTCTGGTCGAATTGCACGACGGAACTGCTCGCCACCAGCACGGAAGCGGACCGCCAGGCCCGCACCCGAAATCGGTGCAACGGCGAGGGCTACGAATCGGTCGCGCTGATTGCCCTGGCTGTCGGAGACGATCGTCTGGGGCTGATCCAGTTGAATGACAAGCGAAAGGACCGGTTCACGCCCGGGACAATCGCGCTGTGGGAACGTCTTGCGGGGTATCTGGCGGTGGGGTTGGCCAGGGCGATGGCCGAGGAGGCGCTGCGAGGGCCAATGACCGCGTCGAATCGCATATGAGCAATTCGCCCCTGGCGATCATCGAATTCGATCCGTCCTATCGCGTACTTCGGTGGTCCGGTGACGCCGAACGCATCTTTGGCTGGAAGCGGGACGAAATCGTCGGCAAGGCCATTACCGAGATCCCATGGGTTCACGAAGAAGACAAAGCGGCCGTCGCTCAGCTTTCCGAGGACATGGCGTCCGGCCGGCGGCCCCGCAACTTCAGCGTCAATCGGAACTACCGCAAGGATGGCTCGATCATCCATTGCGAGTGGTACAACTCGGCCATCTACGACCGTCAGGGACGCCTGACCTCGGTATTCTCCCAGGTGCTCGACGTCACCGATGCAAAACGGGCCGAGCAGAAGATACTCCGCCAGACGGCGATCCTGGAAGGGATCAACCGGATCTTTCATGGGGCCATGACCGTACCAGACGAACGAGGAATTGGGCCAGCTCTGCCTGGCGGTGGCCGAGGAGATTACCCAGAGCAGGTTCGGATTCATAGGCCAAATGAAGGACGGCGTCCTCGATAACGTCGCGATCAGCGATCCTGGATGGCAGGCGTGTGAGATGTCCGGTCGGGCGAGCAGCCACATATCACCGGGTAAGTACCAGATCCGAGGCATCTATGGCCGCGTGGTCGCAGATGGCAAGTCTCTATTTACGAACGATCCAGGCAACCATCCCGATAGTATCGGACTGCCCGAGGGGCACCCGCCATTGACGGCGTTCCTTGGTGTCCCCCTGATTCACGAAGGCGCGACCGTTGGAATGATGGCTGTCGCCAATCGTGACGGGGGCTATGGCCAGGATGAGCTGGAGGTTCTGGAAGCCCTGGCGCCGGTCGTCATCGAGGCCTTTCTCCGTAAGCGAGCCGAGGAGGCGTTGCGTGCGAGTGAGCAGCGATTGCGTATGGCGTTGGACGGTGGGCGCTTGGGCCTCTGGGAGTGGGACGTCGAAAGCGGCCAGTGTATCTGGAACGACCGGATGCACGAGATCGTTGGCTTGGACGCTTCCGAGCCGGTGACTCACGAGAAGTTCCTCCAGCATATACATGGACGGGACGTCGAGGCGATGAAGGAGCAGATCCAAAGATCGCATACCGACGGGAGCGACGACTTGCAGGCGGAATTCCGGTTGGTCGGTGACGACGGACGGATACGATGGGTCGCCGTCTCCGGGAAAGTCATCCGTGACGCCTCCGGCAGAGCCATCCGACGCCTCGGGATCATGTACGACATCACCGAGCGGAAGCGGATGGAGCATAATCTGCGCAGGCTCAACAGCCGGTTGGAGGAGCAAGTCCACGTGCGGACGTCGGAGCTGAGAGAGGCGGTCGGTTGCCTCGAGGACGAGGTCGCTCGCCGCACGCTGGCCGAAGGCCAACTCCGCGAACAGGGCCGGATGCTTGACGGTTTCTTTCGGCACACGATCACGCCGCTGGCCTTCATGGACCGTAACTTCAACTTCGTACAGGTCAACGAGGCCTATGCCGCTGCCGACAGCAAGACCCCGGACTATTTTGTGGGGAAGAATCATTTCGATCTTTATCCGCATGACCGCAACAAGGCCATCTTCGAGCGTGTCGTGCAAACCGGGCAGTTGTATCGGGCGCACGCCAAAGCGTTCAGTTATCCCAATGACACGTCGCGGATCAGCTACTGGGATTGGCAGCTTACACCCTTGCTGGACGACCACGGCCAGGTGAAGTATCTCGTGCTGAATCTCCAGGATGTTACCCAACGGCAGACGGCACTGAGGGAGTTGGAGCAGCGGGCATGCCAGCTTCAGAAGCTTACCATGGAATTGTCGCAAACCGAGGATCGTGAGCGCAAGCGGATGGCGGAAGTCCTGCACGACGGTTTGCAGCAGCAGCTTGCGGCGGCGAAATTCCACGTGGGGTTGCTGAACAACCGAGCGAAGGACGACGCGCCCATGCGAGAGATTGCTGGACAGCTCAATCAGGTGCTCCGGGACGCGATCGAACAATCGCGAAACCTCTCGCACGAGCTCAGTCCGCCCGTTCTGCATCAGAGCGATTTGAGCGACACATTCGAGTGGCTGGCCGGGCAAATACGGGCCAAACACGGCATGGCGGTCGAAACGGATATCTACGGCCAGGTGGACTCGCAGTCCGAATCGATCAAGACCTTCCTTTACCGGGCGGCCAAGAGATTCTGTTCAACACGGTCAAGCACGCCGGGGTCGAAGAAGCCCGGCTGCGACTGCGACGCAAAGGCCAGCAGCTATGGCTTGCCATCGCGGACCGGGGCAAGGGGTTTGATCCGACGGACCTGGGTAAGGCCGCCGGTTTTGGTTTGCTGAGTATCCGCGAGCGTGTGGGGCTGCTTGGCGGTCGGATGAAGATTCGCAGCGTTCCCGGGAAAGGGAGCGTTTTCGCGATTGCGGTGCCGGATGTGCAGATAGCGAGAGAATCAGAGCAGGCCGGTAGAACCGAAGGGCCTGTTGCATACGTCGTCCCGGCGTCCAGGTTCCGGCCTGCCGTCTCCGGCGATCGGCTGCGGGTATTGTTGGTCGATGATCATAAGGTGGTGCGGGAAGGGCTGGCCGCTCTGATCGGCGAGGAGGAGGACATGCAGGTTGTCGGCCAGGCAGGCGACGGAAGGGAGGCGGTCGAGCGGGCGAGGGAATTGCGGCCGGATGTGATTATCATGGATGTCTCGATGCCCGTTATGGGTGGGGACGAAGCGACCCGACGAATCAAGGCCGAGATGAGGCATACGAGAGTCATCGCACTGTCGATGTTTGAAGAGCACAGCGTGGGCGAGAGGATGTTGGATGCGGGCGCCGAGCTCTATCTGCCCAAGGCCGGCCCCTCGGAAGGGCTTCTGGCCGCCATTCGGGGATCCAACCCGGCATCGTAGTGTGACCAATGTCTCGGGAGGAAGGCCAAAGAGACTGCCCCTCCTGGCTGTCTGCGACCTCAAGGCAGCGTTGCCATGAAAGCTGCACATACACCAGCGGCAAATGTGTGTGAAAGTATCCTGGTATGTGGGAACCATCCCCAAGTCCTGCGGACTTGAGGCCGCCACCCACGGGCTTCTTATGCGCGAAATGAACGCTGCCCTAGAATCCGAACAGACACAGCGGCAAGGAGAGACGCGATTGGCATTGCGAGTTCGGACCGAGCGCGGTATGGTTCGGGTTTGAGGCCAGTCTGGAAAGGGTGGTTCGATGCAGCGATTTGCGGCGATATTTGGAGTGATTCTGATCGTGGGGTTGGGGGCAAGGGGCAGCCTCGGGGCCCGCACGGACCGGGATGAGATCAACGTGATCCCGCGACCGACTTCCGTCGAACGGCGGGACGGAGTCTTTCATATCACGCCTTCGACCCGCATTCTGCGCGCAAGGCGCGGCGGCCGTCGAGGCGAAGAAACTGGCCGAGATGCTGGCGCCTGCGACGGGATTCACGCTCGAATTGACAACCTCGGTCAAGCCTGGAGAACAGGCCATCGAGTTGCGGCTGGACGAGAGTCCTTCGACGTTGGGCGCCGAGGGCTACGAGCTGGAGGTGACGTCTGAGCGGATTGCGATTGTTGCGCTGCGACCGGCGGGGTTGTTCTATGGTATCCAGAGCCTGAGGCAGCTTCTGCCCGTGGCGGTCTTCAGCCCGACAAAGGTCGATGATGTCACCTGGGACGTACCCCGCGTGAAGATCACTGACTCTCCGCGTTTCGGCTGGCGCGGTCTGCTGCTCGACCCGGCTCGCAACTTCATCGCCAAGGCCGATCTGCTGCGCTTCATCGACGTGATGGCGCTGCACAAGTTCAACAGCCTGCAACTTCACCTCACCGACGACCAGGGCTGGCGCATCGAGATCAAGAAGTACCCCCGACTGACGGAGGTCGGGGCGTGGCGGCGCGAAACGCTGGTGGGCCATGCACGGAACCGTCCGCGACGCTTCGACGGAAAACGTCACGGCGGGTTCTATTCGCAGGACGATATTCGTGAGATCGTGAAGTATGCCGCCGATCGGTATATCCGGATCGTGCCGGAGATTGAAATGCCCGGGCATGCGACTGCCGCGATCAGCGCGTACCCTTATCTGGGCGTCTTCCCCGAAAAGCAGAAAGACCTGGAACCCAAGACCTACTGGGGTGTGCACCCGGACATCTTCGCGCCATGTCCGCGAACGATCGCTTTTCTCCAGGACGTGCTGGCCGAAGTGATGGAGCTGTTTCCGAGCGAGTACATCCATATCGGAGGCGACGAGGCGGTCAAGACCCAGTGGAAGGCCAGTGAAGAGGTCCAGGCGATGATTCGCGAGAAGGGCCTCAAGGGCGAAGATGAACTCCAGAGCTGGTTCGTCGAGCAGATGGATGCGTTTCTGACGCAACATGGCCGGCGACTGATCGGCTGGGATGAGATTCTCGAAGGGGGGCTGGCCCCCGGTGCCACGGTCATGAGCTGGCGAGGTGAGCAGGGGGGCATCGCGGCCGCCAACGCCGGGCATGATGTCGTGATGGCGCCGACGGCGTACACGTATCTCGACTACTATCAAGGCCCGCCCAAGTCGGAGCCTTTGGCGATCGGTGGAAATCTGCCCCTGTCCAAGGTCTATTCCTACGATCCGATCCCTGAGGCCATTGCGCCCGACAAGGCCAAACACGTTCTCGGGGTCCAGGGCCAACTCTGGGGTGAGTACATCGCCACGCCCGAGCGTCTGGATTACATGGCTTATCCGCGTGCGGCGGCGCTAGCGGAAGTTGGCTGGTCGCCCGAGGATGGAAGGATTATGACGCGTTCGTCGCCCGGCTGCGTCACCACCTGCAACGGCTGGATATGCTCGGCGTGAACTTCCGTCCGCTCGACTGATGTAGGGCGAGCGTCCCCGCTCGCCTGACCCTGAAAGGCGCCAAGCCCTACGAGCAACGAAACCACCCTGCGCGCACCGACCGTCCCGTTGCATTGGAACCCAGGAGTCGTGCGGGGACGCACGACCTACGGAATGACCGAGCTGTGGCTACGGCTCAGGGGTCTGCGGGACGAGTTCGATCTCGTACATCTTGGGCCAGCACTTGCCGGTAACGAGCAGGTGTTTGGTCTCGGGGATGTAAGCGATGCCGTTGAGGACGACATTCGACGGGCTGTATTGCGGCGGGATGTAGAGCCCGGTCAGGTCGATCCACCCGGTGACGCGGCCCGTCTCGGGCGAGATGATCGCGATGTAGTCCGTCGGCAGGATGTTGGCGTAGATTTGCCCGTCGATGTACTCCAGTTCGTTGATCTGGCGCAGAGGCCGGCGCCCATCGCCCACCCGGATGCGGCCCGTCTCGGCGTAGGTGTTCGGATCGAGGAAACGCAGCCAGTAGGTGCCATCGCTGAGGATCAGGCGCTTCCCGTCGGTGGTCAGCCCCCAGCCCTGGCCCCTGTAGGTGAATTGGTCCAGTTCGCGGAACGTCTCCTTGTCGTAGACGAACGCGACCTGCGACTTCCAGGTCAGTTGGATGACCTTCTCGCCAAAGAGGGTGACACCTTCACCGAAGTATTGATTGGGCAGGCGGAGTTGCTTGACAATGCGGTCTTCTTCCAGGTCGCGTTTGATCAGGATCGATTGTCTGTAGAGCCCTGTGCCCTCATAGAGATAGCCATCCTGGTAGACCAGGCCCTGGGTGAAGTTCTGGGTGTTATGCGAGTAGGTCCGGATGACCTTGTAGCGATAGTATGCCGGGGCGTTGGGATCTTGCTCGTTTGCGACGACGCTCGCCGGCCCGGTCACGTGCCGCAATGGGCTCAGAACAACCACGAGCACGGCGATTCCGGCCCAGAGCAGAAGCGATGAAAGCCTCCGCAGGCCAATACCCGATTCGGGGATTCGTCTCGTGTCCCGTTCGGTTCCGGTGTGATCGACCGAAGCCAACGGTCCTTGCATTGCGTTTCGATTGTCCATGGGCTCATTCTCTCACGGCGACATCGCCGCACACCACCAGTCAATCATAGTGCTGCACCAAAGCCTCGTCAAGCGCGCACGTGGCGGTCGATGCCTGGAAATGGGCTTGACGGGCGCCGGCCGGCCCGGTACGCTGACCTTGTGAGTCGGAGCCGATTGCTACTTCTAGGGCACGCGTGTCGATATGCAACGACACTTCAAGCGATATCAGTCGAGTGCGCGGGGGCGAATCCACTACAGGGACAGGAGGTGTGATATGTGTCGTAGAATCCAGGACAGGCCGCTCATTCTTCTTCTCTTCTGCACGATGATGGCCGGTGGTTCGTGCCGGCCCGTGCGTCTCTGCTGCGAGCCCAAGCGGGCGGATCTGTTGGCGACCGGTCTGGTGGGTTGGCAGCAGATCGGCGCCGATCACGACGATTGGGGGTTCGAGGACGGCGTCCTGAGAGGTCAGGCCGGATCGGAAGAAGGCTGGCTGGCGACCGTGGAACCCTATGGCGATTTCGAGCTCTCGTTGGAGTATCGAGTCTCTCCCGGTGCCGAAGGGGGCATCTACGTGCGGACGCCGTTGCGGGGCGACCCCCCGTACGACGGAATGGAGATTCAGATTCTCGACGATGCGACCCGCGACTGGGGCGAGCTGCCAGCGAACCAGGTCACGGGCAGCATCTACGACGTGCAGGCGCCGTCGGAGCGGATGGGAGGCCCGGCGGGCAAGTGGCAGCCGATGGCGATCTCTTGTCGCGGCGCCCGCATCCGGATCAAGTTGAACGGCAAGCAGGTCGTCGACACCGAGGCGACCTTCTATCCCTACCTGTACGCGCGACATCCGGGATTGACGCGACGCACCGGCTACATCGGTTTGCAGGTCAGCTCCGGCACCATCGAGTTTCGCAACATTCATATCGAAGCGTTCGAATAGCAGTCTGTATCCATAGGAAGATTGGGGTGCTGCAATGAATGATGGATTCAAGCAAGACAGAGTATCGCGACGCGATTTCATGAAAGGGGCGGCCGGCGTGCTGTCCGTGGCGGCTGTTTCGGGGCTGAGCCCGCGAGCGTTTGCCGCCGGGGGCGACAAGATTCGCCTGGGGGTGATCGGCTGCGGCGGGCGAGGGACGCACGATAGCTCCCGATGTCTGGCAGCGGCCGAGAACGTCGAGCTCGTGGCGATGGGCGACATGTTCAAAGAGGCGATCGACAAGTGCCGTGCGAATCTGACCGAGCGACTGGGCGATAAGGTCAAGGTCACCGACGAGATGTGCTTTACCGGATGGGACGCCTACAAGAAGGTCCTCGCGACGGATATCGACCTCGTGATCCTGACGACCCCGCCGCACTTCCGTCCGATGATGATCAAGGCGGCCATCGAGGCGGGCAAGCACGTCTTCGCCGAGAAACCCGTGGCGGTCGACCCGGTAGGCGTCCGCTCGGTGATTGCCTCCTCGGAATTGGCCGATCAGAAGGGGCTGACGATCATGGCCGGCACGCAGATGCGACGCATTTCGCACCTGGTCGACGCGGTCAAGCGCATCCACGACGGCGCCCTGGGCACGATCCTGAGCGGGCAGTGCTTCCGCCTGGGCGGGGGCATGCGAAGCTGGGGGCCGCAAGGGCGCGATCCCAAGTGGTCGGACATGGAATGGCAACTGCGTCGCTGGCTGTTCCTGACGTGGCTCAGCGGTGATTTCATCGCCGAGATGCACGTCCACAATCTCGACATCATCAACTGGGTCATGGGTGGTCCTCCGATCCAGTGCACCGGCATGGGCGGGCGGCAGCAGCGCGTCGAGCCCGAGTTCGGGAACGTGTACGATCATTTCGCCGTCGAGTACGAATACCCCAACGGTGTCTTCGTCTCCTACAAGGGCGCCCAGCAGGACGGCATCTCGAATCCGCACTATGAGAGAATCATCGGGACGAAGGGCTCGGCTCAACTGGACTTTGCCCGCGCGGTCATCAAGGGCGCCAACGCGGCCGAGATTGGCTGGGATGAACACGATCCGTGCCTGACGCAGCACGCCGACCAGATCGCCGCCATTCGTGAGGGCAAGCGGCTCAACGAAGGCAAGCGCATCGCCGAGAGCAGCATGACGGCAATCCTGGGCCGGATGACGCTTATACGGGCCGCTCGCTGAAGTGGGATTGGGCCATGAAGGCGTCGAAGCTGGACCTGGCCCCGCCGGCCTATAAGTTTGGCGACCTGGCCATGCGGCCTGTGGCTATCCCCGGCAAGACGCCGCTGGTTTAGCACCTTGCCGTCGAAAGGATCGCACTGTAGGGTAGTGCACGCGTAAAGAACATCACCGGGAGCGGGTCGATGGGCTCGCTCCCGCTTTTTGTCCGGCCCAAAGGGTCGGGTGGGACGATTGGGAAGGATTTTGGGGTCAACATGAGAGTATTGGTCGCCGCGAAGTGTGGGTTCTGTCCGGGGGTTCGCAACGCCATCAGCATGGCCGAGAAGACGCTGGAGCAGGCCGGGGACGAGCAGTCGGTCTATTGTCTCGGCCCGATAATTCACAACAAGGATGAAGTGGAACGGCTCCGGGCCTCCAGGCTGCACACGGTGGACTCCGTCGACCAGATGGATTCGGGCACCGTCCTGATCCGCTCGCACGGGGTGGCTCCCAGCGAGCTGAAGCACCTCACGGAAGAGGGGTTCCACATCGTCGACGCCACCTGCGTCCTGGTCAAACGCCTCCAGCAGATCGTCAAACAGCTCGAAGCGGAGGGCTACGAGGTCGTTATTATCGGCGAAGAGAACCATCCCGAGGTGCAGGGGGTCGTCGGTTGTGTCAGCGATGTCGTGGTCGTGGCGGGTGAGGACGACCTGGATAAACTGCCCAAAAACGGCCGGCTGGGCATCGTCTGCCAGACAACGCAGAGCCCCGAGCACCTGGGGCGCATGCTGGACGCCATCGCCCGCCGCAGTTTCAGCGAGCTGAAGGTGATCAACACCCTCTGCAAGGAGGCGATCAAGCGGCAGGAGTCCGCCATCGAGCTCTGCCAGCAGGTGGATATCATGTTCGTCCTGGGCGGGCTGCACAGCGCCAACACCCGCCGGCTCGCCGACCTGTGCAAAAAACACAACGAATCGACGTTTCACTTGCAGAATTGGGACGAACTTGATAAAAACGTACTTTTTGGAAAGACGGTTGCTGGTGTAACGGCGGGAGCCTCTACGCCGAACTGGGTCATTGAAGAATTTGTCAAGCATTTGGAACGATTTGGCGAAGAACAGTGAGTCAACCGTGGTCTCCTCACGACTCGTTGTCTGACACCCTCTGCTGCGTGGGCAGGGGGATAACTATATCAACCTGGATTGCTGCAATGCGGCATCGAGGCCGGCTGATGTGTATGTGGGGCGTTGGTCGGTCGCATGGGAAGACCCCACAGGGGAATTGGAATCTATGGTAGATCGAAATATTGTCAACAAGCTGGGGTTGTCCGACGACAAACTCGAAGAGCAGATCGGCGAGATGTTTGGGGATGGTGAGAACCAATACCTCGAACAGATGCTTCAGAAGAAGGTCGACTCGCGCCTGCCGGGCACGATTCTCAAGGGCACCATTGTCTCTCAAATCGGCAACGACGTGATCGTCGAGGTGGGCCTCAAGAGCGAAGGCGTCGTGGAGGCCAGTGAATTCGGCAGTCCCGACGAGATCGCCCCGGGCAAGGAGATCGAGGTCCTGCTCGAGGATACCGACTCGGACGGCGGCCTGATCCTGCTGAGCAAGCGCAAGGCCGATACGATTCGTGGCTGGGAACACATCATCAACACGAAGGCGGAAGGGGACGTCGTCAGCGGCAAGGTCATCCGGCGGATCAAGGGTGGCTTGCTCGTCGACATCGGAGTTGCGGTCTTTCTGCCGGCCTCGCAGGTTGACATTCGCAAGCCGGGTGACATCAGCCGGTTTATCGGCAAAGAAGTCGAGTGCAAGATCCTCAAGATCGACGTCGACAACCGCAACATCGTGGTGTCCCGTCGCAAGCTCATCGAGGAAGAACGCCGGGCCAGCAAAGAGAAGATCCTCGCCGAGATCGAGGTCGGCCAGCTTCGCAAGGGTGTGGTCAAGAACATCGCGGACTTTGGCGTGTTCGTCGACCTGGGCGGCCTGGACGGGCTCCTGCACATCTCCGACCTGAGCTGGGGACGCATCTCGCATCCGTCCGAGGTCGTGGAGCTGGATCAGGACATCGAGTGCGTGGTCATCGGTGTCGACAAGGACAACGAGAAGATCTCGCTCGGTCTCAAACAGAAGACCCCGAGCCCGTGGGAAAACGTCGAGGCGAAGTACCCCGTCGGCGCCAAGGTCCAGGGCAAGGTCGTCAACGTGATGAACTACGGCGTCTTCGTCCGCCTGGAAGACGGCATCGAGGGCCTCGTTCATATCAGCGAGATGAGCTGGACGCGACGCCTGTCGCATCCGAGCGAGATGGTCAATCTCGGAGACGAGATCGACGTCGTCGTGCTCAACGTCAACAAGGAAAAACAGGAGATCTCGCTCGGCATCAAACAGACCGAGCAGAATCCGTGGGAACTGGCCGCTCGCAAGTACCCGCCCGGAACCATCGTCACCGCCAACGTGCGCAGCATGACGAACTTCGGCGCGTTCGTCGAGATCGAGCCGGGCATCGACGGCATGGTCCACATCTCCGACCTGAGCTGGACCCGCAAGTACGGGCACCCCAGCGAGGCGCTGGAGAAGGGCCAGGAGGTCAAGTGCGTGGTCCTCGAAGTCAACGAGGCCAAGCAGCGCATCTCGCTGGGTATCAAGCAGATGACCGAAGACCCCTGGATTCGGGCCATTCCCGAGAAGTACATCCCCGGTCACATCATCAAGGGCAAGATCGCCAAGCTCACCAACTTCGGTGCGTTCGTCGAGCTGGAGCCCGACCTGGAAGGTCTCCTGCACATCTCCGAGCTGGCCGATCACAAGATCGACAAGCCTCAGGATGTGGTCAAGCCCGACGACGAGGTCGAGGTCAAGATCCTCAAGGTCGACCCCGAAGCCCGCAAGATCGGCCTGAGCCTGCGACGCGTACAGTGGGCCCAGGAGGAGCACACCGCTCCGGCGCCGTCGTCCAAGCCGAAGCCGGTGGCCCGAGAGGAAAGCTCTTATCCCTCCGGTGGCGACACGCTGGGCATTACCCTGCGGACCAAGTCCACGCCGGACGAGTCCGAATCGCAGGACAACGCGGAAGGCCAGGAGTCGTCCGACCAGTAATCACCCGACAGACGCCAACGCCTGTCGAATAGAGCAAATGCAAAGGGCTCTCCGGATCATCGGAGAGCCCTTTTTCCATGCGCCGGGCTGCGTGTCTGCTACCCCGTGCATTGCAGCCTGTACCCGGAAGAAAACCGTAGGTATCGAGAATCGTTTTGTCGTCCAAGGGGCCGTTCGGATACACTCAAAAAAGGTGTGCCGGCGCGTGCATCCGGGAATTTGGGCCTGTTAGACACGGTCGCGCCGGCACCCTTCGTGTAGGAAGCTTGTCACTGGGGCAAATCTGCTCACCCCCAGGGTGTTGTTTGCTCTCATCGTCTGGTTGCTATCGGTCCTCCAGATTTCGTCCGTCGATGGTTGACCGGACTGGGTCTGAAGGTATTCCTCCGTTGGTATTGTTTGACTCCTCGTCTTTCTCATGTACTCCTTCATGGCTGCACCATCGCGGCGTTCTGCGAAAGGGATGATGATGTATCGGGTGACGCCTCCAATCTGGCGATTTGGTCGAACGACGGCGCCCGCCAGAGATGTGCTTTGCCCCTGGCGTTGATGGCGGCGATCAGGTTGCCGTCCGGTGAGAACTTCAGGGCGTCCTTGATCAACCCTTCACCCGTCAGGGTGCCGACCTCGTGCCAGGTCGTGACGTCCCACAGCTTGACGGCTTCGTCGCCCTGGCTGCCCGAGGCGAGCCGTTGCCCGTCGGGTGAGAACGCGACCGCCTCGACGCCGATCAGGTGACCGCGCAGCACGTCTTTGATTTGACGGTGGGCCAGGTCCCAGAGGCAGATCGTTCCTTCGCTCGAGGACGTCACCAGCAGTGAGCCGTCACGCGAGAACGTCATGTCCGAAACGCCCCAGGGCTGATCGGTCTCGATGGTCTGGGCTTGCCCGGTGACGAGATCGAGAAACGTCATCTGTCCATCGAATCCGGCCGTGACGAGCAATCGCCCGTCGGCCGAAAGGGCAGGGCGGGACCGGAATCGCGGTCCCACGCCTTCCGTCGGCCATTCCTGTATGGTTCGCAGGGAAGCCACGTCCAGCAGGCGGACCGTCGAGCCACCCACCATGACCACCAGTGTGTTGTCGTCGTCGATCAGGCCCACCAGCGTCATGCGATGGTCTCGGCCCGACGCTTCGTTCAGCGTGGCGACGACCAGCCGCGTAGTCCAGTCGAGGATTCTCACTTCGCCACGCCGGGTGCCGGCAATCACGCGGGTCCCATCCGATGAGATCAACAGGCGGTCGACATCCCGGCCGAGCGCTGTTACGGATTCCACCTCGCGCAATGTCTCCGTGTCCCAGAGGCTGACGGTCCCGTCGAGGTTGACGCTCAGCATGCCTTGCCCGTCGGGGAGGAACTCCAGACCCGCGACGGGAACGGCGAGTGTTTCGAACCGGCGCTGGTGCTCGACCCGGGTCGTATCCCAGCCAAAGAGCGTCCCGTCCTTGCAGCCACTGACGAGCGTGTGCCCGTCCGGGGCGACCGCGACACAGTAGACCTCGGAGAGATGTCCGTGCAGCGTCGCGGTCTCCTGGCCCGTCGCAAGGTCCCAGACGCGAATTGTCTGGTCGGCGCCCGACGAGACGAGTTGCTTGCCGTCCGGGGTGAACGCCAGAGAAGGCACCCATGAGACATGTCCTGTCAGCCGCCCGACTTCTTCGCCCGAGGCGACCGAGATCAGCTTGATATAGGTGACCGTCTCGGTAAACGAAGGGCCGATCGCCAGAAGCGTTCCGTCCGGGGAGAAGGCCAGCGAGGCGGTACCGTCTTCAAAGGCCTCCGCCTCGGCTCGGTCCGATCCGGTCATGGTGTCCACGATGCGAATCCGTGGCCCGTCAATGAAGGCGATCGTGTCTCTGCTCGGGGAGAACCTCGCGGGGGCCATCGCCCATCCGCGTGGCGCCGCCTGCGTCGGCCGCGATTCGGTCTGTTGCGTCTTGAGGTCCCAGATGTGGAGGCCCATGTCGTCTCCGAGGACCAATAGCTTGGCGTCGTCCTTCGTGAATGCCAGCGATTGGACGCCACCATCCATCGGCAATTCCGCCTTCACGGTCCGTCCCGCGACCGTCCAGATCCGCACGGTCGATTGCCGGCGGCCCCGATCGACCGGGGCCGCCATGAGTGTCCCGTCATGAGAGAACACCAGGGCCCGCCCGTTCAGTCTGGGCTCTTTGATAGCTGCTACTTCGGTTCGCCCGCTCAGGTCCCAAAGCTTGAGGACGCCTCCCATGCTGCTGGTGGCCAGCACTCGGCCGTTGGGCGAGATCGTTACATCGCGGACAGCGTCGGGTTGCTTCGGAAAGGCAAAGGCCGCTTCGCTGCGGGATTGGTTCCAGAAGTACCGCCACTCCCATTGCCGAAGGTCGGGCTCGTCGGGTGCGGGGTTGTACCGATTCAGCAGGCCGACGACGCGACCGTAGTTGTTGGCCGCCAGGGCTTGCTGGACCAGATTCATGTCGGAGTTGTAGGCCCGCCGCAGTGCTGCGAGCTGTTCGGCTTCGGCCCGTTGCCGCTGATGAGCTTCCTGGTGCAGGGCGGATTGCGCGCACGGTGCGCAGCCGGTTCTGCTCGCGTTCGGCTCGCGTGGCTCGCACGGCCTGCCGTGTGCTCACCATCGCCGCCAGCACAATCACCGCGGCCACCGCGACCACGGCCTTGTTGCGCCGAACGAATTTCCGCAGCTTGTACAGCGTACTGGGCGGTCGGGCCAGAACGGGCTCCCCGTCGAGATAGCGCTCGATATCCATCGCCAGCCCGCTGGCGGATTCGTAGCGTCGGGTGCGGTCCTTCTCCAGGCACTTCAGCACGATCCAGTCGAGGTCGGCCCGAAGCAGGTGGACCAGCCGGGCGGATTCGATCTGCCGGCGCTCGGCCGTCGTGGTCAACTCGTCTCCGATGAGCGTGGCGACACGGGTCGACGGACGCGCGGGCTCCCTCTCGCGGATCGTCCGGCGGCACTCGTCGAGCCCGGTCCGCATCAGGTCCTTGGGTTCGAACGGGGTGCGCCCGGTGAGCAGCTCGTAAAGCAGCACGCCCAGCGCGTAGATGTCGGCACGCGTATCGACGTCGAGCCCGCCCATCAGCGCCTGTTCCGGGCTCATGTACGCAGGGGTGCCGATGAAGGCCTGGAATTGCGTGAACAGCGTCTTGTCGGTGAGCCGTTGCTCGGTGGCCTTGGCGACGCCAAAATCGATCACTTTAGGTATCGGGACGCCGTCACGGAGCGTGACCAGGATATTCGACGGCTTGATGTCACGATGGATGATGCCTTTCTGATGGGCGTGCTGGATGGCCTGGCACACCTGGATGAACAGCCCCAGCCGGTCCTGAGTGCTGAGCTTGTGCTCGTCGCAATACTCGGTGATCGGCACGCCCCGGACCAGTTCCATGACGAAGTAGGGGCGGCCCGTTTCGGTAGCGCCGCCATCGAAAACTTTCGCGATACCCGGATGGTCCATCATCGCCAGCGCCTGGCGTTCGGCCTCGAACCGGGCGATGACGCCCTTGGTGTCCATCCCGAGCTTGATGATCTTCAGCGCGACTTTCCGGCGGACGGGCGTTTCCTGCTCGGCCATGTAGACCACCGCCATGCCGCCTTCGCCGATGCGTTCGAGCAGCTTGTAGCGTCCGATGATGGCCCCGGGCCCCTCGGTCACACCGGAGCCATCGATATCCATGCCCGAGTCCAGTGCCGGTGTTTCGAGAAAGTCGTCGTCAATTTCGCTGGCTTCGAGCAGGGACCGGACGCGGTTCAGCAGATCCGGGCGATCGGCGCACGCTTTCTTCAGATGCGCTTCTCGCTCGTCCGCCGACTCCAGAGAGAGGACGGAGACGAAGAGGTCCCGTTCGTTGTTGAATTCAATACTCAAAATGATACTCCGATGCTCTACAGATTAACGCGTAATCCGATGACGCCTTACCCCACGAAAAACCCAGACGCTGCAAAAAGAAATAGTAGGAGCGGGGCATGCCTCGCCCTGATCATGGGTACACCGTCTCGGGCATGAATGTCATTATAGCCTGTCTGCGCCGGGCCATGTAGGGCGAGCGTCCTCGCTCGCCTTGTCCCGTTCGACTACGTTCAGGGCTGGCCGGTCGGCTCAGCAGTGCTGTGTGTCGACGCCCTTGTTGATCGCCAGCCGCAGCCAGGCGCGGGCGTAGGCCCAATAGGCGTCCGCTGTGTTGTGTGAAATGCCCAGGGCTTTGGCGGCCTGTTCGCCCGTCAGCCCCGCGAAGAAACGCAGCTTCACGAGTTCGGCCACCATCGGATCGCTCGCGGCCAGGTCGTCGAGCGCCTCGTCGAGCGCGAGCAGATCGTCCACCGCCATACGCCGCTCGTCGACGAGAACGACGTTGTCGAGATCGACCCGATCCTGGCCTCCGCCTCGCTTGAGGCTCTTCTTGCGGCGGGCGCTGTCGATGAGGATTCGCCGCATGGCCTGGGCGGCTGCCGCGAAGAAATGCCCCCGGCTGCGCCAGTCCCGATCTTCACCCCCGACCAGACGCAGATAGACCTCGTGGACCAGGGCCGTCGCCTGGAGCGTCTGCCCGGGCACTTCGTGGCTGAGCTTCTGCGACGCCAGCAGACGCAGCTCTTCGTAGACCAGAGGCAGCAGTTCCTCGGCCGCCCGGGGGTCTCCGTGTTCGATTGCGTGCAGAATCTGTGTAACGTCAGCCATGAAGCCTCATCGGGTATCGCTTTTCAGTTGCCATCAGCGTCGTTCTACCGGCCGCGACCGGGAATTGCAACCCTCTGCGAAAAGCAAAAGGCGCCCGCAGGTCGTGCGTCCCACGCTGATAGCCCCTCTGACTGCTGGGCATTCCATGTTTCCTCGCCGGCTCGTCAACGCAGAAAGTCAGGGAGGTATTCGTTCTCGGTTGTTTCGACCTGCGGGGGTTTCTTGTCCGCTTTGCGTTTGTTCTGAAGCTCGCGGTAGGACCCGGTGACGATTCGATCTTCTCTGCCCGGACCGGCCATGATCTTGACGGCGCTCTCGCCCAGCAGCTTCTTCTCCGTCACATTGACCGCTCGGCACCGCGCCTGACACAGGCCGCAGCCGACACATTTGTCCTCCAGGACGACCGGCGCCAGGAGCCCCGAATCAGGGATCGGCGCTCCTCGATTATCGTATTCGATGCCGACGCGTACGTATTCGATGGCATTGTAGCCGGCGGCGGCGCATTCGCTAAGACACAGACCGCAGGCTTCTTTCCCGCAGTGTGGCAGGCACGTGTCCCTGTCGATCGCCGCCAAGCCGAGGCGGGCGGCTCGTTTCTCTTCCAGCGGCAGTTCGCGAATGGCCCCGGTCGGGCAGACTTGGCCGCAGTTGTTGCACGACGGTTTGCAGCCTGCGAAATCTGCTGTGACGACGGGTGTCCAGAGGCCGTCGAGGCCCAGCTCGAATCCGGCCGGCTGGAGAACGCTGCTGGGGCAGACCTTGATGCATTGTCCGCAGCGGATGCACTGGCGCCGGAATCTCGTTTCGGGCACGGAACCGGGGGGACGCACCGGGTACGAATCGGCGTGACTGTCCCGCTCGTGGGCGAGTCCCGTCGCGACGCCGATCCCGGCTCCGGTCGCGCCCATGAGCCCAAGGAAGAAGCCTCGTCGCGTGTAAACGGGTTGGGCCGCAGGCACCGCAAGGGCAGAGCCCTGCGTGGCTTTGCTCCATCGGCGAACGAATTGGATCGAGCCTTGCGGACAAACGCTCTGGCAACTCTTGCACGTGGTGCAACGCAAAGGATCGGTGGAATAGTCCGGAGCGATGGCGTCGAAGGAGCACACGCGCAGGCACCGACCGCATTGCGTGCAGGTGCTCTGGACCTGACGTCGGGTCGGACTCAGCACGCTCGCCAACGACATGAGCGCACCGCTGGGACAGAGATAGGCACACCAGAATCGCGGTCGGAGCAGGCCGAGTCCCAATACGACGAGAAAGAGCAGAATCGACAGGACCTGCCCGGCGTTCATAGACGGGACGGACTCCCAGCCTCTCAGCAGTCCGACCTGCAGAGGTGCGAAGATGTAGAGCATGCCTCGCGTCAATACCGGTATGGCGGCAACGAAGCCCGAGAGCAATACACCCAGTATCGCTGCTATCAATACGCCCGTCAGGAGATAGAAACGCAGGTGGACCCACCAGCTCCCTGGCCTCACACGGAACCGCTCGATGCGACGGCCGATGCTCCAGTCAAACACGTCGATAAGCGTTCCCAGGGGACAGGCGTATGCGCAGAACCAACGGGGCAAGACCACGCAGATCGCCAGCACGATGGCCGCCGCCGTCAGGGACCATACCATGGTCCTGGTGGCGATGGCGGTCGATACCGCCAGCAGGGGGTCCAGGGTGAGAAAGAACTCGACGTGGGCCAGACCCTTCGCGCTCTCGCCATCGGCGCCCAACCGATCGGGCCAAGCGTAGTAGAAGAACAGAGCCAGAAAGAGGGCGAGACAAGCCGCCTGCGCGATGTGCCGGCCTGGCCTCCCTTTGCCCGTCGGTCGTAATCTCTTCAAAAGGTCGCGCAGCAGTCCGTCCTTTCCAACCAGTGGACTCACTGCATCGCCTTGGCCAGGGCCGCCGCGACGGCGTTGATGATCGCATCCGAAGTCACCGTGGCCCCCGTGATGACGTCGGCCCCTGCGACGCTCTGCTTCTCAACCATCTGGCGGGCGGTCGGTTGTGCCATAACGAAGTACTCGTAGGTTTCCCAGTGTCGCGTTACGTCGACCGATTCGATGTTGCCGTTCTTCAAGACCACCTGAACGGTCATCTGTCCGCCGTAGGCCTCTACCGTCGCGGTGTACGGCCCGTCCGGGATGCGTTTGAGATCCAGCTTCTTGAGAGACTCCGTCCCGATGCGATTGATATCGGCATGGAATTTGTCGTCGGTCTCGTGATGATTCCAAGGGCGTGTCTCGCTGTCGGGCAGGGCGAGGATCTTCTCATAGTAGGCGAGCGCGTCGTCATACCGGCCGGCGCTGCGACAGATTTCTGCCGACAGCAGGTACTTGTCGCTTCGGGTCATGCCCCTTGGGCCACGTCGGTCGAACCCGCCCATCCCTTGACCGCCTGTGCCGGAGAGTGACTCAATCATGCTCAAGGCCTTGTCCACCTGGCCGATCCTGGCCCAGAGTTTGATGGCGTCTTTGGCATTTCTCGCGTTGTTGCCGTCCGTCTGTGACAGAAGCTCGACGGCCGCGGCCTGGCTGCCCAGTTCGAAATAACAGCGGGCCAGCTTCACCGAATCCGTCGTGCCACCCATCTGATCGCATTTCTGCCACCAGAATGCCGCCCTGGCATAGTCACCGAGCAAGCCATAGAACATCTCTCCCAACGTGTTCAACGAACGCTTGACCTTCTCCCGGTCGTCTTTGTTCCGGATCATCAGGTGATGGACCAGCTTGATGCCCGCCTTGTATCGCGAGGGATTGGGATAGACGACTCGAATCAGGTAGTCATCGACGTTGGTGGGCGAAGCGGGATCGCGTCCGAATCCGGAGTCGCCACCCCCAAACGGTCCGCCACGCCGGCCTCGTCCGCGCCCCCGGCCGCCTCTGCCTCTCTCCTCGAACCCGCCCGGGCCTTCACCGAATCCCTGCCTGACGGGCCAGTTCAAATCGAGCGTTTCGGGATACTCCAGTTCCACCGCGTTCCACCAGTCGGGCGATGTGCTCCCGGCCTGTGCAATGAGTGCGTCGGCCTCGGATTTCGAGCGTTCCACACGGTCCTGGCCGTTCGCTTCGGATGCGGCGCCCACCAATGCCAACAGAACTGAAGCGATCGCGACGTGCCTGAGAATCGGATTTGCCTTCATACGCACCTTCCCTCGTACCAGTCGTCATCCATCGACAGCGCTCGAACGAACAGACGGTGATTCAGCCTGCCTTCTCGAGCGGTAGTGCGTGAAGGTGCAGCCCGGTTACAGGAAAAAGGCGGAATATCCGCTTCAAGGGACTACGAAGCCATGGCCCGCGCAGCCCGCAACCGGCAGGGCCGAAACCCGTCGGCCTTCTGGTGCGTAAATCCTTATCTTCGTTGAGGTTGCGGTCTGGGTGCGGGCGTTTAACACCAGTTCAGATCGTCACGCGGGGCAATCCTTCGCATGAAGAGGCTCTTGTCCGCTTCCTCATCGTTGGTGATCTTCATGTTCTTCGCGTCCCACTTCAGCGTCCGGCCCGGGTGCAGCAGGGCGATATCACCCAGCACGATGATCTCCGACAACGGGCCGGCGTAGTCGAACGACGACATGGCGGTGTCTTCGCCCTTGCAGGCCAGCGTCCAGTTGTCGAAATGCGTCCGGCCCTTGCAGCGGAACGCTACCTTGGGCGGGCGGGGCGTTTCCTTCATCATGGTCTCGGGGATAATCCGCGCGCCCTGGCTGTGGCTGCCCGCCATGATCGATGCGTGCTCACCCACCATGACCGACCCGCTGGTGATCTCCGGACGTCCCGGTTCGAGGTGCTTCGGGAAAGGAAACTCGATGTCCTCGCCCAGGTAGTATTTCAGCGTCACCGGAGGCAAATCGCCTCGGGGGCCGAATTCCCACGTGATGACGCCGGAGCGGGGCAGCGAACCGGGATAGGCGGGCGTGTTGACCTCCGCACGCACGCTCAGCGGAATGCGCAAATCGAGCGAGTAGTACGCCGGGTCGAAGATATGAGCGGCCATGTCACCGACCGCGCCGCTGAAATGCGTGTAGCGAATCCACTCGCGATTCATGTAGCTCGTGCTGAACGGGATCATCTCGGCGCGGTTGAGGTACAGGTTCCAGTCCAGCGTCTTGGGGACCTCGCAGCCCTGCACCAGCGGCTTGTCCGTCCAGTAGTTCTTCCGCGAATAGGCGATGACCTCGCGGATCGGGCCGATCGACCGGGCCAGGCCCCAGTCCCGCAGCAGGGCGGAGCTGGCGCCGGAGTGGCCCTGGTTGCCCATCTGCGTTACGACCTTCGGGTGCTTCTTCGCTTCCTCCGCCAGCAGACGCACCTCATTGACCGTGTGGCAGAGGGGTTTTTGGCAATAGACGTGCTTGCCATGCCTAATGGCGTACGTCGCGATCGTGTAATGGTTGTGCTCGGGCGTCGCGATCAGCACGGCGTCGATGTCCTTGCCGATCTTGTCGAACATCACGCGGTAATCCGTCCAGAGCTTGATCCCGTGCAGGTTCTTGCGATTCGCGATCTGCTTTCCGTGCCAGGCCTCGTCGACGTCGCACAGCGCGATCACGTTGTCGGTCCCGGCCAGGTACTGGGCATTGCCCGAGCCCTGCATGCCCACCCCGATGCAGGCGATGTTGAGCTTGCTGTTGGGCGACGGCCCGGCCTTGAGGATATTGAACGGCGCTACACCGATCGCCGATGCGGCCAGCGTACTCTTGAGAAAATCACGACGTCTCATCGATCTCATAGTCTGTGCCTCCACCCAAAAGGGACCTCGAATGTGCCGCTGTTGTGATGCTTCCGTTCCATCCCCTACAGACTACCCCAAAACCCGCGCCGCCGCAACCGTCAAACGAGGGTCCAGGGGCTGGTGAAGTCACCTCCCGATTTGGCCGATAACAGGAAGTGGCGGTGCCCCACGCCAACGTGCGGGGCACCGATGACAACCACAGGAGCGAGCCGATATGGAACAAGAGATCCTGCAAGCCGATCGCAAGTATCGCCAGATGGTCCTGCTGGCGTTGGTCCTGTGCGTCTTCTTCGGCGTGGTCCTGCTCCAGTGGGGCCTGCCCTGGGCGAGGCACTACCTGATCCAACTCCCGCCCAAAGTGGCTCTGCGTGTCATCCAGATCGCCACCTCCCTGATGTTCCTGAGCGTCCTGCCGTTCGCGTGGTATACGTGGTCGATCGCCCGCAAGGCCGTCGACTCGCAGCAGTTGCCCCCGCCCGGCGTCCGGCTCATCAAGAGCGTCAGGCTCGTCAAAGGCACGCCCGCCGTCGTATGGGGTCGCGTGGGGATGGTCCTGGCGGTACTGCTGGCCCTCGTGGCTCTGGTGGGCGGAATCTGGCTGCCCTGGATGATGGGCCGGGTCGTGTCGCAATGCGCCGCCCGGTAGGGTGTGCACTGCACACCACTTTCTTCAGCGCAGCATCTCCGCAATCTGCGGCCGCGTCTACTTGATCCGCTCGTAGTCGATTCGCAATCTCAGCGGCGTCAGGCCCCTGTCGATATTGTAGGTCGTGCGTCCCCGCACGACTCTTGGGTTCAGGCGAGCGGGGACGCTCACCCCACATTCTACCGCAGCATCTCTGCAATCTGCGGGCGGGTCTGCCTGATCCGCTCGTAGTCGATTCGCAATCCCAGCGGCGCCAGGCCCCTGTCGATATTGTAGGTCGTGCGTCCCCGCACGACTCTTGGGTTCAGGCGAGCGGGGACGCTCACCCTACATGTTACCGCAGCATCTCCGCAATCTGCGGCCGGGTCTGCCTGATCCGCTCGTAGTCCAGCCGCAATCCCAGCGGCGCCAGGCTCTTGCCGATCTGGTCGTAGATACCTTTGACCACCTCGAAAGGATAGCCCACCGAATCCAGGGCCGTCGTGCCCGCCTTGTCCCGCACACTCTTGTCCGCGCCCGCATCCAGCAATGCCTGGACGATCTCGGGGTGGCAGAGAAAGGCCGCGATGTGCAGCGGGGTGGCCCCTGCGTCGTTGGTGATACTCAGATCCGCACCGCCCTCGATCAGCGCCCGCGCCGCCTCCGTCTTGCCAAACGTCGCTGCCACCGCCAGGGGCGTCGCCCCATACGCATCTCTCTCATTCAGATCGGTCCCGGCCTCGATATGCTCACCGATAGCCTTCACATTCCCCTGCATCGCCGCCAGGTGCAAATCCACGCGCGGCGCCCGCACGTGCCGTCCCTGCCTCGCTGTCGTCGCGCTTCCCACACCCCGCCCCGACAACCAGAATCGCCACAAACGTCGCTGCTATCAATGCCTTCATGGTAAGACCTCCCTTTGTTCTTCACGTGATCCAATCATCAAACGGTTTGCTGTCTACCCGTTCCTGAAAGAACCACCCCGGGAGGTTACAAAGAATATCGCTCCGTCTCGCCCCATACGCCGTCGCCATTCGTAGGGGCAGAGCACCGTCTCTGCCCAAAACCGCCCGCACGCCTCATGCCCCGCCAATCCGAAGAACTGGGCAACCAAAGTGGATTGCCCCTACAGATAACCCGCACACACCAACTCGTGTGATCCATCAAGGGGCTTGAGGGGTCGGTTCCTGGATTTGAGAGTTGGGTTTTGGGTTGGAAACGGGGTTCGGAGCGGGTTTGGTGGCCAGGCGGGGTGAAATCGGGGGTTCGAGGGTCTGTTGGCGACGGTGTCCGATGCAGACGGGGCCACTGCTACTTTACGATGAGGAAAAACCTCATCGAATTCGGTCGGTACGGTGGTAGAATAGGCTGGCGTTTCGGCGCGAGGCCGGGACGGCTTTGCATTTTCGCGGGCATTTTGCTGGAAGGAGGACACACATGCGACGGCAATCGTTTTCTGCAATTCTCATCGTTCTGATTTCACTCGTGTTTCTGGGGAGCGGGGCCTTTGGCCAGTTCAGCGCCGACCAGGATCCGAGCCTGGTCGGGTTGTGGCGGCTCAACGACGGCGCCGGCAACATCGCGGTCGATGACTCTCCCAATGGCAACAACGGCACCCTCGAAGGCGACCCCCAATGGGTCACCGGCATCCTGGATGGGGCCCTCGCGTTCGATGGCAACGGTGACTACGTCGACTGTGGCAACGACGCTGTCTTCGACCTCACCGAGCAAGTCACTCTCGCGATCTGGGTCAATGCCAACGATATGGGCAACGGCGAGCACAACCCCTGGCTTGGCAAAGGCGACACCGCCTACGCCATCAAGCATCAGAGCGGCAACAATGTCGAGTTCTTCATCTATAGCGGCACGTGGAACTCCATCAACTACACCACGGGTCTCAATGCCCTCAATGGCGAATGGCACCACATGGCCGGCACCTTCGACGGGAACGAGATGGTGTTGTACATCGACGGCGTGATGGTCGACAGCCTGGACTTCTCCGGACCCATCGGCGTCGACACCTACGATGTCTCCCTCGGCAACAACTCTCAGGAGTCGGGGCGCTTCTTCGACGGGATGCTCGACGACGCTCGGATTTACAGCCGGGCCCTGACCCAGCAGGAGATTCAGACCGTCATGCTGGGCGGTGTGGCCGGAGAGCTGGCGAGCGATCCCGTTCCCGAAAGCGAAGCAACCGATGTGCCTCGCGATGTGGTCGTGAGTTGGACCGCCGGTGACTTCGCTGCGACCCACGACGTGTACTTCGGGACGTCGTTCGAGGACGTCAACGCTGCCAGTCGGGCCAATCCCATGGATGTGCTTCTCAGCCAGGGCCAGGCCGACACGACGTTCGATCCGCCCGGACTGCTCGACTTCGATCAGACCTACTATTGGCGAGTGGACGAAGTGAACGCACCGCCCGACAGTACGATCTTCAAAGGTGAGGTCTGGAGCCTCACGACCGAGCCGTTCTCGTACCCCATTCAGAACGTCATCGCCACGAGCAACGGAACTTCAGAGGCAGATTCCGGCCCCGAGAAGACGGTGGATGGCTCCGGCATCGATGCGGCCGGCCAGGCCTCGACCAACAGCGCCGACATGTGGCTCGCGACCGCTCCGGCCGACGAGTCTCTCTATATCCAGTACGAATTCGACCGCGTCTACAAACTCCAGAATATGCTCGTCTGGAACTACAACTCGATGTTCGAGCTCATCCTGGGCTTTGGGCTCAAGGATGTCACCGTGGAGTATTCCGAGAACGGGGCCGACTGGACGGCTCTGGGCGACGTCGAGTTCGCCAGGGCGACCGCCAAAGACACGTACACGGCCAACACCGACGTGGATTTCGGAGGCGTCCCCGCCAAGTACGTTCGTCTGACCGTCAACAGCGCCTGGGGCGCGACGGGACAGTATGGGCTCAGCGAGGTTCGCTTCATGTACATCCCGGCCCAGGCCCGCGAGCCTCAGCCGGCCGACGGCGCCACCGATGTCGACGTCAAGAGCGCCCTGAGCTGGCGAGCCGGCCGCGAGGCGGTTTCGCATGACGTCTACCTGAGCACCGACCCGAACGCGCTGGTCCTGGTGGACACGGTCAGCGAGCCGATGCTCGCGTCGCCCGGACTGGAGTTCGGCAATACCTACTACTGGCAGGTTGTCGAAGTCAACGAGGCCGATGCCGTCCCGGCATGGGCGGGTGACGTATGGACGTTCTCGACCCAGCAATACGCACTGATCGATGGCTTCGAAACGTACGACGACAACGTCGACGCCGGCACGACGATCTTCGATACCTGGATCGACGGCTGGGTCAACGGCAACGGGGCGACGGTGGGGTACTTCGATGCGCCGTTTGCCGAGAAGACGATCGTTCACAGTGGCTTGCAGTCGATGCCTCTGACCTACGACAACGCGACGTCGCCTTTCTACTCCGAAGCCGAACGCACGTTTGACGGCCCGCAGGACTGGACCGGCAACGGCGCCGATGCGCTCGTGCTCTACGTGCGTGGCATTGCGCCGGCCTTCGCCGAACGGGCCGACGGGACCATTGTGATGAACGCCATCGGCGCCGATATCTGGGATACGGCCGATGAGTTCCGCTACGCCTATAAGAGTCTCAGTGGCAACGGCTCGATGGTGGTTCGCGTCGACAGTATCGTCCGCAGCAACGAGTGGGCCAAGGCGGGCGTGATGATCCGCGAAACGCTCGACGCGGGTTCGGCGCACGCCTTCATGGCGGCGACGCCCGAGCCGGCGCATGGCCTCTCGTTCCAGCGTCGCCCCGTAGCCAACGAGGCCAGTACCAATACGGACGTGGCCGACATTGACCTGCCACAGTGGGTGAAGCTGACCCGCACGGGCAATATCTTTACCGCCCAGTACTCGGCCGATGGCGTCACGTGGTTGGATGTCACGCCCGCAGAGCCGGTGGACATTCCGATGGCCGCGAATGTCTACATCGGTCTGGCGGTGACCAGTCACGACGCCGCGGTGTCGACGGCCGCCGAGTTCTCCGATGTCTCGACGACCGGCAACGTGACGGGCGACTGGGAGATTGCGGGGATCGGTGTCGCTCAGCCTGAAGGCAACTCATCCCAGCCGATGTATGTGAGGATCGAGGACAGCGCCGGAAAGGTGGCGACGGTCCCGAGTCCCGACCAGGCCATCACCACGTATCAGACCTGGCAGGAATGGGCGATCCCGTACGGCGATCTGTCCGGCGTGAATCTGAGCCGCGTCGAGAAGATGGTGATCGGAGTCGGCAGCGCGACCAGCCCAACCGCCGATGGCACGGGCACCGTCTACATCGACGACATCGGCTATGGCCGCAGCCCGGCCGAGTAGGATCGCCCCCATGCAAGCCGACCCGCCAGGGTCGCTGGATCAGTAGGTACGTTCAGGGCCTGTGCCGACAAAGGCGCAGGCCCTTTCCTTAACCATCAGCATCAACGGCCCGCCCATCAATCCTGGGCCTAAGCTGCGCATCGCAAATGTGCCTGTTCAAGCCAGGAACTCCGGTGCGCTACCTGCGATTCACAGGTACCGGATTCCACCCCTTCACTTCCGGCCGGCAACAACGCGCCAGGAGGATGCTTGGTAAGGCGTACGGGCGCGGGGGACTTGTAGGTCGTGCGTCCCCGCACGACTCATGGATTCAGGCGAGCGAGGACGCTCACCCTACGACGTCGCCGCCGCCATCAATGCCTTCATGGTAAGACCTCCCTTGGTTCTTCACGTGATCCAATCATCAAACGGTCTGCTGTCTACCCGTTCCTGAAAGAACCACCCCGGGAGGTTACAGAGAAATATTCGCTTGCCCGTCATCCCCTGCGGAGAGTAACTGTCCCATAGAGTGTGGCCAACGATTTTAGGCCCAACTGCTTGTTGTTCAACGTGGGTGAGAAACCGCAAACAGTGGTGCTTCTGAAAAAGTGCCACATTCCTGGGGACAGTACTGCGAAGACATCTTCTTGACAAGTCCACCGTCCTCTGCCATTTGTGAAGGCTATGCAGACTGGATGTGGGAATCCGAAGGCATTTGCCAGCAGGACTCTATGTGGGCCATGGAGAAGCGTCAATAGGAACGCACACTTGATTTGCTCTCCATAATGCAAAGACAACCGGCAGGGGGTTAGCTCGTGGCAAAGACGCTTCATGATACGCTGTGTGATCACGCTTATGCGATTCAGCGTAATGAAGCATATGCGCTTACGGGGCTTGGCCTCCGTGAGGAGACGCTCACTGATCTTGTCGTCAATGCCATTGCCGCTGGCCACAGCGACTTCGTGTACACCAAGAAGTTCACGCACAAGGAGGAAAGCAGTGTGTCGGGTGCTGACTGGCTGTGGTGTGTTGGTGAGCCAGGTGCATGGATCTCGTTCGCCGTCCAGGCCAAAATTGAGTCGAGAAAGACAAGGAGGATCAACTACCTGCACTACAGAGAAGGGCAACAGTACAATCGCCTAGTCAATTTCTGTAAGATATTCGGTATCATACCGAAGTATTCGCTGTTCAGTGCCATTGAGCAGGATGAAGTAATTGGAGAGGGATGTCTCAGAACAATCGAGCCGGTCCAATGGGCATTCAGTGCCATCGCACCGAAACACGTGAGTCATCTCCGGACGGCGAAGGAGAGGTGCGTTTCGAGGGTGAGGCCCTATTCTCTACCTTGGTCGTATATATTCTCTCAGCAGGCAGATTCTGTCCAGCCTTTGGCAAAGGGGATTGCTAGAATCTCGCCAGAGTATACTGGTCCGTGGAGAATCGTCATCGTATAGAACTTGGTCAAAAGCCGGTTGACTGTTATCGCAATACGAAGTGGGAAAACCCGCAACCGGACCGGTTTGTCATGCCTGACATTCCCCTGTTGGCCCTCTACCTCCTCGTTTCCGACGGAAAGCATCGCCTGAACCCCGTACCCCAGATCAGCATGATTTCGACCATACCGGCGCGAGCTGCTCTGGAGGAAGAACTTCAGAAAGCCAGTGTCAAATTGGCGTGGAAACGCCGCGAGAAATCTTTCCGCCGTGCGATGTCATTTTTGGAAGCCGGAGGCACTCGCTATCTGAAGTTATGACAACGCGAATTGAGAAACGCGTCTCGCGCACATTCGAAAGAGCTGCCTCTACGCGTGTTTCTTACCGTTCCAGTTGTCCCAGATTATTCTGGGCGTATTCCTTGGGTTCCCAGATGAACGTATTGGCGTCTGGACCCATTTCTTCACTGCCCATGCAAGGACTGGAATGAGCATAACAGTGCAGATCCACTGCCAATTTGCCTTGGCAAATGAGGCAACTTGATGATGCCACGTAACCTCTACGTGGATGTCACGATCAAACGTCTTGATCACAAATTGTCCGGCATGGTTATTGAGGTATTGAGTAGATGGTTAGGTGCAGTTTCTGATTGCCTCCCTCTATAGCTTTCACATCCCACTTCCATTGCGTTGGATAGGAAGGAGAAACGATCTGCTCCTGCGGCATGATTGCTTCACACTTGAACCCTCGACCCAAAGGTGGCCCCTGCATGTCGTTCGCTATCCGGATTGTGTATCCTTCCTTCTTTCCAGCTGCTTGCCAGAAAGCACTAAGTTGGTCTATTGATGACTCACATGAGAGGAGTAGTTCTATCGTGGTCGTGTCCCCAATCGCTAGGCGGGAGGGCACGTTGAATGCAACGTTTCCGAAATCCGGCGTCGTCAACAATCCTCTCCACAAACGACAATGAGAGACTATTGATGGGTAACCGTCCGACCAAGTACAGGTCGACATGTTTAGGGTAGAGCCTATCGTGGGGAT
>CAVSCO010000078.1:0-88997 GCA_963726475.1 uncultured Phycisphaerae bacterium | reverse complement strand
CCATAGGGTTTCGCGTTTGCCGTTGACGATTTTCTGGCTCGCCGAACCGGTTCCTTCCGCCTTTCTTCAGATTGCATTATCCCCCTGATCGTCCCATCCCACATTTCCTCCATGGTTCGGCCCTTCTTGTGCCATCCTTCCTATTTGGGACTTGACAAGTCGGGCCTTCCACGTAGACTTCCGAAACCCCGACGAGGGAGGATGTACATGAAAAGGATTCTTCTGGTTTCACTCCTTATTGCAATGATCTCGTTTTCGATATCTTCCTCCGATGATAGCATTATGAGCTCATCTGACGATGTGTTCGATATCAGAGACTACGGTGCCACAGGGGATGGCAAGACGGACGATGCGCTGTTGATGCAGGCGGCTATTGATGCCGCCGAAGCTAGTGGGGGTGTCCTTTATTTGGCCACAGGACGCACGTTTTGTCTAGCGAGCGATGTGCGTGTCGATGCCGATTTAACTGTCTCCGGGTATGGGGCTACCATCATGATGGACGGAGGGGACATCAATATCGAGGGGGCCACGTTGGGTGGTCAGTGGCTGGTACGGAAATTGACCGTGGCGACACATCAGTTGCGGTGGCGGATTCGTCGGGGTTCAATAAGGGTGACGATCTGATGGTCGTGGGCTTCGTCGACAGACAGAGTTTTTGCCGCCGATCGTCTGAGATACTACTGCGAGTGGCACCGGTGTGCAGGGATTACCGATAAGACTTCCGAGACCGTGACTATTTACTCGCGTACAACCGAATGGAACTCAGCCATTGCCCCGCTGTTCTTAAAGCTGCTCCCATTGAAGTTGTGTTCTATGGGGTCCAGTTCTTGCTCAACAATGTCGGAAGCCAGTTGAATATGCGGATCGTCAAGAACGCCGGTCTTGTTGACTGCGAGATTACTGGGGCCATCTTGGAAGGGGTTCGGTTTTCCTGATGTCCGAGGTGGCAGAGGGTTGTTTCTTCGTGGCTGCAAGACTCATGACGTTAGGGGTCTAGGTTACCCGGTCTGGATCTACACTTCTGATGGCGTTCAAGTCACTGACAACATCTTTGAATTTCACCACGATGCCCCATGGTCCAGTGGAGCACGAATGTCGTGGCGACAAACAATATAGTCCGGTATGTTACGCCAATGGCCTGTACTCCGCTTCTTGCGTGGGACTCTCCGTGACGGGAAATAGCGTTAGTAATATACCCTGGGATGAGAGGCCCATGAGCAAGAAGGCAACTATAACCAGAATGCTATCATGTTGGTTGGTGCTGAGAATGTGACTATAAAGTCGCGAACAGCATTTACGCTACGCATGGTGAAGGTTCTATTTACCTGCGGTCGAGCAACTACGCATACAGTGAGTATGTAGGCGATGGGACCGAGTATGATGGCATGTGGAAGATGCCCCCTAACCGTGGCATTGTAGTCACGGGAAATACGATCATTGAGCCCAATGAGACAACAACTGCATCGAAGAACCACTTTGGCCCGATCTTTGGCAAGTCATTCGGATACGACATCGACATCACCAGCAACATACTTACATGCGGGAAATGGCAGACTCCTGGCGTTTCTGGAGCGATCCGTCTATTTGGTGAATACCGTAACGTCAATATCAGCAACAACATCATTGATTGTGCGAATCGAAAGGCGATCTATTTTTCAAGGATGACGAGACTAGCAAGCGATTTCCCAGGAAGCGCTCACTGTTCGGGGCAATCGAATCGCTGTTACGCAAGACTATGATTCTGTTTCAGGTGGGATCATCCACGCTCCAAGATTTAGCTGATGATGGTGCTCGTGGTGTATCTGCTGTCCGTGGCAACACGATCCGTGCCGAGCGACAGACAAGCGACGGCTTCATGGTCTACGTCACCTTAGAGAATCAAGACTCTGCGAATTACCGACTGGCTATTGAAGAAAACTGGTGCAGTGTTAGCAACGACTTACGTGGCATGCGAGGCGTATACCTGGGGGCTCAGTATGGCCAATGCTCCTCGTCCTGGGGCGATCACCATCCGCAACAACTTCTTTGACCTTGCTGGCTCTGCCTATCCGTATAGTCCGGCAAGGATGTTTGCAGTCGAAAGCACCACAACGTTTCCTGATCCTGGCCACACAGAGCCGGCGACATATGGTCTGAGCGGTAAGTCTTGGAACGCCAGCAATTCTCAGCCTACGGCTGTCACTGATTTTGCAGGGGCGACTGCTGGCCAGGTTATCTACGTACGATCTACGAACGGTAACACGACTATTGCCAATGGCCAGGTATTCAGCTTCCCTGCAATTCTGACTACCGAATGATGGCTGATGAGACGCTCGCATTTATACATGATGGGACCAGCTGGAGTGCTATTGGCACTCGATCTGATTGACGCTCGAAGTGGCACTTTCGGCATCCGAAATCAAGGCTCAAAGACAATGCCAGGGAATTGGTTCCGCCGCCGGGCGCTGGAATGTTGCTCGAGTTGATCTCTGCAACACTGGCTTTCAATTCTGGTGCAAGTGCCTTGGTGGAGAGCGATGATGCTCTAGTTATTGCATACGATGATGGCCATGGTCCTGCTGCTTGCGAGACAATTCCGGCGGGTGGGTTTCTCGCGACAAAGGCGGATATGATTTCAATGGAGCATGGAATCGACCTTGCCGCTATGCCAGCCACGGGCTGTGTCAACAAGAATCTGGCTCTTGTCAATATTGGCGATGATGAATATGCCGGCAACGTCGAGAATGATGCATCAATGAAAGTGATCGTAACGTATCGCGTGCACAACGCGCTGGGACTGTGAACCACTGGCTGAGGTGGACGCTCCCTTTGACTGGGAGCCATGAACATGACCGGTGTCCGTCGCGACTCTTCGCCCGGCTCCTTCGTGATCTCGCCCAACTTCGTAATTCGTGGATACCCAATCCCAGGCCGTCAGGCTAGGCCTGGGGGTATACCCAGGGGGCTCGGTAGGTGCGGCTCAGGAGGTTGTTGGCGTCGGGGTCGTTGAGGCAGCGTTCCTTGTCACCATCCCAGGTGACGCTGCGGCCGAGCTTGTAGGAGAGCATGCCCAGCAGGCTCATGTTGGTCGAGTAGTGGATCGCTTCGATGTCACACACCGGCCGGCCACCCGTCTCGATCGCACCGAGAAAATCAGCCCATAGCTCCTTGATGTTCTGCTGATCGGGCAGGTTCAGTTGCGGGTCTTCGTGGATCTCTGTTCCTCCCCGGCCGCTCGGATAGAACGTCCAGCCTTGCCGCCAGCCCATGTGGAAGGTTCCCTTGGTGCCATAGAAATAGCACCCGACGCTCTCGGTCTTGTCCGTGGGATTGCCCGCAAACTGGCGGTGCTCCCAGGTCGCCGTGAAATCGTCGAAGTGATACGCCGCCACCTGATGATCGGGCGCATCGGTCGTCTGCAGTTCGTCGGTGAGAATCGGCTCACCCTTGATCGGTCGCCCGCCTGTCGAATAGACGACCTTGGGATACTTGCGGTCCATGATCCACAGGACCTGGTCCAGCCAGTGCACACCCCAGTCGCCCAGCGTGCCGTTGGCGTAGTCGAGATAGCTGCGGAATCCCCGTGGATGGGCACCGCCGTTGAATGGGCGCAGCGGAGCCGGGCCGCACCACATGTCCCAGTTCAGCTCTTTCGGCGGCTCGATGTTCTTGCGAGGCTGCTCGGGCCCACTCCCCCCGTAGAGCACGAAGCATTTCACCATCCCGATCTTGCCCGCATTGCCTTCCTGCAGGAACTTCCTTCCGGAGACGTTGTGCGGCGAGATGCGGCGATGCGTGCCCACCTGCACGACGCGATTGGCGGCGCGAGCGGCGTTGACCATCGCCCGACCTTCCATGATCGTATGTCCGATCGGCTTCTCCACGTACACATGGGCCCCGGCCTTGACGGCCGCGATCATCGGCAGGGCATGCCAGTGGTCCGGCGTCGCGACGATGGCGATGTCGGGCTTCTCCGCCTTCAGCATGCTCGCGATAGTCCTCATAGTGCTTGGGTGTGTCGCTGGTCCATTTGGCCACCTCTTCCGCACACTTGGCGAGCTGGCGCTGATCCACGTCGACCAGAGCGACGATCTTGCACCGGCCCGATGCGGCGGCCTCCCGCAGAATGTTCGTACCCCACCAGCCGCTTCCGATCAATGCGGTGCGATAGGTCTTGTTGCGCTGAGCGGCGACCACATTGGGCAGACTGAGGGCGAAGCCCGTAGCGAGTGAGCTTTTCAGGAAGATGCGGCGGTTCATGGACATGGTGACGTCTCCATCTTGGTAAACCCCTGATTTCGACCTCCGGATTTCACCGTCCATCCAGCGGGTCGGAGCCGTTTCTGATGGCCTTAGTATTCGGCAATTCGAGCTACGGGTCAAGCCGAAAAGCTACACCAGCGGTCGCTGGCGAGGTGGGCGAAAACGCTGGCATCCCGCCGGGACGCGGGTATCATGGTTTTCAAGAAGTTCCCTTTCTTGAGGAGTTCGCCCATGACTGGATCGCTGCGACATTCACTCTTCATCGTCCTCGGTATTCTTTCCATCTCCATCGGCCAGACGAAGACGTATCCCCATCGCTGGGTCTTCGTATCGCGGTCGCTGCGAGCGGACAAGGATGTGACCGATATCGAACAGATCGTGCGGATCGGTGCGGCTCATGGCCTCAACGGCATGGTCCTGTCGGCCGGTCTGGATCGCCTCGACAAGCAGCCTGCCGAGTATTTCGACCGGCTGGCGAAGATCAAGGACCTCTGCGAGCGCAAAGGGATCGAAATCGTGCCCAACATCTTCAGCGTCGGTTACGGTGGCTCCGTCCTCGCGTACGATCGCAATCTTGCGGCGGGGATCCCCGTCGAAAATGCACCGTTCCTGGTCGAAGGCAACCGGGCTCGGATCGCTCCGCTCGTGGTTGCCCGAATCGCCAACGCGGGATTCGAACGGCACGACGGCAACCGCCTGGCGGACTACCGGTTTCACGACCGGCCCGGAGAGATTTCGTTTGTCGATACGGAGACCTTCCATGGCGGCAAGGCGTCGCTTCGGTTTGAGAACTTCGGACGCGATGAACACGGGCACGCCCGGGTGATGCAGGAGGTGAAGGTTCAGCCTCACCGATGCTATCGTCTCAGTTGTTGGGTCAAGACCGACCGGCTCGATCCGGGCGGTGCGTTTCGGATACAGGTCCTGACGGAGAAAGGCCGCAGTCTCGCTCCGTTCGATCCGCGCGTTCCATCGACGAGCGACTGGCGAAAGATCGAGATGGGGTTCAACAGCCTCGACTATGAGATGGTCAGGATCTATGCGGGGGTATGGGGCGGCAAGGCAGGGCGGTTCTGGATCGACGATTTCGAGTTGGAGGAAGTCGGCTTGCTCAACGTCTTGAGGCGGCCTGGTACGCCCGTCACCGTGCGGAACGCGAAGACGGGTCGAGGTCTACGAAGAAGGTAAAGACTTCGGTCATATCAAGGATGACCGACTGAACTTCCGCTTCGACCACGACGTCTCCGACGATAGAGATCCTTCCAGGCAGCCGGATCAAGGATGGGCAACGGCTGAACGTCAGCTACTATCATGGCATCGCGATCAACAACGGACAGGTGTCCATCTGCATGTCCGAGCCCGAGCCTTATGAGATCTGGCAGAAGCAGGCCGAGCTGATGCACCGCTATCTTGGGCCCTCGAAATACCTGCTCAGTATGGACGAGATTCGAGCGGGCGGAAGCTGTCGGGCCTGCAAAGATCGAGGCCTGAGCATGGCACAGATTCTTGGCGACTGCATCACAAAACAGGTTGGCATCCTCAAGGGTGTCAATCCCAAGGCGGAGGTGCTCATCTGGTCGGACATGCTCGATCCCAACCACAACGCCCATGGCGACTACTACCTCGTCGAGGGGGACTTCACCGGCTCATGGAAGTACGTTCCGAAAGACCTGATCGTCGTCTGCTGGTACTACGACAAACGCAATCAGAGCCTGCCGTTCTTCTCTTCCCATGGCTTCCGCACACTCGCAGGCGCCTACTACGATGGGGATACACTGGACAACCCGAAGGGCTGGCTCGATGCCCTGGACAAGACGCCCCAAGCCATCGGCATCATGTACACCACCTGGCGGAACAAATACGACCTGCTCGGTCCGTTCGGCGATCTGGTGACGAACCGATAGCCGTTAGATCACGTGGTACGCGGCGCAAGAGAAAGGGGAGCTCCGGATGGGGCTCCCCTTTGTTGTTTGGCAGGTCTGACGCTCGGGCGTTAGCCGCGAGCGGTCATGGTTTTGTAGGCGTTTTCGCCTCCGTTGATCAGGTGGATCAGCGGGGAGGGGCGGTCGACGCCTTCGACGAAGGCGGGGCGGGCCGCCCACGGCGTGACGCTGAGCACGTCCGTCAGGTCCATCCAGTGCTGCAGCCGAGCGACGGGCAGGTCCCACGTCATGTGGAAGTGGTTGGCCGGGGCGTACTGCTTGTACTCGACCATGCTGGCGTACTTGGGCACGACGAACGTGTGCGGCCAGGTCGGCGTGGTCAGTATTGGCGACGGCCTCTGCCGAGCTCGGTCGGGCAGCTTCGGTCGTGACGGCCTCGTCCCAGATCAGGCTGAAGCAGTCGCCGGTGACGCTGCTGTAGGCCATGCGGGCCGCGATGCCGTCGATGCCGCCGGCGTGATGAACGTCACGCTGTTGCCGCCGCCGGGGAAGTAGAACTCGTCGGCCAGCGGCATCGACACGCCCTCCATGCATGCTGCTCGACCGTTGCGCCGGGCTGGCCGCCCAGTCGAAGCTGGCCGAGCCCGCAGTTGTCGCCGTCGACGAAGCCGCGCTTGGTCCCAGACGGCCTTCTTGCCGAGTGTCGTGATGCCTTGAGCTTGCGTGGCCAGGGCCTGGATCTCCCACGGCTCCCAGACCTTGCGGAAGTCCATGAACAGCGGCGGGTTGCCGCCGCTGACAGCCAGGTCATGAAGAGCATGGTCAGCAGGCCCTGCACGTCGGCCTCGGTGGCGTAGGGCACGGCGGCCTTGGGGCCCCGTGTGGTCGAAGGTGCGAGTTGAACAGGCTCTCCATCGCGTCGGCCACGGGCAGCGGCATGCCGCGCCGGTCGGAGCCCCATTCGAGCTGGCTCATGAACCCGCCGCCGACGGCGTTCAGGTCGGCCATCAGGTCGCGGACGATCAGGTACATCGCCAGCGACTGGTTGAACCGCTCGCTGTCGGCCTTCGTCTCGACAGCTCCAGCCGCTTGCCGACGTAGCGGTCGACCCAGCCGCGCAGGTCCTTGAGCTCCTTCTTGTCGTAGGCCCCCTTGGCGAGCATGTCGGCCAGGAGCTTCATGTCCAGGCGGGTGATCTCCAGGCCGAACGTGTTGCGCGTGGGCGATCACGTGGGCCAGGGCGGTTTCCATGCCCATCGAGTCGTGGCCGAAGATCACCACGCGCCGGCCCCTCAGAGCCGACGGTTGTCACGGCGGCGTAGCACCAGTCGATCAGGCTCTTGGCCGTCGCGTCGGTCATCTGCGGTTCCAGCCCGGTGTCGGGCCAGGTGCCGACGTTCAGCGCGACCAGCCTGCCCATACTGGCCGATCGCGCCGTTGAGCGGCGTGGGCGTAGACGACGCCCGGGCTTGGGCCCGCTGTTGCCGCAGGTGATGTTGACCGGCATGTCGGCCGGGAACTGCTGGAGCAGGCGAGATCAGCGTCAGCTGCGGGAACGCCCACGTGTCGGGCACGCAGACGATGACGTCGACGCCGGCGTTGCGGAACTGCTCGGCCACGATGTCCGCCTGCGCCTCGCCGTCGATCAGCACCGGCGAGTAGACCACGGGGACGGGCGTCTTGTCGGGCAGGATGACGCTGCCGCTGATGGTATCGGCCGCCATCTTCACGATATTCTGACACCGCGTTCGGCTGTCTTCGTCGATGCGCGGATCGCTGGTCGCAAACACGCCAATCACCGGCACTTTCGGCGTGGCCTTCTTGACGGTTGGCAATTGACTGGCTTCGGCTTTCTTCGCCATGACGGCTCTCCTTACACTAATGCTTCATTGACTCTGCCGCAGCTTCTACGAATATCGTGGTTCGTGCTGCCGAGAGTCTCCGTGTCGGTTATACAAGACTGGACGGATCTTCCAGCAGATTTCGTACAAAGTCAAGGAACTGAGCGGCATAAGCGCCGTTGGCCACCTTGTGATCGACCGACAGCGTCATGTTCATCAGCTTGCGTACGAGGATATTGCCGCTGTCCGGCACGCAGGTGTCGGTGATCTTGCCGATGCCCAGAATGGTGCACTGGCCGGGCACGACGATCGGGATGAACGACTCGATCCCGAAGGCACCCAGATTGCTCACGGTGATGCACCCACCCTCGAGGTCGGAGAGGTCCAGTTTGTCGTTACGGGTTCGTTCGATCAGGGCCTGGGCGTCGCGAGCGACCTGCTTGAGGTCCTTCTTGTTGACGTCCTTGACCAGCGGGGCGACCAAGCCGTCGGGGACGGAGATGGCCAGTCCAACGTGGATTGCATCAGCCAGCTTGATCCCACTGCCGGCGATCTGCCCGGTCATGATCGGGAACTTCTCCAGACCGGTGGCGACGGCCTTCATGATGAAATCGTTGAAGGAGACCTTCACGTCGCCGGCCGCATTGATCTCGGCACGTTTGGCGACGAGGTTGGTAACATCCGCTTTGACGGTCAGATAGAAGCAGGGGATCTCCTGCTTGGATTTGAGCATGCGTTCGGCGGTGATCCGCTGGAGTCGATTGAGACTGATGGTGGCGCCGAGTTTGGCGTCGCCGGCCGGCATGGCCGGTGCGGCAGGTGCTTTCGGTGCGGCCGCTGCCGGTGCGGGCTTGGCAGCAGGTGCGGCTGGGGCCGGTTTGGTTCCGGCGGCGTTCTTGACGTCCACCTCGGTGATCTTGCCGACCGGGCCGGTCCCTTTCACCGTTGCCAGGTCCACGCCCAATTCCTTGGCCAGCTTCTTGGCACGAGGTGAGGCCATGATCTTGCCTGCCGGCTTGGCCGGTTCCGGTGCGGGCTCGGCCTGTGCCGGCTCGGCGGCCGGCGCCGAAGTTTCAGCGGACGCCTCACTTGCCGGCGCGGACTCCACGCCCAGGAGCGAGTTTACGAAGCTCTGAGGCACGTCCTCGTCTTTCTCGCCCAGGACCAGCATCGGCGCGCCGACCAGAAGTGTCTCGTCGACTTTTGCCAGCACGTGTTTGACGAAGCCATCGAGAGGCGATTCCATCTCCAGCGTGGCCTTGTCGGTCTCGATCTCGAAGATCACGTCGCCTTTCTTGACCTCATCACCGACGTTGACCAGGCAATTGACGATCGTGCCTTCCTCCATCGTCTGGCCGAGTTGCGGTAGCTTGATTTCCTTTGCCATCTATGTCATCCCCGCTTTTCTGCTTGTCGATCTTCTTGTACTTTTGTTGCCGGGTTACTCGCCGACAGACTGCTTCACCGCCTCGACGATTTGCTCGACACTGGGAATGCTCGCATTCTCCAGCGGCTCGCTCATGGGCGGCGGCACGTCCATCGCCGCCAGGTTGACGGGCCGGCCGTCGAGGTGGTCGAAGCCACGAGAGCCGTCCCCGAAGTCGTATTCCAGGAACTGGCCGGCAATCTCTCTTCCAGCGCCGCACCAGCCGAAGCCTTCGCTGACGGTGATCAGTCGGCCGGTCTTCTTGACCGATTCGGCGATGGTCTTGATATCGAGTGGTTTGAGTGTGCGAACGTCGATGACCTCCGCATCGATCCCGTGCTGATCGGCCAGTACCTTGGCGGCTTCGAGGGCCAGCATGGCCATGCGGCTGTAAGTGACGATCGTCGCGTCATTGCCGGGCCGCTTGATGTCGGCGACGCCCAGCGGGATGATGTAATCATCCGTCGGCACCGGACCGACCTGACCGTAGGTGGCCTTGTGCTCGATGAAGACCACGGGATTGTCGCTGCGAATGGCCGCCTTGAGCAGGCCCTTGGCATCGTAGGGCGTCGAGGGCATCACGACGTACAGGCCAGGCGTGTGCATGAGCCAGGCTTCCAGCGACTCGGAGTGGTGAGCCGCGATGCATCGTCCGACGCCACCCTCGGTTCGCAGGACCATCGGGACCTTCGCCTTGCCACCGAACATGTAGCGATTGTAAGCGCCGACGTGGACCAACTGATCCATCGCGATGGTCACGAAATCGACGTACATGATCTCGGCGATGGGCCGCATGCCACGGAGGGCTGCCCCAACCGCCGCACCGGCGATCGCTGCTTCAGAAATCGCGGTGTCGATCACGCGGTCCGTTCCGAATTCGGCCAGGAGCCCACGCGTGGCCTGATAAGCACCACCATAAAGGCCGACATCCTCGCCAAAGATGAAGACGTTCTTGTCACGCCGCATCTCTTCGCCCTGGGCGGCAGTTACCGCCTGGCCGATCGTCATCACGTCCATTCCGAACTGCGACTTGACCTTGGCGATGGCCTCTTCAGTTCGTTCCTTCTTGGTCTTGGCCGTCGACGCAGCCAGTGCCGCCTGGAAGACCTCTGAGGCCTCCATCACCTTGGTCGAAACGGCCTTGTCGGATGCGATCACGTCGGCAGGATACGTCTCATCGACGTAGACATCCTTCGCGACGTCGGCCGCATTGGGCCAGGGGCTGTCGACGCCGAACTGCGTGGCGGTCTCGATGGTGTTGAAGGCGGTGTCTTTGATGGCGTCCAGCTCTTCTTCGGTGCACAGCCCTTCGGAGGTGAGTTTGTCACGCCAGACGGTGATCGGGTCACGGCTGTGCCAGGCCTTCTCCTCGGCCTTGGTTCGATAGGCTCTCGGATCGCTTCGGCTGTGACCATACCAACGGTAGGTCTTGGCCTCGATCATGGTCATCAGGTTCTCTTTTTCGGGCCAACTCGGCCGCCTTCTTCACGGCCAGGAAGACCGCAGCGGGGTCCTGGCCGTCCACGATCATGCCGGGCACGTTGTAGGCCTTGGCCCGGACGGCGATGTCCTCGATGTTGCTGGCGCAGGCGGTACCGTCGATTTCGCTGCCTGAGAACGGTACGCTCATGCCGTAGAGGTTATTCTCGATGATCGCAACCATCGGGACCTTCAGGGTCGAGGCCATGTTCATCGATTCGTGGAATGTCCCGGTGTTGGTGGAGCCGTCGCCGAAGAAGGACAGGACGACCTTTCCGGTCTTCTTGCACTTCTCCGCCAGGGCGGCCCCGACGGCCGGGGGCTGGTTGCCGCCGACGATGCCGGTCGAGCCCAGGTTGTTCTGCTTTTCGACCTCCGCGATGTGCATCGAGCCGCCGCGACCCTTGCAGTAGCCCGTCTCGCGGCCCATCAATTCGGCCATCATGGCGTTCCAGTGGTCCTGCCTGGCCTCATCGCCATTGGAATACTTGTTCCCGATCGCGCCACAGTGACCATGCCCCCGGTGGGTCGAGCCGATGACGTCACCGTCCTCGATAGCGGCGATGGCGCCCGTGGCTACGGCCTCCTCGCCTGCGTACAGGTGGGACGCGCCCTTGATGATGTTCTGTCCCAGCAGGTCGAAGACCTTCTCCTCGAAGAAGCGGATCTCGTAGATGGTTCTCAGCCAGTCCTTCGCGGTCTCCAGCGTGATCAGGCCCTGGCTGATGAGTTCCTTTACCTTGGGTACGGGCTGTTTGCGCGTATCCTCGATACCGTATTCCATACCAACGACTCCTGTACTGGACCTCTTTCGTGGCCCCCTGTCCCGCCATAGCGACGAGGACCTCCTCTTGGCAGCGATAAAGACGCATACTATAGCAGGTTCGGGTTCTCGCAGCAACATCACACGTGTGATTCGCCGTTTTTTTCGGCCTTAGGGCCAATTCTGGGCTATTGGGGCACGTCGCCGGACCGGGGCGTTTTGCGAGGTTTTCTGGTGACGGACTTGCATTTGGCGCGGCCAGGGAGGGCGATTAGAATTGCGGTGTGGTCTGGAAGAGTCCGGGCCGGAACCGGGGCACGAGAGAAGGAGTAGAAAATGAGTTCACCGCGTGTCTGCCCTTGTGGAGACCAGAGCATGGGCCGTTCTTTGTGGATGGCGGTGCTGATATTGATGACGTTCGGGCTCGGCGGCTGGGCCAGGGCGAATGCCCCGGTTGATTTCAGCCATGGGCCCCTGAAGGTCTCCGAAAACAAACGCTTCCTTGTCCACGCCGACGGCACGCCATTCTTCTACCTGGGTGACACGGCCTGGGAGCTGTTCCATCGTCTCGACCGCGAGCAGGCGGACCGCTATCTGACCAACCGTGCCGAAAATGGTTTCACCGTCATCCAGGCCGTGGCGCTGGCGGAACTGGATGGCCTCAATACCCCGAATCCCTATGGACATCGTCCGTTGGTGGGTAACGATCCGACCAAACCCGATGTCAAGGATGGCCCGGCCAACGACTACTGGGACCACGTGGACTACATCGTTAAGAAGGCCGAATCGCTCGGTATGTTCATCGGCATGCTGCCGACCTGGGGCGACAAGTGGAACAAGAAGTGGGGCAAAGGCCCGGTCGTGTTCAACGCGGAGAACGCCGAAGTCTATGGGCAGTGGCTGGGACGACGGTACAAGGACGCTCCGAATATCATCTGGATCCTGGGGGGCGACCGTCCGATCGAGAACGACGAACACAGGGTTATCATTCGAGCCATGGCTCGAGGGCTCGACAAAGGCGACGGCGGACGGCACCTCATGACCTTCCATCCGACCGGAGGACGAACGTCGTCGACCCAGTTCCATAATGACGGCTGGCTGGACTTCAACATGCACCAGACCGGACACAAGGATCGGGGGAGCTGGGAGAGCATCACGAAGGACTACAACAAGATGCCCATCAAGCCCGTTCTCGATGGCGAGCCCTTGTACGAAGACCATCCGATCAACTTCGATCCGATGAAGTTTGGTTTCTCGGCCGACTGGCACATCCGCCGCCTGGCGTACTGGCATGTCTTCGCCGGAGCATGCGGCCACACCTATGGATGTCACAATGTCTGGCAGATGTACGCACCGGGCCGCTCACCCGTCTCCTGGGCGCATCACTACTGGTACGAATCACTCGATTTGTGGGGTGCGCACGACATGAAGCACGTCAAGAATCTAATGCTCTCTCGACCTTATCTGACGCGCGTGCCCGATCAGTCCGTTATCGCTTCCGACGTGGGCAATGGCGATGGCTACGTCAGTGCAACGCGGGATTCGCAGGGCAGCTATGCCTTTGTCTACGCGCCCTTGGGCGAGCCGGTCACGGTCCATCTCGACAAACTCTCGGGAGAGAAGGTCAAGGCGTGGTGGTTCGATCCTCGTCACGGGACCGCTCACGAGATCGGCACGTTCGACAAGAAGGGCACCCGCGAATTCAAGCCTCCCGTCCATGGCAAAGGCAACGACTGGGTCCTCGTTCTCGACGATGCGGGCAAGGGGTTCTCAGAACCTGGAAGCGTTCTTTGACGGATCAGAGGTGTCAGCCCTTGATACATCAACGTGCAAGGTAGGAGTTACACATGACAGGTTCCCAGCAAGGTTTCACAGGAGTGGGGATTGCATCGAGGTTCATGGCAGCGTTTCTTTGTCTGAGTCTGGCATGGAATAGTGGGGCGGGTGCGAAGCCATCCGTTGATTTCAGTCATGGACCGCTCAAGGTGTCCGAGAATGGGCGGTTTCTGGTTCATGCGGACGGGACCCCATTCTTCTATCTCGGGGACACCGCATGGGAGTTGTTCCATCGGCTCGACCGCGAAGAGGCGGACCGGTATCTTGCCGATCGGGCGGAGAAGCGCTTCACCGTGATCCAGGCGATAGCCCTGGCCGTGCTCAGCGGACATTCCGATCCGAATCCCTACGGCCATCTTCCTCTGGTCGACCTGGATCCCGCCCGTCCAGCGGTTCAGGATGGTCCCGACAATGACTACTGGGACCACGTGGATTATATCGTGGACAAGGCCAATGCGCTGGGCTTGTACATCGGTTTTGTGCCGACGTGGGGTCAGTACTGGCACGATAATATCAAGGATGGCAAGCCGCTCTTCACCATTGAGAATGCCGAGATATACGGGCGTTGGCTCGGGCAGCGATATCGCGACAAGCATCTGATCTGGATTCTGGGAGGCGACCGCACCGTCGACAACGACCAGCAAAAGCAGATCATCCTCGCCATGGCGCGAGGACTTCGCGATGGGGACGGTGGTACCCATCTCATCACGTTCCATCCGCGTGGAGGCGGCGGTTCGGCGGACTACTTCCACAACGACGACTGGCTCGATTTCAACATGCGGCAGAATGGGCACAATGTCAGATTCAACGAAGGCTATCAAAAGACGCGTGTGGACTACGACCGCACCCCGGCCAAGCCGGTTATCGATGGCGAGCCCCTTTACGAGGACCATCCCGTCTCGTTTCGTGCCCGGGACCTGGGCCACTCGATCTCGTCGGACATTCGCCGGCCGCTCTATTGGGACCTGTTCACCGGCGCGTTCGGCCATACCTATGGGAACCACTCCGTCTGGCAGATGTGGCAACCAGACCGGAGACCGGTCAACAATCCGCTGATGCCTTGGTATGAGGCCATCGACCAGCCGGGGGCGGCGCAGATGCAGTATGGTCGTCTGCTCATGGAGTCGCGCCCGTTCCTTTCCCGCATACCTGACGATTCGATTCTCGTCCCTCATCGGTCGGATGGAACGGCCTCGGACACCCAACGCAATGTGGTCGACACGACCTTGACGTGCCTGGTCTACACGCGCGACAAGTCGGGGAGAGCGGCTCTTTACGTCAATGGCGCCGTCGTTGAGGCGGCCAAGGTCAGTGGCGAACTGTCGAACTGGCAGGAGGGTTTTCGTCTGGCATTGGGCAACGAGTTGACCGAAGACCGGCCTTGGCTGGGGGAGTTGAATCGCGTAGCCTTGTATGGGCGCGCTCTGACTGGCGACGAAATCCGTCGGTCTGCCAAGATGAACCGGCACCAGACGCCCGCTGAGCCTTTGGTGCTCTACGAGTTTCGCGAGGGGGCCGGGCAAGTCGTCAAGGACACATCGGGTACCGGAACTCCGTTGGATCTGAAGATTGAAGATACCACGTGCGTTCAGTGGCGCGACATTGTCGGTTTGCGCATCATGCGACCCACGCTCATCGCTTCATTAGGGGCCGCCACCAAGGTCATTGAGGCCGTGCAGCGATCGGGGGCTTTCTCCCTCGAAGCTTGGATCAAGCCGGCCAACACGACGCAGACCGGCCCGGCTCGAATCGTCACCATATCCCGGGATACGGGGGGCCGCAACATGACCCTGGGTCAGAAGGGCGGCGCTTACGAGGTTCGTTTCCGGACGACGAGCACAACGGCCAATGGTGAACCGGCTCTATCGTCGCCGGGCGAGGACACCGGACTGGTGGTGCCGACCGCTGTCCCCGGCGCGGGGCGTTACCGCTTTGTCGCCACGCGAGACCGTGAGGGGACCTACGCAATGGTCTACGCGCCCGTTGGCCGCCGGTTCCGGGTGCGAATGAATGCGGTCACCGGTTCTCGAGTTGCGGCCTGGTGGTTCAACCCTCGCAATGGCGAGGCGACCGCCATTGGTACATTCGACAACCAGGGCGAGCGGGATTTCACACCTCCCGACAAAGGGGAGATGCTCGACTGGATTCTCGTCCTCGACGACGTAAGTCGCGGCTATGACGCGCCGGGGCAGTTGCCATAACCAGGTCGTTCTGAGCCGTGCGGCTGTGTCCGTGAGGCGGCTGCACCAGAGTCATCAAACAGGAGTTCTTCGTGAGTTCGAATCAATCGCGCTTCTTGCTCTTAACGATGGTCGCTTCGTTCGGTCTGGCTTGGCGTCCTGATGTCGCTCGGGCCGGGACCTGTTCGGTCTCGTGGATCGGCAATAGCTTCGGTGGCGCGGACAAATGGGTCCAACAGGATATCGAGGATATCTGTGTCGCCTCGGATGGGACCGTGTATGCGGTGGTGCCCTGGGATGAGGCGGGTGGCGAGGTCATGGCTTACCGGGATGGCGATGTGGTTGCTGTCGCGAGGCACACCCATGGCTGGGGCTACCATGGTGGTTCCGCCGTCGCCATCAACGACAAGTACGTGTACTTCGGTCAGAGCGTCGAGAACGAAGGCGGGCACCTGGTCGATCCCAACACATGGCCTCCGGCCGGCTATAACTGGTATGGCATCGGCCGGCGTCTTCGATCGGACATTCGCAAGACGGTACCCTTCCAAGACGCCAAAGGGGGCAAGGGTGATACGCTCGCCGGAGGCTTTGCGGTCATTCACGAGGTCCCGCACGGTCGCTCGGGCGACATCGCGGGGCTCTGCGCGACGCCATCACGGCTCTACGTCAGTTGTCCCTACGACGACACGATTCGCGTATTGGACGCCGAAACGATGCAGCTTGTCGCATCCTGGCCAATGGAACGTCCCGGGCGGATGTGCATGGACCGCGACGCGAGACTGTGGGTGATTCAGAGGGCAGCTCCAGGTTCTCCTGCGCGTGTGGTGTGTTTCTCCGCCGATGGGACACTGCTGTCTCCGCAGATCACCTTCTCTCCGACGATTGTGCCCTACGATCTGTGCATCGATTCTCATTTGGGTTCGGCACACAAACGGCTTCTGATCGCCGACGTCGGGGTGGCTCAGCAGATACGTATCTATCGAAATCTCGATGGGCAACCGACGGAGGACGTTCCCTTCGGGGTGCGTGAGGGGATCTACGCCTCCCCCGCAGGGCGATTTCGTGACATGCATTTCAATCACCCCGTGGGTGTAGGTGTGGACGGGCAGGGGAATATCTACGTCGCCAGCAGCGCCAGCAGTGCCCGCGAGGCCGGCGGCGGTGGGGGCAGCACGGTGCTCGAGAGCTATACGATGCGGAGCGAACTGAACTGGCGCCTGTTGGGCCTGGAGTTCATCGATTGTGCTGATCTCGATCCGGTGCAGAGTTCACCGCTGCACGTCTACACGAAAGAGGAACACTTCCTTCTGGATCTGGACAAGTCCGGCCAACTGCCCTGGACGTATCGTGGGTACACGGTGAACAAGTTCATGTACCCCCAGGACCCGCGTCTTCACATCTGGTCGGCCGGCGCCTGGGTCCGGCGGATGGAAGGGCATCGGTTTCTTTTCGTTCTCGATATGAACGCGGAATTCCTTCAGGTCTACCGCTTCGATCATCCTTCCGACCAGGAGATCGCCACGCCGGCGGGCTTCTTCGCCAAATCTCGCGTGGAGATCGACGGCTGGCCACCGCACCAGCCGGCCAAGGGGGAATGGATCTGGCGAGATCGCAATGGCAATGGCGCCTTCGACCCGGATGAGTACGATCGTCGCGAAACGGATGCGCCCTCATCCCAGGGTTGGTGGGTGGACCGAACCGGAGACGTGTGGCAAGCCGCTGAAAAAGGCGGGATTCGCCTGTTCCCGTTCAAAGGGCTCGACGAATGGGGTAATCCCATCTGGGATTTCGCGACCATGGTCGAGTTCGAGAATCCTCAGGAGTTCGACCGCGTCAAACGGCTCAGGTACGACGCCAAGACCGACACAATGTATCTCGGAGGTACGACTTCGGAGCACAAGAACCAGCATTGGAAACCGATGGGGCCGGTGATCTGCCGGTATGACGACTGGAGTAAACCAGGCCGCACGCTGCGGTGGCAAATCGTCGCGCCGTACGAACGCGGTTCTTCAGGGCATTCCTCTTGTGAGCCGATGGGGTTCGACGTGGCCGGAGACTATATCTTCGTGCCGTATACGGGTAGGTCCAAGGAACTGGGGTTCGAGATGGGGCACGTAGAGATCTTCGACGCCCGGTCGGGTCGGCGAGTCGATGCCATGGAGCCGGGACCTGAGATCGGTGAGATCGGACTCCAGGACATTCGTGAATGCCTGACGGCGCACGCGCTGCCCAATGGCGAGTATCTCGTGTTCCTCGAAGACGACTACAAGGCCAAAGTCGTGATGTACCGCTGGAAACCGGACTGATCGGCTCCGGCGACATCGTATCAATGTGCCGTATCCAAGATATTCCAGGGAGGTTCTTCATGATCCGTGCCACGAGAACACCTCGCCGAATCCTCACGATGGTGCTCGTATCGCTTGGGCTGGTGCCTGCGCAGCTATCGGCGGTGATCGTGTCCCATCGAATGACGCCGCAAGGGTTAAAGATCCACGGTGTTGGCCCGGACAGTCCGATCCTTTACGACAACGACTGGTGGTTCGATGTGTTTGACAACAACTATCTCTGGGCGCAGGTCAGCCTCGGCAAGGCCGACCTGCATGGGAACATCGTCACGCGTGACATGTGGGATTGGCAGAAGGGCTATCACTACAAGATGGAGCAGTGCGTCGATGACGCCAAGAAAGCCCTGAAGCTGGCCCGCGACAGTGGCCTGCGGAACATCCCCGATCTGACTCTCGGCTCAGACTCACGTGCTTCAACGGCCGGCCAGTGGCAAAATCGAGGACACTGCCGCCCAGGAAACGCCGGGCAGCCGCTTGATCGTGGCTGAGGCACGCAAGGCGTCGCCCGACAGGCCGCTGGTAATCGTTGTCGGCGGTCCTCTGACGACCGTGGCCAACGCGCTTCTGGCCGATCCGGAGATTGCCCCGAACATCGTCGTATTCGGACTGACCGTGAGCTACTACGGCTACAACGGCAAGGATGGCTGGAGCACCTACATCGTCGCCAAGAAGGCGCCGCTGGTCGAATGGGCCACCGGATCTTTCTGGGACAAGGACTCGGTCTTCACCGCCAAGCAATTCGAGGTGCTGCCGGAGAATTCGTTCACGCAGGATATGAAACGGTTCATCCGTACGGATCTGGGCCGGGCGAATCAGTTGGGCGACGGCGCACCGTTGGTCTGGCTCTATAACCCAAGGTGTTGGGAAGGAGCAAAGATACGCAAGGCGGTTTGGCGCGGTCCGGGCACCGATTTCACAGAGGTCTCCGCCGGCCAGCATGGGGATGTGCTCGATATTCCCAAGACGCAGACGAACCTGGCTGAATGCCGAAAGGAGTTCTTTCGCGTACTAACCGATCCGGAGCTCTATACCAAGTAGGGCGAAGTAAAAAGGGCAACCCAGAGGCCACGGAGGCCATCGTCATTCGGCGAGGTCCTCAGAAGATACTTCCACGTCGTGTGTTAATACCTTCTGTGGGCCCCTGGATTGCCACGGTGCGGGGCTATAGGAATATAGAATCAGTCCAGTTCATCGATATTGATGAAGGGCGGGGCAAACTCCCTCGCGTTACACGCCAGTATCTTTGCCGTCCCTCACCCTTGTCGTTATTGGTCCCTTTATCTTCTGTCCTCGCATCCCTCTGCGACGAAGGTGCCACGCAGCCCTCCAGCCACCCTGAGTGGAGGGCTGCGCAACAGAGAGTGAGAGATAAATAAGAGAGAGAGCGAAATTGATGTCTTCCATGAGCCTCGTGCAAATGACGCTCTTTCGGTTCTGTGTGCGTTCCGCTTGCAGGCGGACGGGTTTCTTTCGTAAGGAGACGCGAGGTCGCAAGGACCAGGTCAGCGCGGAGATCGTGCGACAAAGGATTGGGAGCGGTAAGGAGCGTCTCACGGTCCCCCGGTTCTTGCTCACGGGGGCTTCGACGCGAGATGGAACGACGACGGCACTGCGGGGCCGTCACCGGGCTCTCATCATCCCTGCACGACACACTGCCAAAGGCTGGGTCTTCCACCCTCATCGCAAGCGGCGCGACTCCCGGCACCGGCAGTGCTACTGCTGTCCATAAGCATTTCGTGTATGCAACCATGCCTCTGCCTCCAACCAGAGGCTCTCCTCCTTGAACACACGGTCCCGTGGCCGAATCCAACAAGGCTTTTAGGAATGGCCTCCTCCATACATGAGGACCATGTGAGTTATCGTCCCTTACCTACTCGCTTTCGGCGGCAATGTCAAGAGAAATCTTGGCAAAATGGGCGAACAGGGTGGTTCTTTTCGGACCCACGACCAAGTGGGCATGGGCGATCTGCGTGACTTTGGTCGGCTTGCGTCGCCCCGTTCAGTGCTCTATCGAACCATGACCTGCCCAGCGTCGGCGACCAGCACTTGTCCCGTAACCGTCCGCGCTTTGTCCGAGCAAAGGAACACGACGGCGTCGGCGATATCCTGGCCCTTGATCTCTCGCCTGAGGGTGGTCTTGCCGACGTAATAGGGGATAACCTCCTCGGGTTTGATCCCATACTTCTTCGCACAGACCTTGATATATTCGGGATTCCATATCTTGGACCCCTCGAATACATTCCCAGGCGCGACGCAGTTGACGCGGATGCCGTGCTCTCCGAGTTCGAGGGCCCAACCTCGCGCCAGGTGTAACTCACCCGCTTTGGTGGCGTTGTAGGCGGAGTTGTTCTTGCTGGCTTCGAGCCCCGACTTGGAACTGAGATTGACGATGCTGCCACCGATGCCCTGTTCGATCTGGATGCGTGCCGCTTCGCGAGCCATGAGGAAGTACCCGGTCAGGTTGACCTCCAGCGCCATCCGCCATTTATCCACGGGCATATCGACCAGTGCGAAGGGCGGTGCCAGGCCCGCGGCATTGACCAGAATGTCCAGACCTCCCCAATGGGCGATCAACGCTTCGAAAGCCTTTTGCACGCTGCCCTCGCTCGTGACATTGCACGGCACGACCATCGTCTGGCTGGTGGGCCGTTCGGCTGCGATTCTCTCGGCGGTCTGCAATGCGGCTTGTTCGTCCACGTCGGCCAGTGCTACCATGGCGCCTGCTCGCGCCAGGCCGATGGCGATGCTGCGGCCGAGTCCACTGCCGGCGCCGGTGACGATTGCGATTCGGTTGGCCAACTCGCCTGGCCCTTCGCTGCTGACGAGCTTCTTGCGGAATGCTTCCGATTCCCAGTTGTTGATGAAATCCTGCTCACGCTTGGTCAGAGCGAGCACACCGCCCATCTGAGCCGCGTGCATGCGCACTTTCAGGCTGGTTTCGGTGATGTCGGCGATCAAGCCGGCTACGCCTTTTTCGGCCGCGACGAACAGCCCCAGCCCCTTGACCACAAACGCGGCGGGGATCTTCTGTCCGCGCTCCACCAGTGAACGGATCCGTTTCGCGATCGCCTCGGCCTTGGCGTTCTCCACCCACATCGCCGAACCGTTGGCATAGACCAGCTCATCCGGATTCAGCGCAGGTGTTGCCAGCAGCTTGGCCGCCTGCTTGTGGGCCATGAACGCTGCAACGGCCTCATGGGTCGGATAGTAGCTGACCGGCAGGTATTGCCCCGTAGCGTCGAAAACAGCCTTTCGGATGGCCAGTGTCGCGCCTGTGATACTGGCAGCGGAGGTGAGGGTGGCCTTGCCGGCCTTGAGGGCCTTCAGCCCGTTTGTGCAGAGTGTGATGGTCTGCTTGACGAGTCGAATCGCGGCGTTGGCACTGCCGGCCGTGACGAACAACCCGTGCTTTTCCAGGAACAGGACGCGCGGTTTGCCGCCGTGCTCCTGCTCGTACTCGCCGACGAGCTTCGCGATCTTCCGCGCGAGCATGTAGCCCGGATCGGTGTAGGGGACCCACAGCGGGGTGATCTTTTCGCTGGCAAAGACCTTCTCGAGTGCGGCTCGTCCGTTCTTGGCGCTGACGTAAGCGGCCACCACGAGCGGATGCAGATGGATCACGTGGGTATCGAGCAAGGCGTGCAGATGAGCCTCGACCGAAGGCCTCGCGCCACCCTTCACGTCGTCATCGCAACTCAGCAGCAGGCGATTGACGACTTCGGTTTCCCGCCGGATCGCATCCATCTTGCCCAGGGATTTGTCGGTGAGGATCGACAGCACCGACTCGATACGCAGCCGCCGCCAGCCGCGATCGACGCTCATGTCCTTCAGCGCGGTCCCGCTGGCCTTGATGTACATGTACCGGCCGTCGGGGGTCTTGACCGAGGTATTGCCCCCGCCACCCAGCACCAGTTCAGGGTCCTTGCCCGTCGTCGTCGATATCTTGACCAGATCCGCTAATGCTTTGTCCATCTGCACGAATTCCCTATGAAGGTTCTCAGGATGTCATCTGAAGGGACCACTATTAACACATCCTTTGGTATCTGTCCACGTTGTTCCTGGTCTGAAGCAAAGCGCAGGAAACCAAGGCGGCGGCCTCCAGCCCGGAGAACTTGGGGATGGTCTTTGGTATGGACGCGAACAGTGATTGAAGGGCTATCCCCGGTCGGGATGACGTCCCCATTCGAGGCGGCGGGCCGGGTCGAAGTCGGGATTGGGTTGGGGCATCGCGGCGTTGACAGACTCTCGCCACTGAGCGAGCTTGATGTGTAGCACCAGTGCCTTCTGGGGGAACTTGGCAGACAGATCGGCCTGTTCGCCAATGTCGTCTCGCAGATTGAACAGTTGTGTGACGCCATTCTCGTAGAACTCGATCAGCTTCCAATCGCCTTCGCGAATGGCCCCGGCCGGTGACGAATGATGGTAATGCGGATAATGCCAGTACAGGGCTCGATCTCTGAAGAGGCCTTTCTGCCGCAGCAGGGGAATCAGACTCTGCCCATCGAGGACTTGTCGCGGGGGCCTTGCCGAACCGGAAATATCGAGCAGGGTCGGATAGAAATCCACGCTGGTGACGGGCGTCTCACAGAGGGTTCCGGGCCGGACCACGCCAGGCCAGCGCACGATCAGCGGATCGCGGATGCCCCCCTCGTACAGCGTGCCTTTCTCGTCCCGCAGCGGGGCGTTGGTCGTCACGATCGGACCATCGCCCGTATAGATCTGGCGCAAACCGCCATTGTCGGAGAAGAAGATCACCACCGTGTCGTCGGACAGGTTCAACTCGTCGAGCTTGGCGAGGACCCGCCCGATGTTCGTGTCCACGTGCTCGACCATGGCGGCGTAGACCGGGTTGTTGACGCCCGTTGGCGGTTTGGGCTTCTTCTCGTACTTGGCGACGAGATCCGCCGGAGCTTCGAGCGGGATGTGGATGGTGTGATGGGCCAAGTGCAGGAAGAACGGCTTGGTCGCATTGGCCTCGATGAACTCGATGGCGCTGTCGGTAAAGGTCGTGACCCGCTTGTCGGTTCGATTCGGTCCACCCATGCGAACGAAATCGAAGCCCTGCGTCTGCGGCGAGTGGTCGGCTCCGCCCAGATGCCACTTGCCGACGTGGCCCGTCGCGTAGCCTGCGCTTTGAAGTGCCTCGGCGATCGTCGTGATCTCCAGCGGCAAATACTGCGTCCGGTTCGTCGGCACGCGCAGCTTCTCGTAGGGCCGCCAGTGGCCCGGGATGAAGTCCGTGACCCCGACACGGGCGGGGTACTGGCCCGACATGATACTGGCCCGCGTCGGTGAGCAGACCGGACAGGCCGCGTAGGCATCAGTGAACCGCATCCCGTCCTTTGCCAGGCGGTCGGTCACGGGCGTTTCGTGAAAGCGATTGCCATAGCAGGGCAGATCCGACCAGCCCATGTCGTCGAGAAGAATGAACAGGATGTTGGGTTTGCGCCGTTGCGCATAAGACTGCCGCGTTGCACAACCGCCCAGGGCCAAGCCGGTGGCCCCAAAGCCCAGCCATCGCAGAAGATCCCTTCTCGACATCGTCATGTAAGCCTCCTTTGTACAGGCGACCGTTGTCGGACTACGGAACGAAGACTTCCTCCTTGTCGGGTTCGGGCGGCTCTTTCCACATCCAACATGCGGCGGTCACGAACCAGACAATGCTGGCTACGATCATGATCCCTTTGACCGTATCCAACTCCATCCGGCCGGCCAGAAACAGAACCGATGGAAGGACCAGAACGACCAGCGACAACAGTGAGATAATCTTGAGGATCGAATGCATGGTACGTCTCCTCTTATTGAGCCGCGGTGGGGCGGATATTCTTCTGATAGAACTTGCTCAGGACGATATACAGGATGGCGGCGACAAACCACCCGGGCAGCGAGACGAAGAAGATCTGTATGCCCGCGTACTTGACGAGGATAAAGGCCGTCGCCAGCGTGACGCACCAGGCCAAGCCGGCTGCCCAGTTGAACGTCCTGCCGCTTAGTTCGGCGTACGAACTCTTCAGGCCGAACTTGCGGATCAGCCAGTAGTCGACGAAGATCACCGCGCCCATCGGCATCAGGATCAGGCCGTAGAGGGCCACGAAGCCGAGCAGCTTCATGGCGATGGCCGGGAACATGCCGGCGACGGTGGCCATGGCGCCGGTGACCAGCGTGACCGTGAACCGCGAGGACTTTGGCGCGAGTCGCCTGAAACGCCAGGCCGGCGCGGTAGATCGTCGGGTTGGCCGTGGTCCAGCCGGCGATGATCACGCACAACAGCCCGGCCATGCCGCCGCACGATAGGCCAGCGGGCCGGGCAGCACGTCGGTATCGGTCGGGTTCAGGTGCAGCTGATAGGCATACAGAAGCGAGGCGCGAGATCCAGGCCATGAAGTGGCCGACGTACATGCCGGCAGCCGGTGGCGATGCCGTACCAGCGACTTGCGGGCGAAGCGGAACACCGACAGGTCGGACATGCCGATGTGCATGGCCATGTTGCAGAACCAGGCGAAGAAGATGACGTGCCAGAAGGTGAACTTGACCTGGCCCGGAAGCGGCTCGCCCCCTTTCCAGATCTGTGTTTGGGCGAGGTGCCAGAGGTCGCCGGCGGATTGGATCTGGACACCGGTGACGTCGATGAACTGTCGCAGGCCGACGAAGCCGAACGCCAGGAAGACCAGCACCATCCAGGGCGCGGCGATGTTGGCGAACCTGGCGACGGTCTTGTAGCCGTAGGCGGCCACGATCGAGCATCAGCCCGCCGACGCACAGCAACGGCGACGACCCAGCCGACGCTGTTGGGATACAGGTCGTTCAGGCCGGGCATGGGGAACTTGATCCACACGCCCACCGCCGTGGCCGAGACGGTGATCATCGCCCCGGCCAGGAAGCAGAACATCACGCCGTTGGCCAGGTTGTAGAGCGTGACCAGCTTGCGGCCGCAGATCTTCTCGAGCTGGTAGTAGAGCGTCAGCCGTGCCCGCGTGGCGATCGGGGCGCACAGAAACATCCAGCTCAGCACGGCCAGCACGTTGCCCAGCAGCAGCCCGACAATCAGGTCGAATGCGCTGACGCCGGCCGCCACGAACAGCGGGCCGATCATCAGCTCGGTGCCGGCACAGTGCTCGCCGGCGTACATGCCGATGAAGCTCTTGAAGCCCAGCAGGGCACTCTTCGGCACCGGCTCGCGCTCGAATTCTCCCCCGGATTGCGTCTGCTGTGACTGTTGCTCTTCGCTCATGCGTCTGTTCCTTCCCGCGATTTGCCTCTTTGCTACGTTCGTTTGGTGAGCACGTTCTTCTCGTACGTCTTGGCCTCGGCCAGCCAGGATGCGCCGACCGGTACCTCGGACTTGGCGCAGTAGTAATCCCACACCGCGCCGTAGGGCAGCGTCTTCAATTCCTCCAGCATAGCCAGCCGCGACGTGAAATCACCCTCGGTCTCGAATTGACGCAGCCTGTCGGTCGGCTCGAGCAGGGCGATCAGCAGGGCCTTGATCATGCAGCGGGTGCCGATGACCCAGGCGGCGATGCGGTTGATGCTGGCGTCGAAGAAGTCGAGGCCGATGTGGACCTTGTCGAGCTTGCCGCTGCGGACCAGTTCCTGGGCGATGGCCCGCAGTTCGTCGTCGAGAATCACCACGTGGTCGCTGTCCCAGCGCACGCCGTCGGCTGACGTGCAGCAGCAACTCGGCACAAACATCAGCACCGAGGAGATCTTGTCGGAGATGACCTCGGTGGGGTGATAGTGCCCCGCGTCCAGGCACAACAGCGTCTGTCGCGACGCCGCGTAGCCCATGTAGAACTCGTGGGAGCCGACCATGTAGCTCTCGGCGCCGATGCCGAAGAGCTTCGACTTCGACGGCGTCGAGGTGGATCACCTTGTCGATCTTTTCGGCGAAGATCTTATCGAGTGAATCGGCCAGACGCTGCCGGGGAGCCAGGCGATCCACCGGGATGTCTTTGTAGCCATCGGGAATCCACACGTTGGTTACGCAAGGCGTGCCCAGTTCCTTGCCCATAGCGGCGCCGATCTTTCGGCAGCAGATTCCGTGTTCGATCCAGAATTGTCGGACGCTGTCGTCGGCGCTGGAGAGCGTGAAGCCACTGTCGGCTTTCGGATGCGAGAAGTACGTCGGGTTGAAGTCCATGCCCAAGCCGTTGGCCTTGGCCCAGTCGACCCACGCGGTGAAGTGCTCGGGCTCGATCTCGTTCCGCTCCACCTTGCGGTCCGTGTCGAGATAGATCGCGTGCAGGTTCAGGCGGTGCTTGCCCGGGATCATGCTCAGGGCCTTGTCCAGGTCGGTCCGCGAACTCGTCCGGTGTGCGGGCCTTGCCCGGGTAGTTGCCGGTCACCGCGATGCCGCCATCAAGGCCTGTCTCGGGGTTCTCAAAACCGCCCACGTCGTCGCCTTGCCAGCAGTGCAGCGAGATCGGGATTTGACTGAGCTTCTCCATCGCCTTGTCCGTGTCGACGCCCAGTTCGGCGTAACACTCTCGCGCCAGTTGATATGCTTGCTCAACCTTCTTGTCACTCATGCTTGTCCTCTTCGTTCTATGTGTGTACGGTGCGCGTCTCTGGTCGGCGCGTGGGTCAAGGGCCCACCCTACGGTTTGACGATGATCAGGTCCTTCTTCGCCGGCAGCTTCGGAAATGACGCGTGCGGCTCGGTCTGATACCAATACACGACCGATGACAGATCGTCTTCCAGGGGCAGGTACCGCCCCTCGCTCTGCCAGCCCAACGCCTGGATCGTTACTCTCAAGTCCCGCTCGAAGCGGATCGGGTCCATGATATGCCAGCGATAGAGACTGAATCGCGGCTGCTTTTCGGACAGGATCACTTGTGGCATACCGACGTACGGCGTGCTGAATTCCAGGTATTCGCGGGTGCCCGGCTTCATGAACCCGTATGAGCCGCAGAAGTAATCCTCCGTGCCCGTCCCGCAGATCGTCGGGAACTCCTTGTCGCCATCCATATAGAACTTGATCTCGCCTTCGCCCCACCAGCCCGGACTGTTGGAGCCCCAGGTCATGTAGGTCCCTACGTATTGGCCTCGCCCTTTGATGCCATCGACGAGCGTGTACACGTCCTTGTAGGGCAGCGGATTGACCCGACGGAACTGGGCGTGGAAGTACGCCATGTCGTCCGGCACATCCGTCAGCGTATAGTCAATCTGGTAGTAGAGGACCATCGCCTTTTCATCGATGTTGGTCATCGTGATCTTGCAGCTCTTGCGGAAGGGCATCATCCAGTAGCAGTTGAATCCACTGCCCGGATTGACGCAGACCGCCAGCGATGTCACCTGGGTGTATTCGCCCATGCCGCAGGCGAAGAAATCCCCGGCCGGGCACTCCACCGACGGGGTCTCTTCTCCATCCCAGTAGATCCGCAGAATGTTCAGTCTGTTGTTACCGGTCGGCGTCATCCAGATGTGCTGGATCGCGCCGGCACCCTCAATCTCCGCCATGGTAAAGGTCTGGCCCGCATCGATTCTGACCGAAGGTGAAATCTTCCAGCCTTGCCCCAGCTCCCGTCCGGCCCGCTGCCCTGTCCCTTCGGTAGCCATGCCGGCTTTGCCCTTCTCACCCGTGAAGTTCTCCGGACTGATCGATCGCGTCTTGGCATCCGACAATCGGGCCAGGTTGCTGAGGTTCATTCCGAGACCGTTGAATGGTTCATCCGCAGCGCTGAGCGGCTCCCAGGTCAACAGGAGCAGTAGAATCACGCCGCTCGCAAGAGCGATGTGTTTGCGGCTGGGAAGATGAGAAGGGGTTCGATGCGTTGATGGATGCCTGTCGCGTTCCATGTCCTGCCCTTTCCTGAGGCAACAACGTTCCGTTGCTGTTCCAGAAACCGCGCCCTGGCTCGGCTACGAGCCCTATGGCGATTGTCCTGCTTGCTGACGGGGTCGTATGCCCCGGCGCTGTCTATCAGCCGCACGTATCGAGCAGCTTCTTCTCCGCCTCGAGCGTCCAGAGCCCGTCCTTGAGACAGGCTGCGACTTCGGGCTTCTTGGCCGCCAGCTCTTCGAGCGGAATCAGTGGAAGGTCTCGACACGCCGGATAGACGACGATCTTGCCCGCGATGGCACGGCTCTCGACGGCGCGAATCCCATCGACTGCCCCTGCGAGCCCTGAAATCGCGGCGACGCTGACGTTGGTGTCGAGCCGGTTCGATTCGACCTTTGACAACATCAGCTTCATGTCGTCGAGCGTTGAACCACTGGTCCCAATGAAGAACAAACGTTTCTCGATATAGGTGTTCAGGTCGATCTCGCCCGAGACGGTCGCCGGGATGCCTGCGAAGATGTTGATGAGTCCGCGCGGTGCGGCGTCCTGCACGGCCTGCGCGACCAGCGCGGGAATCGGCGCCATCAGCACTGAATAGCCGAACTCCTCGTCGCTGGGCGGCTGCTTGGCATTGTATGGGATGTAGTCAACACCATTGCTCTCGGCCAACGGCTGAGCAATCTTCGTCAGCGTCGCCAGCCGCCCATCGTCGAGATCGCCCGCGTAGACCGTGACGCCTTCAATTCCCTGGCAGAGGTTGCGAATGACGTGCATCATGCCCATCGGTCCACCTGCGCCGACGACGTTGATCTTGTCGCCGTGCCGGATCTCTCCGGTCTTGGGAATGGTCTTCATCGCTCCGGCCACATCCGAGTCGGTCGTCCCGATGATGCGAATGCCGCCGTAGTGGACGCGCCCGACCATCGTCACCACGGGCCGGCTGAAGCGGTCCCCGCAGAGTGCGATGTTCAGGATGCCGTTGGCCGCAACCTTGGGAAACAGCTCTTCTACCGTGCCTGCATTTGATCCGAAGTAGATCACATCGTCGAATGCCGCATCGTCCAGGTCGTCATGCTCTCTGGCCCGAACGACGGGGACCGTCAGGCTGGCCGGTGGACCCGACTTCGAGACCCACGTGATCTGGGCAGGTGTACCGTATCGCTTGAACAGGCTGCCCAGTCGCCCTTCGGGAAGCTCGGCCTCTACGACGATCAGCATCTGTCCGCCTTCTTTGAGCGTTGTACGTTCTTTCGTTGCGTAGGCATCTTCCACGCAGGCCCACGGTTCGACCAGCGCGATCGCCGAACCCGACCGGGTCTCGTTGGCGGGAATCAGCATGGATTCACCGTCGGGGCTGGTGATCGCCCGCTCATCCATCAGGACGTACTCTTGAAGGGCGCCCTCGAAGTTGTATCCGAAAGCGGCGTTGGAGCTGGCCGTGCGAAGCCAACGATAATCGGTCTGTACGAGGTAGCGCTCGCCCGGCTTGTGCGCGGTGACACCCGGACCGACCTCGACGATTCGAACGACCGTCTCATGACCCGGTACCGTCGGTTTCTCGTTCGGTACATAGCTCGCGATCTGCTTCAGTGCATCGGGTGCGATGCCCGAGACGACGGGCCCCTTGCGGACGTGGTCGGTGAACTGCTTGAGCAGTTTCAGATCCGAGAAGCACAGTCCGACGACCTCGACCTTGGCCAGCACTTGGTGTGGGCCGGGCCGGAAGACTTCTTTGGATTCGTTGAGGACGAGCTGATCGGGGCCCACCAACTGCACAGCCCACTGTGATGCTGGGATATTCGCCATGGTCCAAGCCTTACATACGGTGCTGATTCTGTTACGAAAGTGCGTGCTCAGCCACTCACATCGGTCCCCGGCGGAGTGGTTATTCTGTGCCGGCCGGTTCCTATTCGACACCCTGTTCGAGGACTTCTTCCGGCGTGGCGGCCTCACTGAGACCAGCGAGGTTTGTCTCCTGGTCGGGCTGCATCGATCGACCGAGTTCGGCGAAGAAGTCGTTTCGTGCACCGCGATCTTCGAAATGCTGCTTCGCCCATTCACTGGTATAACCCAGGCCGCACTGCGTTTGAAGCACTGAGTGAGCGTAAACGATTCGGGCTCCCTTCAGAAAGACCGGCAGCAGGGGAGCCAACTCATCCGTGCTAAAATCGTCGACGAACTTCTGGCCCGGGCTGTTCATCTCGGTGCCTCCGACGACGACCAGATCACGCCGCTGGGCCACCTCGATCACTTCGTATAGATTCTTGACCTTCTCGTCCTGATGTCCGGGCGTATAGTTCCGGTCGGGAATCACGTTGATCGCCACGGCGCCCGTGCTCATGGCGACATCGAGAAGCTCTTCAATGGCCCGCTCGCCATCGCTGGTGCCATCGAGCCAGGTGTGCGTGGGCATGCCGCCACACGCGAGGATGAACCGGTTCGTGTCGGCCATCAGCGGGAACGAGCCCTTGTCGGGTTGCACGTAACCGACGCCGCCACGCTTCATCGTCTTGGCTCTGATCGTGTTGAGCAGATTGCGGCCCTCGGGCAGATCGAGATCCTTGGCGGCAACGCCCAGTTTCTCGGCCCAGAAGTCCCCCAGAGCTTCGCCATCACCAAACTGCTCGGCTGCCTTGCGGGTGTAGGCCAGGCACATGTGCCGCTCGGTGGCGTTGCCCGCCGGAGTCAGGGGTAGTAAGTCCTTCTCATAGTCCAGTTCGACTGGACGCAGATACTCGTTGACCCGCTGCATCAGGCCCTGGTTTCTGTTCTGCGCCGTCTCTTTCAGGCCTGCGAGAAAGTCCTTCTCGTCGGTCGGGACCTTCGCGCTCGGGAACCCGACGCCCATGTGGTACGAAATACCGGGTTCGCCCGGAGAGTTGATCACGCGCGTGGAGAACTCGGGCACATAGACCCGGGTCTCCATTCCCGAACAACCTTTCAAGCTGAGTTTGCGGTGCGCCTGCTGGAACTCATCCAGCGCATCGAGGACATCAAAGTCCACCGTTCCGGCCACTGCCAGACCCGCCTTGCGGGCCAGCCACGCAAACTTCGAAGGCGAGTAGCCATAGGTGTTGTAGGAGAAGAAGGTATGGCAATGCAGGTTCACGAACTCACCTGTCTCGGGCAGTTCGATCTCCCCTGATTCGATCTTGGCACACAGGGCCGCCAGCGCTCGCTCGCGCTCGGCTGGGTCGAAGCTGTCCAGTTGCTGCTCAAGTTGCTCTATCAAGTGCTCTCTCCTTGGGACCGATGTTCTGCTGACGCCTTGGCTCTAATGCGCGTGGCCGTCAACGTTTCGTATACTGCTCGTATTTCTGCGTCCACAGCGACGCATCCTGAGGCTGATATTCCTTTAGGTCGAATGACTGACGGACGATGTCTCTGGCCTCTTGGATGCTCCGGAGCCGCCCAGTCGCAACGGCCTGCATCAGGATGTTGCCACTGGCGGTCGCCTCGATCGGGCCGGTGACGATGCGCTTGCCGGTCGCGTTGGCCGCGAACTGACACAGCAGTTCGTTCTGGATGCCGCCTCCGACGATGTGGAGTACATCGATGCGCTCACCCGTGACGTCTTCGATTGCCTCCAGCGTGCTTCGGTACTTCAACGCCAGGCTCTCGAGGATCAGCCGAACCATTTGCCCCTTGTCGTCGGTGGTCTGCTGTCCGGTGCGCGAGAGGTACTCGTTGATCCGTGTTGGCATGTCGCCCGGCGCCAGGAAGTCACTGCAATCGCAATCGACATGACCGAAGAACGGTTTGGCCTTCGACGCCATCTCCGTCAGCTCGCCGTAGGACAGATCCTGCCCCTCACGCTGCCATTGCCGTTTGCATTCCTGGACGAGCCAGAGGCCCATGATGTTCTTCAACAGGCGGATGGTGTTCTGCACGCCGCCCTCGTTTGTGAATCCATACTCGAACGTCTTGTCGTCGATGATGGCTTTGGGCAATTCGACGCCCATCAGGCTCCAGGTTCCCGACGAAAGATAGGCCCAGTTGCCACCGGTCCCGGGCACGCCAAGAACGGCCGACGCCGTATCGTGGGACCCGACGGCGATAACCGGGATTGTCTCGCATCCGATCTCGCCGGCTACCTCGTCGGTCAGGGGCCCGACCACGGTCCCCGGCATGACGATCTCCGGCATGATGTCGATGGGAAGCCCAAGCTTGTCGAAAATGGCCTTGGACCACTGTCCGGTCGCCATGTCCATCATTTGGGAGGTACTGGCGAGGGTATATTCACCGAAGGCCGTGCCGCAAAGGAAGTAAGATAGCAGGTCGGCCATGAAGATCAGCTTCCGGGTCTTGGCCAGGGCGGGCGAGTCGGCCAGTCGCATCGAAAGGACCTGATACAGCGAATTCAACTGCATGAACTGAATCCCGGTGTTCTGGTAGACATCCCGCTTGGGCATCAGCTCGAAGGCTCTGTCCATCATCCCGTTGGTGCGGCTGTCGCGGTAGTGGTAGGGGGCCTCGATGAGTTGGCCGTCGTCGCCAATCAGTCCAAAGTCGACACCCCAGGTGTCGACGCCGATGCCGAGAGGTGTTCCATCGGTCTTCTTCGCGGCCAGACCGATCCCCGTCTTGATCTCGCTCAGAAGCCGGTCGAAATCCCACCGTAGCGAACCATCCGTTTCGACGGGCCCGTTGCCGAACCGGTGCATTTCTTCAAGGTGCAGTTTCCCACCCGCAATCGTGCCCAACATGACGCGGCCGCTCTCGGCCCCCAAATCTACGGCGATATAGCTCGCTGTTTCCGACATCTCCGACTCCTGAACTTGCGCTGCATTGAATAGGCCAGGCGGCGCGTCCAAGAGATCCGTGTGGCGCAGGCAGACCTACCACGCGGTGCCTTCTCGGACGTTACACCACCGGCGGTGACTCAGGATAGAGATTAGAAAGGCAGGCAGAGGGACCGTCAACCGAAAACTGGCCTGCGCCGGCGTCTTTAGGAGGCCGCCAGCGTGACATTCTGCTGGAATCGCGTCTTGGCCTGTCCGATAAGGTAGAAGCTGCCGGTGATGAGAACCAGATCCTCGCGGCCGACGGCGCTGCGTGACAATTGCAGGGCCTCGCCCAGGCTGCTGGAGGTCTGATACATCTTGCCGCAGATGTCGGTGTACATGTCCGCCAGTTCCTGCGGAGGGACCGCCTTCATCGAGCTGCTTCGCGTGAAGATCACCTTGTCGGCGCCGTACTGGAGTTCGGTGAGCATCCCGACGACGTCTTTGTCCGAGTTGCAGCCAAAGATGACCACCATCGAATCGTAGGGGATGTTCTGACCGATGGCGTGGATCAACGCACGAATGCTGGCGGCATTGTGGGCGCCGTCGATCATGATGCGCGGATCGTCACAGATCATTTCCATCCGGCCGGCCAGCGTGACCCCGTGAAGTCCGTCAGCGGCCTTTTCGATATCGATCTCATACCCGGCGGATTTGAGCCGGTCCAGCAGAGCCAGCGCCAGACCGCAATTGATGGCCTGGTGCTTGCCATGCAGTGGCACGCGGATGTGCTCGAACTTGCTCGTGGGCGTCGTCAGGCAGATGCGCGTGTGCGGGCCATGCTCGCGCGACGTCTCGAACCGATAGGAGAAGTCGATGTCGCTGCTGCCGGTGACGCTCAGTGGCGCCTTGACCGCGATGGCCTGCTCCTTGAGCACGCTCATGGCCGTCGGTTCCTGCTGCACCGTGACGGCCGGGACGCCTTTCTTGAAGACGCCCGCCTTCTCCAACGCGATGCTGTCGATCGTGTCGCCCAACTGGAGCTTGTGGTCGATGCTCAGGCTCGTAATGCCCACGACCTTGGGCATAATGACGTTGGTGCTGTCCAGGCGTCCGCCGAGCCCGGTCTCGATAACACCGATATCGATCTTTCGGTCGGCAAAGTGCATGAAGGCCAGAGCCGTCATGATCTCGAAGAACGTCGGCGGGTTGTCCTTCAGCTTTTCGACCGAGGCGTAGATGCGGTTCAGCAGCCCCAGCATCTCGGATTCGCTAATCATCTCCGAATTCACCACGATGCGTTCGTGGAGGTGAACCAAGTGCGGAGACGTATACAACCCGACCGTGTATCCGTTGGATTCCAGCATCTTCGCCAGCATGGTAGCCGTCGAGCCCTTGCCCTTCGTGCCGGCGATGTGGACGGTATTGATCTTCGCGTGGGGATCGCCCAGCAAAGACAATAGATTCTGCATCCGTTCGAGGCTGAACGTGGTCACGTTATAGCGCACACGCTCTTCTTTCTCGTAGTCGGTCTTCTCGAACAGGTAGGCGATTGCTTGCCTGTAGTTGCTGAACGGTTTCTTGGTTCGAACCGAGACGACTTTTGAAGAGCTTCGTGCTGTACGTTTCTTTCCGATTTTCTTTGTCGTTTTTGCCATGGACGGCTGATGATAGCACATCGCCCGCCTGTCGTCAAGCTTTATGGGTCGCTCTCGTAGCGAAAATCGACGGGCATTCATATGGTGAAGTATTGTAAAGCATTGTTAAGAAATACGTTATAGAAATGTGGTTGGGGCGGGGCCGCGATTAACAGAATTGTCAGACATAAGAATAGCTTCTATATTATTGTTGTTATCTTATAATGCGTTGCTTGAGAGTGGCGCAGCGCGCTTATGTGACTGTCCGCTGGCCGGACTGGCGGGATAGTGCTCTCGGGTATAATGCACACGTTAGAAAGCGGCCTGGACCGATTTGATCCAGGCCGTTTACGAGTTCTGGCTGTCTTCGAAGCCTCCGTCGGGAAAGATCCGGCTGAAGACCTCATTTTCAGACGCTGCTAATCCGCGTCAGAAGGGTGTCCGAACTGAACATCGTCGATGAAGATCAGCCCCGCGCCGCCGGCGGTGGGGCTCTCGGGGTTTCCGACGCCGATCATCATGGTCTGGACATTCGCCAGGCTGACACCGCCAAAGGAACTGAGCGGGATGCGCCACTCTTGCCATTCGGGTCGCGCGGTCGCAGCCGCATCCGGGTGGGCCACGATAGCCACTCGTCCGGCACTGTCTTCGATTCCCACGTACAGCGGTTCCGGCGCATTGCCCTCCGGCTGCGTTGCCCCGATACCGGCTGTCTGCCACTGCCCGGTAACGGTGCCCGTCGTGGAGACGTTCGAGAACTCCGCAACGGTTGAAATCGCCACGTCGTGACTGGTCACCGCTAAGCCGATGTACACGTCCGTGCTCATCGGAATCGAGACCGGCGTCGTCGCAGTGATATCGACCCACGTAACGCCGTCCTCTGACCGCTGGGCGGTAAACGTGTTGCCCGACCGCGTCAGCTTCACCCAATAGGGGGCCGCCAATCCGGAGGCATCCGTGTTATAGCTGGTCGTGTCGGCCACCGGGCGACGCTGGAACGAGATCCCATTCTCTGGCGTGACCGCGATGAAAGCATGGGTCGAGCCGGCATCAAGGCTCTCACGGATCATCACGCCGGCCTTGGCCCAGGCGTTGCTGTTGGCAATGCTCTCGACACGGGCGGTGATCGAGCCATTGCCACTGAGACGCTTGTAGGCGTAGTGGAATTGGTCCGAATCGCCCCAGATGTCGGCTCCGATGGCGCTCATGATGACCCCGCCGTCGGGGCTCTCGAAGAACTTGGGCGCACTGCCCTGGACAAATACCACAAGGGTATCCGCCCCATTGACGGTCCAGTCCTGGGCGGTCTCGAAGGTCCGCGTTGCCTCCGAATACCAGGGAGATTCCTGGTTGTCGTACGACAGGGGCATGGACTGATCGCCCCCGTGGACGATCGTCCGTTCGGCAAACGGTGCATCGGCATATCCAACAAACGAACCCGTACCGTTTTCCCATCCATCGATCCAGGTCTGGAAGATGCCCTCCCCGGCGTCGAGATCGTCGGTGTATGCCTCGAAATCGTCGATCACGACGTATTCCTGGGTAGAGAAGCTCCACAACGACCCGGTCCAGAGGGCGGGCACTTCCGCCTCGTTGGCCTCGTCGACTCTCCAGTAGTACGTGGTCCCGAAGTCCAGGGCTCCGAGATCATATTCTGTCTGTTCGACTGAATCGATCAATGCCGTTCCATCGGCCACAGAGGCCTCGTCATCGCTGAAATAGAGATCGTGCAACGTGCCTTCGCGACCGGCCCGCCACTGGAGAATGACGTTCGGGTTGATCTCTGTTGTCCCGTCGGCTGGGTGAGGTTCTCGTGCCCGCACGGGGATGTAGAAGAAGCGGACTTCGCTGAGGCCGTACTGGCCCATCATGCCCCAGCCACTAACGGGGGTGAGCCTGACGAACCTGGCCGACACGCCGGAAAGGTCCACAGTGGTATTGTGAGCATAGTCGGGTGTGGCCGAGCCTCTGGCGAATTCGACCTCACCCAGACTCGTCCAGTCGACGCCGTCGGTCGAATACTCCACGAGAACCTGCTTGAGCCCAAACCCGAGGACGGGCTCGAACTGGATGTTGTAGTTCCATACCCACAACTCGTGGAGCTTGTAGATCTGATCGAATTCGTACTGGATCCAGGTGGTTTCTCCCGATGCGGGGGTGGCGAGCCACATATCACCGGCAGCTACGGAGTGCCCATCGTTGTCGTTGAGCCCGGAACCGTTGACGGTGTTCTCGGGTGCCCCTCCTTCGCTGAAGGCGACGTTGCTCGTGGCGATCACGCCCTGGATCGGATAGCCCAGTGGCTCCGTCGAAAACGTCCAGGTGTCTCCCTTGTAGATGGCGAAGTCCGGGGCTCCGTTGACCTCGTCGACACGCCAATAGTATGTCTGGCCCACGGCGAGCAGGCCCGGCGGGTCGTATGTGTTGGCGTCCTGCCCCTGGCTGACAAGCACGCCCATAGGATTGGTCCGGCTGGCCTCGTTGACGTCTTCGAAGGCCGTCCCGAAGTAGATGTCGTGCGTCTTGGCCAATTCACCGGGCGTCCAGCTCAGCGACACGTCACGGAGCAGGTCCGTCGCTCCGTCGGCCGGACTGGGATTCTCGGCGATCGGCTCATAGGTGCCTTCCATCACCCCGGCCAGTTCTGCCACCGACAATGCCCGATTATAGATCCGTGCGTCATCAATCATGCCGACCAGCAGGTGGGTGATGGGGGTGACGTCGCGCCCGGCGCCGAGCAGCAACCGGCCGTTACTCGACTCGATCTGGCCCGAGGCGCTGGCGGTGACCACTACGGAGGCATCGAGGTAAATGGTCTTGGTCTGGCCATCATATGTTGCGGCGACGTGATGCCATTCCCGATCGAAGAGGGCGGATGCACCGTTGGTCGCCGTGGCCGTCCACTCCGTCGGGGCACCGGTCGTCTTGAAGCCAAGCTGCTGGTTGGGGCCATTATAGTAGAGCGCGAACGTGTCGATATTGGGCCCGCCCCGCATGATGATGCCCGACCAGTCAGAATAGCTGAAATCGGGATCGGCCCAGACCCATGCGGCCAAGGTCACGGCATTGCCGACGTTGAAGACATTGCTGCTGCCGCAGTCGATGTAGTCGCCGTCGCCGTCCAGTCGTACGGCTCCGCGCAAGTACCCTTGAGCTTCGAACGTCGCGGTGTCTTGAAGGGTGCCGTGGTTGCCGTTACCCGATGAGTCCATGGCTGTGGTCCCGGAACCATCGTCCAGTTTCCACCAGCCGACCAGGCTGGGGTCGGCCGCGCTGACGACACCCGTCAACCCCACGGCCAGTACCGCTGACATCAAAACGAGTTGCCTAAACATGTCGATCCTCCTTCAGAAGTGAGTGCGTGTGTGCCTCGGTGACATGCCGGAGCGAGTGTGTTCAGATCGGTGGAGAATGCTTCAACAGGACCTCCGATTCCGAATGCTTCTTTGCTGTGTCGCCTACGATGTGCGCCGCCGAGCCAAGGTGCAACGAACTCCACCGTGTCTCAATATGTCGATTCTACTGGTTTGGGCAGGGCGATTCAATCGCATTCTCGCCCCCAACGACGTTGAGAGGTTTCCGGACGTTAAGTGCCTGAGGAAATCGGCCGATGAAGAAAGCAGGGTGAAGGATCGAAGACCACCGGGAGGACGGCCGGACCGACGATTGCTGGGTAAGTGCCAGGGCCAGAGCCTGGCGGCACGAGGAGGTATCGGATGAATACCGGTTCCATCAAGAGGCGACTGCGAGCCTGCAAAGGGTGTGCGTATCTCTGTACGGGTTGCCCCCACGCCTTGCCCTGCGTCAGGCAGGGCCAGAAAGTCAGGCCCACCGAGTGCTATCTCTGCTGGCACAACCAGGGCACGCTCCTGCCGAAAGATTGCCGCCTGCGACGCACGCCCATTCGACAGAAGGTCCGCGTTTGACCGAAAACGTGGGGGCGTAGGTGCGCAAAACGCGTAGACGCGTCGTGGCGGTCATCGCCGCAACGCAGCGGTTCCACCATTGATATACCTCATCGAACTGCGGGTTCGCGCCAGCAGTACACCCTTCCGACTCGTTACACCACAATGGGGTATTTCCTGGAAAGGGACCGCGATGAAAGCGAAAGGACATGGGGCATTACTGGCGATTGTGCTGCTGATCGGTATCGTTATCGGGCAGGTGTTTGTGAAAGCGAACGACTCCGCTCCCATGAACGATGGAGACAAGCTGGCGGTGCTGTGGTCGAGCGGGGATTCCGAAGTCGCACATAAGGTCTGTTTCATGTACACGCAGGCCGCAAAGAACGCCAAGTGGTTTGACGACGTCACGCTGATCGTATGGGGGCCGTCGTCACGAATCCTGGCGGGCGACAAGGAGCTTCAGGCCAAGGTCAAGGCGATGATCGCCAGCGGCGTGAACGTCCAGGCGTGTGTGGCCTGCGCAGACATGTATGGCGTCGCCGACACCCTGCGCGGCATGGGCATCACCGTCCGAGGTATGGGCAAGCCCCTCTCCGACATGCTCAAGAGCGACACCAAGGTCCTGACATTCTAACCCACTGGACGTGACACCTGTTGTCGCCGGCAAATCAAAGATCAAAATGCAGAGAGCGACATTGTAGAAGTCATCGCCACGCCACGGCGATTCCGCCATTTTGACATTTGATCTTCAATCTTTGCCTTTGTCATTCCATTCGGGTCGCAGCCGGTTCTGGACTTCCCACGCATCGAGCAAAGCCAACGCCGCCATGCACTCGATGACGGGGATCACACGCGGGACAATGCACGGGTCGTGCCGGCCGTGGGTCTCGATGGGGCGGTTCTCCATCTGCTCGTTCATGGTCCGCTGGGGCTTGGCGATCGACGAGGTTGGTTTGACCGCCAGGCGCAGCGTGATCGGTTGCCCGGTCGAGATGCCTCCCGTGATACCTCCGGCGTTGTTGGTCACGAATCCGCCATCGCCCATGTTGTCGTTCGATTGGCTGCCGCGCATCCGCGTCAGTGCGAATCCCTTTCCGACCTCGATTCCCTTGATGGCGCCGACCGTCATGATCGCGGCGGTAAGCTTGGCGTCGAGCTTCTGGAACACCGGGTCGCCCAACCCGACGGGCAGCCCGCGAATCTCAAGCTGAATGACACCGCCGACGGAATCGTTGTCGTCCTTGGCCGCCAGGATAGCCTGGATCATGCGCTCGGCGGCCGCCGGATCGGCACAGCGGACTGCGTTACTCTCGATGGCACCGTAGTCGCACTTCTCGGCTTTGATGCCCGCGATCTCCACGGCGTGGGCGACGATCGTGACGCCTCGTTTGGTCAGCTCCTGTAACGCGAACGCGCCGCCCATAACGCGGCCGGCGGTCTCGCGACCCGAGGAGCGGCCCCCGCCTCGGTAGTCGCGGATGCCATACTTGCGGTAGTAAGTAAAATCAGCGTGCCCGGGCCGGAACAGGTCCTTGATCCCCTCATACTTCGATGAGTCGTGGTCGCGGTTGATGATCGCCATGGCGATCGGCGCGCCGGTCGTCTTGCCATGGAATACGCCGGAGAGGATCTCGACCTGGTCCTTCTCATCGCGAGGGGTCGTGACATCGCTCTGACCCGGCCGGCGACGCGTGAGTTGTTTCTGGATCTCTTCCTGCGAGAACTCGATTCCGGGCTGGACGCCGTCCAGGACGGCGCCGATAGCCGGACCGTGGCTCTCGCCAAAGGTCGTGACGCGGATGATGTCACCATAGGTGTTGGCCGCCCGGCAGCGAACGGCCAGTTCTTCGACGATCTGCTGCATGGCGATCCCAGCGATCTCCTCGGGCGTCTTGCCCGTCGTGTCGATCACCGCGTCGGCAAACGGACTCAGCAACTCCTCGCGGTAGGCGACGTTTTGATCGAGTTGGGCCCTCGCATCGGGACCACGCAGCCAGGGAGGCAGCCCCTTCTCGGCGATGCGGGTCCACAGCGTCCCCGGGTCGGCGGTCAGGTAGATCAGAATGGCGTTCTTGCACGCGCCCGGCGGCTGACCGGGTCCAGCAGACTCGAACCGCCGCAAACGATCAGCTTCCAGTCCGCTTCGCCAAGCTGGACGGCCACCTTCTTCTCCACGGCTCTGAATTCGGGCTCGCCATGCTCGATGAAGATCTCGCGGCACGTGTGCTTCTCACCCGTGTCCTGCTCGAAGCACTCCTCGATCAGGCGATCGGTCTCGATCGCTTCGAGACCGGTCAGCTTCGCCAACTCGGCCGCCACGGAACTCTTACCCGCCCCCTTCGGTCCTGCCAATACGATTTTCACTCTGCTGTCCTCACTGTCATTTGCACGCTGGAAATGTTCCCAGGCTGGCTGCTACCACGAAACGACCCGGATAAATGTACAGCGTCAGCCATCTCCGGTTCGCCCATTCCGCCACTATCCTATCCGAAAATGCCACCCTGTTTCAATGCCTGTCCTTGGAACTGTTTGCCGCCCGTTGGCAGTTGTGGGGCGAGCGTCCCCGCTCGCCAAGTCGTGCGAGGACGCACGACCTACGAGACCAGGGTTTCGAATGCCCGGCTCGCTCGATAGAACGGGTGCGTTGGCCAGACCGCAGAAAGGCCCTGTTGAGGAGAAGGACATGATCCCGGACACGACAATGAGCTTATCAACGCGTTTGAGGCAATCCGTTAGAGTTCGTGACGAAATCGAAAACGCGGTGCGACAGGGAAAATGGATCTTCTACATGCTCCATGGCGTCGGCCAGGGCACACACAGCCTCTACATCGAAGCCGAGGAGCACCGCAAACTCGTCGAGTACCTCTCGTCCCCAAAGGATCGCATCTGGACCGCTCCGGCCATAGATATCATGCAGTACCTCAAGACGGACACCAAACAGACGCGTTAGACGAAGGTCTGTCTGCTCCAAAGTCTCTTGAAATCAGACGAGAATGGGGTATCCTTCACATCCGAGAAACGGGCATAGACTGTTTATTGGCCAAAGGAGTGGGTATGATGGACGCGAACGCGTCTCAGCTTCCCTGGGACACACTGCAACACCAAGAGGGTGACATTCCCTGGCCCGCCCTGAGGACTTTTGCGGAAGCGGTGGTACATGATGCCGGTGTCGTTCAAGGGCTGTTCGATCTGTATGAGCAGGCCCACGAAGCGGCGTTGACTGAGACCAACTACGGCGATCTCTATGTGCCGGCCATCTTCGCCCTGGCCGCTCCCAGGCTGGATGACGAGCAACGCCGCACGATCGGCGCTTTCCTGATCGACAAGCTCGTGGCCGCCGGTCGGGAAGATGACGATCTGGGACTGGAGGTGCTGACGGCTGCGGCCGGCGCGATGGGCCCGGTGATCCTGCCAGACGTGCTCGACACCATCAACGCGGAAGCCAATCCGCATGGTGCCTGGCTGTTCCTGTGGGACCTGACCCTCCTGGTGGCCCAGAGTGACGACCAACTTCTCCGCGAGCGCGTCGTCCGGGCCTGCGTCGAATTGCTCGAACGTGCGGAACGGGACGAAATCGAGAGTTGGGAAGCGACGCACGCGGCCTGGACGCTCGGCAAGCTCAAGTGCACCGAGTACACCGAGTTGCTCGAGCGGATGACCGAGAAAGCCGGAGAATGGTTTGATATCGGCGATTACGACGACGCACTCCGTCTGTTGCAGGGACGCCTTGAGTTCACGCCCGTGGCGGAACTGTGGGAACGGCCCGTCGAGGAATGGCTCAAGTACCAGTGGAAGACCGCACGTGACTGGTATGCACGCGAGGAAGAGGAGAGGGAGGAGGCTTTGGACAGGGACCTGGATCCTCTCGGTTGGCTCGCGGATCGGTTCGCCAGTTCGCCCATCGCGCGCAGCCTGCCGAACGAGCTCTCACTCAGTGCGCGGTTCATCGTTGAGAGGCTCATCACGTTCTCCTTCGACGATCTCGAGGTCGAGCCGGATGAGTGGGACGAATCGACGCTGCGCGAGCTGCTGCTGACGGTGGTCCCACGCAAGTTTGCCGTCGAACGTCCCGTCCTCGAGAAGGTCGCTCCGGTCACAGAGGCCTTTCTCGTCTGGTTGGGCTCCGAAGGCCTGCTGGATGACGCGCAGCGTCTCGCGACCGCCGTTCACCAATGGAGCGAAGAGATCGTCTCTGCCGGCACGAATCCCGATAACTGGGGCACGACCAAGGCCTTCGCCATGCGGACGGTCGAAAGTGGCCAGGACCTCCGCGATCCCGCGCTCAGACGGCAGTTCATCGATGAGCAGTTCCAGGGCATCATAGACAGCGGCATCGCTGAAACAGAACCGGAACTGATGCCCGACGAACCGCCGATCCCGATTGTCGAGACGAAACGGAAGGTCGGGCGCAACGACCCATGCCCGTGTGGCAGCGGACGCAAGTACAAGAAGTGCTGCGGCAGCCCCTCGAAGACGACATAAATGACAGAGCCGAGCGCTCGCATCGATGGCGGACGCTCGGCTCTGTTGCCAATTCGAAGGATCGATCCGCTATTGTACGTTTCCGGTGGCGGCCCACTCGACGCCGTTGCGGATCAGTTGCTGCATGCTGGGATTCATGATGGCTTTGAAGTCATGCCCCAGGGCGTTCTGGACGCAGCGGCCCTTGCCGTACGGCGTGGTGAAGACCAGCGGCTCTTCCTTCTCGCTGAAGTCGGAATAGGCCGAGACCAGGACTTCGATTTCGGTGTCGCCCTGGAGCTTCGAGTACAGTTCGTCGAAGATCTTGAAATTCGTCATGCCCTTGGTAATTGGATGGTTCTTCTTGGCGATCTTGGCTTCGAAGACGCTGCGCGGGTTATGGCCCGAGGTGCCCATGACCCACTTGCGGCCGCACATCTTGCCGAACTCATCCCACTGCGGGAACGAAGCACTGCCGAGGTGCTGGACGTAGAAGCCTTTGCCGCCCTTGACGAAGTTCATTAGGTTGGTCTTGGCCTGCTCGGTCATCTCAGGCGTACCCCGATGGAACATCGTCCAGACGATGACGTCGTAGTTCTTCAGCGCCGCGTTCGATTCGAGGATCAGCGGGTCTTCGCTGACCTTGACGTCGAAGCGGTCCGAACCGGCCAGGACCTCCCGCGTCTTTTCCGAAATCTCGCGCCAATCGTGATACGGCGCGACGTCGTCACCGGCGATCAACAGGACCTTGATCGGCGCGGGTTTGTCGGCCGCCACCGCGACCAAGGACAGACTCAATCCCACCACACCGATCAGAAACACACACTGCCATACTTGTCTCATTCGATTTCTCCTTGCTGTTGGGGCCATCAAGCTGTGTCCGCCGCAGAGCATCCTCCGGCGATCGACTGCGATTCTAACCCAATGTGACGGCCGACGAAACCCAAAACGCGAGCGGGCCCAGCCCCCGGCCTTGATCGATGTAGCAAACATGCTACGATGGCTCTGCGTTGCCTTCAGCCACAGCCGGGTGGGTGACCTCATGAGGAGACCGAATGATGGCTCGACATCTTCGAATCACTGCGTTGTTGCTTGCGACTCTTGCTGCGCTCGCCCAGGCGGAGCCGGCGAGAGGACCGTTGCGGGTTCACCCGGCGAATCCGCGCTATTTCACGGACGGTTCGGGCAAGGCGATCTTTCTGACGGGGTCGCACACGTGGGCCAATTTCCAGGAGCGTGGGGTCGCGGGTCAGACGCCGGACTTCGACTACGAGCGGTACCTGGATTTCATGGAAGGCTACGGACACAACTTCATGCGGATGTGGTGCTGGGAGCAGGCCCAGTGGATGCAGTTTGTGCCCACGACGACCCCGATTCGCTACACGCCGACGGCGTACGAGCGGACCGGACCAGGCAAGGCACTCGACGGAAAGCCGAAATTCGACCTGACACGTTTCAACCAAGCCTACTTCGACCGGCTGCGACAGCGCGTTGAAGCGGCAGGACAGCGCGGCATCTACGTCAGTGTGATGCTCTTTCAGGGCTTTAGCGTCGAGCAGAAGGGCACGCGGGGCGTCGATCTGAACAAGGGCAACGCCTGGGATGGGCACCCGTTCAATGCTCGGAATAACATCAATGGGATTGATGGCGACGTCAATGGTGACGGCGAGGGGCAGGAAAAACACACGCTGGCGATCCGGGCGGTGACACGGCTGCAAGAGGCCTATGTGCGGAAGGTGATCGACACGCTGAACGACCTCGACAATGTGCTCTGGGAGATCAGCAACGAGAGCCATACCGGGTCGATCGAGTGGCAGTATCACATGATCCGATTCGTTCATGCCCATGAAGCAGGCAAGCCCAAGCAGCACCCGGTTGGCATGACCAGCTCGCCGATCAACAACCCGCCGCTATTTGCCAGCTCCGCCGACTGGATCTCGCCCATGGGGGCGGCCTATCTGGATGATCCGCCCGACATGAAGGGCAAGAAGGTTATCATCGTCGATAACGATCACATCCGGCCGTGGGAGAGCAAACCGGCGTGGGTGTGGAAGAACCTGATGCGGGGCAATCACTTCATCCTGATGGATCACTACATGGATTTCCGAATGGGCTCGCCCGATGAGCCTGATCCGAAACACGATCCGACACGACGCGCGATGGGCTTCGCAAGACGTTTGTCGGAGCGTGTTGACTTGGCTTCCCTGACGCCGCAGCCTGGCCTGGCCTCAACGGGGTACTGCCTGGCTGATCCGGGGAAGACGTATCTGGTCTATCAGCCCAAGCCGGGCGGACAGGAGTTCGACCTGAGGGTCGAGCCGGGAAGATATCAGGCTGAATGGATCGACTGCACCACGGGCATGCAGAAAGATGCCGGCAGCGTGGCCATTGAGGGGAAGAAGATGGCATTCACCCCACCATTCAAGGGCGAAGCCATTCTGCACCTGAAACGGCGGTAGGACAGAAACGTGTCGCGATCAGGCCTTCCGCGTTTCAGCCATTGAGGCGATCAGCAGGGAGAGCATTGTCGCGCCGACCACCATCGGACCGATGTCCTGGAGGTCGAGGGCTCGTACCGTCGCTAAGGCAACCACCCAGCAGGCGAACCCCATCCCCACGTATTTCAGCGTAGCTGTATTCCATTTCTTCATCACAAGACCCCTCCTTCCGGGCCGAGTTCCCACGGTGGACGGCTGTCCGGCCCAAGACGCCGCCCCTTAAAACATAAACACTGGATCGGCCGTGGCCAAAATCTCTCTCTGCCCCCAGTCTCGCCAGCGCTTCCAGCAACCATCTGTTCGACGTGATTTGGCTTGATTGAGGGCGGGGTTTTCGGTACGATTGGGGGGTAATAGGAGGCAGGGATTTGAGGGTGACGGAGAGAATTCCAGAGAATTCACCGGATATCGAGAAGTGGATGCGGCTGATCCGCGCCGACGGGGTCGGTCCGGTCTCATTCGGCCGGATTCTCAAGTGGTATGGTTCGGTCGATGCGGCGTTGGGTGCCTCGGCAGGCGGGCTGGCCCGGGTCGAGGGGATTGGCCCGAAGACCGCCGAACGAATCGTCTCAACTCGTGATCAGTTCAATACTTGCGCCGAACTGGAGCGAGCCGAGAAGCTCGGCGTCTGGATCGTCCACATGGCGGACTCACGCTACCCCCCTCTGCTCAAGCAGATCTACGACCCGCCTCCCGTCCTCTACGTCAAGGGCACACTGGGTCGCGAGGACAACCTCGGCATTGCCATCGTGGGGTCGAGGCGGTGCAGCATCTACGGAAGCGAGCAGGCCTCGCGTTTTGCCCATCTTCTTGCTGCATCAGGTTTTACGATTGTTTCGGGCCTGGCTCGCGGAATCGACACGGCCGCCCATCATGGAGCTTTGGCGGCTGAGGGCCGGACCATCGCCGTCCAGGGCTGCGGCCTGGCCAACATCTTCCCACCGGAAAATGCCAGACTCTTCGACCTCGTAAGTCAAAGCGGCGCATGTATTTCCGAACTTCCCCTTCAGTACGAGCCTCTGAGCGAGAACTTCCCGCCTCGAAATCGCATTATCGCAGGACTCTCGCTCGGGACGATCGTCGTCGAGGCGGGCCTGCGCAGCGGAGCGTTGATCACCGCCCGGACCGCGCTGGAGAGCAACCGCGAGGTCATGGCGGTGCCGGGTAAGATCGATTCGCCCATGGGCAAAGGGCCCAATCAGCTCATCAAACAGGGCGCCAAGCTGATCGAATCGGTCGAGGACGTGATGGAGGCCCTTGGCTACGTGGGCGAGCAGCTCAAGGACCATACGGCCCGGGCGGCCGGCGAAGCAACCGCCAGGGCTGAAACACCTCTTTTCGATACCGCCCGGCTCGAGCTCAAAGGCCACGAGAAGCAGATCTACGATTCGCTCGGAACCGAGCCCCTCCACACCGACCAGGTCATCGACCAGACCGATCTGCCTCCCGGAACGGTCAATGCCAGTCTGATGTCACTACGTCTCAAAGGGCTCATCAGGCAGTTGCCTGGAAACCTGTTCAAACGCCGCTGAGTCGCGGGTTATCCGTGTGACGCTGGCCGAAGCCTGCGGCCTTCGATGGGTGGGCGCTCTCAGTTCTCCAAGACCGATAAAGATTTCCCGATGAGTGGTGCGGATGCGATGCGAACGGCCCAGCGTAACGATCTGGCGAAACAGGGCCGGATATGTTAGAATAATGTTACACTGATTGGGTGGTGTCTGCCCCAGGCTGGTGATTCTAATCGGCGATATCGGGACGAGCACGACTTCCTTCTGGAGAGAGGACAACATGGGCATAGGTTGGCGATGGGCACGGTTTACTTTGCTGCTCGTGACAACGGGCGTGTGGGCTGGGGCAGCCGCCGGCCAGACTCGAACGGTGGGGGCGGGCGATGAGACGCAAGTTGTTGTCAACGAGATCCTTGCCTCCAATCGCACCACCAACCGTGACCCTCAACGTCAGTATGATGACTGGATCGAGCTATACAATCCTGGCAGCGCCAGCGTCGACCTTGCCGGCATGTACCTGACCGACGATACGTCGCTCGCTGACGAAATGGCAGTTCCCGGTGGACTCTCCCTCGACCACGACGATTGCCCCACACGGCTATCTGATCATCTGGGCCGATGGTGAAACGACCTCGGCCGGGTTGCACGCCGGCTTCAAGCTCAGTGCCGATGGTGAGGAAGTCGCCCTGGTCGCAACCGACGGGACCACCGTAGTCGACAGCTTCACGTTTGGCGAACAGCGTACCGACGTTTCCTACGGCCGCTATCCCGACGGCAATGACGATCTGCGGTATATGGCAGTCCCGACGCCTGGCGCCGCCAACGTCAGCGTCTACGAAGGAATCGCCGAAGCGCCGCAGTTCAGCCGGCAGGGGTGTTTGTGCAACGGGCCCATCACGATCACTCTGACGACGGAAACGCCCGGCGCGACGATCTATTATACGACCGACGGAGACGCTCCCTACAGCGTGGCCCGGGAGATGCCCGCCGGGGCCACCTATACCGGACCGATTCAGGTCGCGGGCACCATGACGATTCGGGCTGTCGCCTGGATGCCCGGATGGCGACAGAGTGACATTCGGACCGAACGCTATTCGTTTGTCGGCTCGACCCTTCGGAACTTCCGTTCGCCATTGCCTCTGATGATTGTCGATACGATGGGCCAGACGGTCGGCAGCTCGCAGGTGCCCAGCTATGGCTATGTGATCGATACGGACGAGCAGGGCGTCGCGAGTGTGACGGGCGAGACGGATTTCGCCGGCCGGGCCGGGCTGAACGTGCGAGGCAAAAGCTCGGAAGGCTTTCCCAAGCGGCAATACCATTTTGAGGTTTGGGACGACGACGACCGCGACCGGGCTGCCTCGATCCTGGGTTTTCCCGCCGATGCGGACTGGGTGCTCCAGGGGCCGTACTCGGACAAGACGCTGATGCGCAACGTTCTCGTCTATCGGTGGAGCAACGAGATGGGACGCTATGCGCCGCGCACGCGATTCATCGAGCTGTTCCTCAAGACGGGCAACGGTGACGTCTCCATGGACGACTATGTTGGCGTGTACGTCTTGATGGAGAAGATCAAGATCGCTCCCGGGCGTGTGGACATCGCGGAACTCGACTCGGACGACAATACGGAGCCCGAGATCACGGGCGGGTACATCGTCAAGAAAGACAAGTTCGACGGTGGGGACGTCACGTTCAACACCAGCCGAGGCCAGAACCTGATCTACGACGACCCGATCGGGACCGACATGACGCAAGCTCAGCGGAATTGGATCAGGGACTTCTTCAATGCGTTCGAGATGACGCTATACGGCTCGAACTACCGCGATCCGATCGAGGGCTACGCCGCGTTTATCGACGTCGGCTCGTTCATCGACAACCACATCCTGGTTGAGACGGCCAAGAATATCGACGGGTTCCGCCTGAGCACGTATATGTTCAAGGACCGCAACGGCAAGCTCAACATGGGCCCGGTCTGGGACTATAACCTCTCGCTGGGCAACGCCGATTACCTGCAAGGGTGGATTCCGACCGGCTGGTACAACCGCCAGCTTGGCGACGGAGAGTATCCCTGGTGGCGGCGTCTGTTCGAGGATCCCGCGTTCAGGCTCCAGTACGCCGACCGCTGGTTCGAATTGCGCCGGGGTTTGTTCACCACGGCGCGGTTGCTCGGGATGATCGATGATTACGCCGCGTTGCTCGAAGAACCTCAGGAACGCAATTTCGACCGCTGGCGAATCCTGGGGCAGTATCTCTGGCCGAACGGGTTCGTGGGCAACACCTACCACCAGGAGATCGAATGGATGAAGGGCTGGCTCGAGGCCAGGCTTGCCTGGATGGACGGGCAGATTGCCACGGAGTTCGCCGCCGCGCCGCCTGCGTTCAATCGTCAGGGCGGTCACGTCGACGCTGGATTTCCTTTGGAGATGACGGCGCCGTCGGGGGCTATCTACTACACGCTGGATGGAACCGACCCGCGTTTGCTCAATGCCTCGGACAACGTGCAGCGAACTGTGCTCGTTCCGGAGAATGCACCCAAGCGCGTGCTCGTGCCGAGTGGTCCCGTTGACGACGCCTGGCGAGGCGGTGCCGCGTTTGACGATTCCGCATGGTCCCAAGCGACCGGTGGCATCGGTTACGAAACCAGCGTTGGCTACGAGAACCTGATCGGGTTCGATGTCGGCGCGTTGATGTATGGGCAACAGAGCAGTTGCCTCATCCGCATTCCGTTCAGTATCACCGAGAAACCCAGCCAGTTTGACAGCATGACGCTGCGGATTCGTTACGACGATGGCTTCGTCGCCTATCTCAATGGGACGGAGATCGCCCGACGCAATATCGCAGGCGCCCCGGCATGGAACTCCGGCGCCGATGATCAGAATTCGGACTTTTCCGCCATGGATCTTGAGGAGATCGAGATCACTGATTTTGACCCGGCGTTGACGCGGGTCGGCAATGTACTCGCCATCCACGGATTGAACGTTTCGTCGACGAGTTCGGACTTTCTCATCTCGGCTGAATTGGTTGCGACGACGGTCGAGTCACAGGATGACGTCCCCCAGATCGAGAGATACACCGGGCCGCTACCGCTGGCCGGCAGCGTTCAGGTCAAGGCGCGGGCCCTGATCGGCAGCGATTGGAGCGCATTGAACGAGGCGACGTTTGCAGTGGGCCCGGTGGCCGAGAGCCTGCGGATCAGTGAAATTATGTACCACCCGGCCGAGACGGGTAGCCCTGACGACCCCAACCTCGAGTACATCGAGTTGACCAACATTGGGCCCGAGCCGATCGACCTGAATCTCGTCAGGTTCACCAGTGGAGTGGATTTCACCTTTGGCCCCTTCGAGCTGGCCCCTGGAGAGTTCACGCTCGTGGTCAAAGACGTCGATGCTTTCGAGACGAACTACGGTCCGGACCTGCCCATCGCCGGGCAGTTCGCCGGCAGCCTCAACAACGGAGGCGAGACCCTCGAATTGGTGGACGCAGCCGGGCAGGTCATTCTCAGCTTTGCCTTTGAAGACGACTGGTACGGCGAGACCGATGGCGAAGGCTTTTCCCTGACCGCTGTCGACCCGGCCTCCGCCGATCCCCAAGCCTGGGGCGAGGAGATGGTTTGGCGTCCGAGTGCCGAGGCCGGAGGCTCCCCCGGTTTCGATGATGCCGATGTCGGCGCTGATGCGGTTTTTGTATCGCCAGGCAAGAATCTGCGAGCGGTGAATCGCTGAACGCGGTAAAATCCGCCCAGGCGCGGCGTGGGCCGGCGCGACGGAGCATCAGGGCACTTGGAAAGGATTCACATGTTTGAGCGTTTCACGGAGCACGCGAGGGAGGTCATCTCACTGGCCAATCGGGAGGCCCAGCAGTTCGGACACGAGTACGTCGGCACCGAACATCTTCTCTGGGGTCTCGCCAAAGAGGTCAATGGTGTGGCCGCGGCTGTGCTCGAACATTTCAACGTTGATCTCAAGCCCCTTCGCAAAGAGGTCGAATCGCTGCTCGAAGGTCGCCCACATGTCGAGGTGATCGAGAAGCTCGCTCAGACCGAGCAGACCAAGGACGTCATTCACAACGCCGTCGAAGAGGCCCGGACGCTGCATCACAACTACGTCGGCACCGAGCACCTCCTGCTGGCGCTGATGCACGACGGCAAAACCATCTCCGCCAAGGTCCTGACCAACCTGGGGCTCAGTCTCAACGCGGTCCGTGAAGAAGTGCGAAGGCTCGCGCCACCCAGTCACTCGCAATAGCGTCTATCACCACAGGTCTTTTCGGCTGGCGGGTCGTTGCAGGCCCGCCGCCTTTATCGGACGCGCCATTCGAGGATGCCGCTGGAATACCCGTTCTGGAGTTTGACCTCGACGCGCAGGGCCGACGTAGTTACTTCGCCAAATGTCACGGTATTGAACTGGTCCTTCTGCACGCTGTAGGCGGAGGCGTTTGTGACCTCTTTCCAGTCGTTCCCGTCCCTGTAAAGCAGCTTCCATGAGGCCGGGATGCGACAGCCGCCCCCGGTGGGGGTGTCGTCGAACCAGTAGACGTCCACCTCGCTGACGGGACGGGGTTGTTTGAAGTCATACTGTACCCATTCAGTGGTCCCCTGATGCGGCCACCATGTCATGCGAGGGATGTCGTGGTCGTTGGAATTGGCGGGCAGGGCGCCATCGCTCAGCGCCCCGACGGTATCGCCTCCATAGCAGTGCGAGGCCTTCGATGGGATCTTTGGGGTCGGCGGCGCGGGTGGCAGTTTCCACTCGGTCGCATCCGGCCCTTCTCCAATCCATGGAAACGCGCTGATACGCAGACGGGCACAACCCATCGGGATCAATGTCACTGTCTCGGTCCTTTCTTCCGATTTGACGGGGCTCTGCTGGACCTCGTCGATCAAACCACGATGATCCGCCTGCCAGTTGGGGATCTTCTTGGCCTTGGCTCGAATCTCGATTGGAGCCGCGTCGGTTTCGAATGGCTGATCGTCACCGGGCCAGCTTCTTGTCGTGACTCTGAACTGGGATGTGAGCGATCTTGACGGGTCGATGACGAGACCGTAGTTCCAGTCGCTGGTCGGGAAGACGTCATAGGCAGGCCACTTGTCCGTGCCGCCGTAGCGGGTGTACTTCTCGCCAATCTTGAGTGAGTAGGTCAACGGGCCGCGATCGACCGAGACGCAGTCTCCGTTCCTCGGCCAGTATCGCAAGCCAATCGTCATCGGCAGCGTCAGGTCGAGCTTCTCGCTCTGGCTCCACTTCCGATCGATCACGATGAACGATTGAGGCCTGGCGTGGACCTTATACCGCTTGCCGTTGATCCTGACGTCGGGCTCCTCACACCATTTGGGCACGCGAAGATACAGCGGGAACTGGACGGGCTTCTCCGTGTCGATGGTGAAGCGAATGGTATCGTCGAAGGGATAACGGGTTTGTGCACGGATCGTGACCTCGTCGCCCTCACCAACCTTTGCGGTGACTTCAGAGGCGGCGTAGAATACAGCAGCCAGACCATTGTCGGGCGTCGCCATCCACAGGTGTTCCGCGAAATAGGGCCATCCGTGCGCGACGTTGTGCTGGCAGCAGCGGTAGCTGTGGGGATTGTACGAGAGCATCTCGCCGCCATTTTGGACGCCCGGCGACTTGTTCTCGTGGTCGAGCTGGCAGACGTTCGGACTGGTCAGGTAGTGCAGGCCCTTCAGGTCGGCGGTCATCGAAGGCGGGAACGTGTTGAACGCGACGTCTTCGCAGCGGTCGGCCCACTTCAAGTCGCCCGTGATCTTCAGCAGCATCTCGCACGAGAGCATGAACTCGACCGAAGCGCAGGTCTCAATCGCCTGGCGCGGTCCGTAGTAACCTTTGCGGCAGTTTTCGTCGCCTCCAAACATCCCGCCCGGGACCTCGCCGTAGATGCCCCAGATCATGTCGTAGTTCCGCTCGGTCGCGACCAGGTGGTGGCGGTCATGGGATTGCTGGTAGAAGGTGGCCGGCCCGCGAAAGCACTCGGCGATATTGACGTTGTGCCAATTGGGCACGCTGGTCGTCCAGTCGGCGGTGTGGCGATGGATCTTCTCGGCCAGTTCCAGCAGGAACTTGTCGCCCGTTCGGTTGTAGAGCCAATAGACGCTGGCGAGGTTGTCGCCGGCACGCTGCTGTTGCCAGAACGGTGGCAGAAACTTCTCTTCGGGAACGGTCATCTCCCACTTGAAGTAGTTCCGCATCAGGTCGATGACGCGGCTGTCCTGCGTGTACTCATAGTAGGTCTGGAGGGCGTTGAGCATGACCATGTTGGGCCAGAGATCCGGGCGTCCTGTCTTCGTGGCGGCGCGCTGGCCTTGTTGGCGATGGGCCGAACCAGCCGTCGGGCTGTTGGCTGGCCAGGTCGCTTCGATCCAGACCTTGGCCTCGTCGATGATTCGCTGGTTGTTCAAGACGTAGCCCAAATCGCCAAAGCCCTTGAGCCAGTAAGGCAGTTCCTCCCAAGGGCTCTGGCCCTTGCCCTCAGGCGAGAGCCAGGCATTGTCTTCTTTTTTGAGAAACTGGCTGATTTCGCCAAGATGCCCGGAGAAGCCATCGGCCTCGAGCTCGAGCTGTCGACGAACCCAGCCTTCGGGTTTGATTGCTCCGATTGGCAGCTTGATCAGCGGTTCCGGCGTCAAGGGCGCCCGGTTGCTGACGTAGAAGTCGTTGGTTTGCACCGTCGGTGGTGTCGACACGACCTGCACCGTCGTCGCCGCGTGTAGGGCGGAAACGAAAGCCAATGTGAGGATTCCCAAGGAAACGATTCGCGATTCGTTCATTGCTGTCTCCTGTGCCAATACTTCATAGGGCGGTCTCAGCCCGCTGTTTGTCCGATGCCAGAGGATACCACATTTTGCGATGGTAGCAACCGCCCGGGACGGTGCCATCCACCCTTTGCCTGACTCTCGAACCGTTTCTCCACGCTCGAATCGCTCCGCCGGGAGCTCCAATGCATCCGGGTGGGCTGATGGAATTCGTCCCCGGCCCGGACTCCGACCCCGATCCGTAGGCCGCAAGAGTAGGGGACGAGACGCCGCCTCGCAGGTCATCTCTTTAGGGTGGTCTTTCGGCGTTTCGATTGTCTGGTTGTTCGGGACATGCTATCTTTGTCTCTCGAGCGCGGGAGCGGGGGTGCCCGCATGACTTGGAAGAGAATAGGTATGATGCGGAGCGATGGCGACGGATGACGACTTCTAGAAGATATCGACTGATTGAGATCGAGTGGCCGACGTTTGGCGAGGGCACGCCGCCGCCACAAGCGAGTGTCGCCGAATTCGAGGGCAGACTCGACGCCGTTCGGGCGGCGATGGACAAACTCGGGCTGACGCACCTGGTCGTCTATGGCGACCGCGAGCATTTCGCCAATCTCACTTGGCTCACCGGTTTCGACCCTCGATTCGAAGAGGCCATATTGATTGTCGGCCTTCAGGACGCTCCATTGCTCGTCGTGGGCAACGAATGTGAAGGATACCTGTCGGTCAGCCCGCTCTACGAGGCAGGGAAGCTGCGCAGCGAACGGTTTCAACCCTTTTCGCTACTGGACCAGCCTCGCGATGACAGCCGGCTTATCGGGGAAATCTTTGCGGACGAGGGCATCGAGCGCGGATCGATGGTGGGATGCGTGGGGTGGAAGTACTTCGCTGAATCCGAGCACCCCGACGCTGCCCATGCCATCGAATTGCCGGCCTATCCTTGTCGATACGTTGCGCGAATTGGCGGGCGCCGAACATGTGACAAACGCCACGGCGGTTCTGATGCATCCCGACACGGGCCTGCGGACCTTCTGCTCGCCGGCCGAGATTGCCTATTTCGAATACACCAACGTCGTGGCGTCCGAGGGCCTCAAGCGCATGCTGTTCGGCATGCGCGAAGGGATGACCGACCACGAATTGGCGCAACTGGCGGGCTACAGCGGTCTGCCGCTGGGCTGTCACATGACCCTCGCCAGCGCTGATTTGCCAGGCCTATCGAGTCCCGTGGCGCGATCCTCAGACGGGGGACGCCCCTCTCGACGAACATCTGCTACTGGGGCAGCAACATCTGCCGTGCCGGCTGGATTGCCTCGTCGGCGCAGACCTGCCCTCTGATGCCCAGGATTACCTATCTCAATTCGCCGGCCCGTATTTCGAGGTGATGACCGAATGGTTCGACCTTCTGCGGATCGGGACGCCTGGCGGGGCGATGGCTCGCTTGGTCGCCGAGCGACTGCCGTTCGAGCGGTTTGGCATTTTTCTCAACGCCGGACATTTGATCCACTTCGACGAGTGGCTCAGCTCGCCGATCTATCGGGGGTCGAACGTGCCAATTCACTCCGGCATGGTCATGCAGGTCGATGTCATTCCCTCCTCGCCCGTTTACGCGTCCACCCGAATGGAAGACGGTGTGGCCATCGCAGACGAGGCGCTGCGCCGCCAGATTCAGGAGCAGTTCCCCGACTGTTTCGCCCGCTGTCAGAAACGTCGTGACTTCATGGCGAACGTTCTGGGCATCCCCTTGCCCGAGGAGATTTTGCCGTTGTCCAACGTCCCGGCTATCGTACCCCCGTTCTTCCTGGCTCCCAACACGATACTGGCCATGGAACCATGATCTCATCGCGTGGGCAGGAAACCTGGCGATCCTCTACTCTGGTGGTGGATCCGCAATCCAGGATCATCAGTCGAAGTCGGTCGGTAAGGACGGATCGCGGAGGTGGTCGAACATGCGGGCGATCTGGAACGGTAACGTCCGGCTGATCGACAGGTCGGGGATGTTGTCCTCGGCGAAGAAGTCCACGCCCGTGGTTTCGTGGCTCTCGGTGGCTTGGCCTCCCGTGATCTCGCACAGGAAGAACAACTTGTAGATGTGGAACGGGATGTGGGGCAGGTGGGGGTGCTTGCTGCGGTCGTAGACGGCCGCCAGTTTCGTTACGCGAGCTTCGAAACCCGACTCCTCGAAGATTTCGCGGACGACCGCCTCCGATGGCGTCTGGCAGGGGTCAGCCCATCCACCCGGCAGCGTCCAGCCCCCGTCGAGGGCTTCGCGGACGAGCAGGATCTTGCCGTCGCGAAACGCCGCTCCGCGCACGTCCACCTTGGGTGTCGTGTAGCCTTCCTCCTGCGAGAAGAGGTTGAGCACGCTCTTCTTGTCCAGTTCGAACCCTTCGGCCATCATCTCGGCGGCGATATCACGAAGGTGCTCGTACCGTTCGATATCATACGGGTTCTCGGAGAAGGTCAATCCGTTCTGTGCCAGCGCCGCACACTGTTTTGCCCATCTGAGCCAGTTCGGTTCCATCCTCGTCGCCTCTGTTCTTAATGCAAATCTAACGTCTGCTTTGGCCGCCTTCGTTACCGTGCCATTACACCCAGCCTTAATAGGGTGACATAGAATCTATCGGATCGCAAGAGCCAATCGCCCTGAACGACAGGTATTGACGGGTCTCAGAGGGCCCGTTACGGTATTCGACTCGATGGAAGATCAACGTTGTTTTATTGGAAGGGAAGAGCATGGGCAGGCTACTGTGGATTCTCGGATTCATCGCTTTGACCATCCTGGCGCAGGGATGCGTCGTGATCAACTGACCGCTCCGGTCGCAGGAGCGCGCCAGTGTGTCCACCGGTGCGGTGAGAGGGTCTCCGACGCGGGATCGGAGTCCGGGCGACCCCTGAGGGTCGCCCTCGCCATTTCAAGGGAGGGTCGCCCGAAAGCCAACCGGGCGCCTTATCTGGGCAAATCTTTGCAGATAATATTGCTTGCGAGCTCCAATCTGAGTACACTATAGGATTCACCTCGTGGGGGTGGCTCCGGCTCGCTCGTGAGTCGGGGGCGAATGACGGAATTCGAGTTCGACAGTGAATCTAAGGATGACGGCGTATGTACGCTCAGATGGTACGCAACGTGGCAATTATCGCCCACGTAGACCATGGAAAAACGACGCTGGTGGACCAGCTTCTCTATCAGTCGGGGATGTTTCGCAACGAGGATCTCGATAAGCTGGCCGGTGGGCAGCACGGCCTGATTATGGACTCCAACCCGCTCGAACGCGAGCGCGGGATCACGATTTTGAGCAAGAACTGCTCGATCCAGTATATCGACGCCGACGGCCTCGAGTACAAGATCAATATCGTGGATACGCCGGGCCACGCCGACTTCGGAGGCGAGGTCGAGCGCAGTCCTCAAAATGACCGATGGGGTGTTGCTGATCGTCGACGCGTTCGAAGGTCCGATGCCCCAGACGCGGTTCGTGCTGGGCAAGGCGCTCCAGCATGGCCTCAAACCCATCCTGGTGGTCAACAAAGCCGACCGGCCCGACTCGCGGCCCGACGACGTGGTCAACGAGGTCTTCGATCTGTTCGTCGACTTGGATGCCAACGACGACGCGTTGGATTTTCCCGTGCTGTTCGCCTCGGCCAAGGAAGGCTGGGCCACCAAGGATATGGCCCAACCCAACGACAATCTGAAGCCGGTTTACGATGCCATCATCCGATCCGTTCCGGCCCCGAAGGTCGATCCCGACCGGCCCCTGCAAATGCTGGTGACTACACTGGAGTATTCCGACTACGTTGGGCGAGTGGCGATCGGCAAGGTGTTCGCCGGGCGGCTGGCGCAGGCCCAGCCAGTAACGGTGATCGACAAGGACGGGCGCCACACGCAGCAGAAGGTCGTGCAGTTGTACGAGTTCGAAGGGTTGGGCAAGAAGCGGGCGTTGGACGCCCAGGCGGGCGATATCTGTGCGGTGGCGGGTCTGGACCCGGTGGATATTGGCGACACGATTGCGTGCTCGGATGAGCCGAGCGCGCTGCCGGTCGTGGCGATCGACGAGCCGACGATGAGTATGACCTTCCACGTCAACAACGGGCCGTTCGCGGGTAAGGAGGGCAAGTACGTCACGTCGCTGAACCTGCGGGACCGTCTGGCCAAAGAGCTTCAAACGAACGTGGCGCTGCGGGTCGAGCCCGGGGAGAACGCCGATGCGTACGTGGTCTCCGGTCGCGGCCTGATGCACCTTGGGATTCTGCTGGAGAACATGCGGCGGGAAGGGCTATGAGGTCTGCGTGGGCAAGCCCGAGGTGATCATCAAGATGGTCGACGGCTACCGGCACGAGCCGATCGAACGGCTCGTGATCGAGTGCCCGGCCGAGTGCCAGAACGCCGTGATGAGCCTGATCGGAAACCGGCGCAGCGAGATGATGAAGATGGACTCCAAGAGCGGTGTCAGCGACTATGTGCACATGGAGTTCATGATTCCGTCACGCGGACTGTTTGGCCTCAATGCACGCATTCTCACGGCCACCCAGGGCCGCGCGGTGATGCACCATACCTTTGAGCGATACGAGCCGATGCGTGGCTCGATCCCCCAACGGCAGGCGGGTGTGATGGTCGCCACCGAGACCGGCACTGTCACTGCCTACGCCCTCGACGCCCTGTACGATCGCGGCGCGTTCTTCGTCAAGCCGGGCGACGAGGTCTACGAGGGCCAGATCGTGGGCGAACACTGCAAGGACAACGACATCCCCGTCAACGCGGCCAAGGCCAAGCAGCTCACGAATATCCGCTCCTCATCCAAGGACGATGCAGCTCGCGTCCGTCCGCCTCGCATCATGAGTCTGGAGGTCTGCCTCGAGTACATCCAGCAGGATGAGTTGGTGGAAGTCTGTCCAAAATCGATCCGTATTCGCAAACGCCTGCTCAAAGAAGGCGACCGACGTCGGGCGGCTCGAAAAGAAGGCTGATCTCCAAATCCGAAATTCGAAGCACGAAATCCAAAAATGGCTGGGGTGCTGCACCAGCGTTTCGACAATTCGAGTTTCGTTCGTTTGGGATTTGTTTCGGATTTCGATATTCGCGCTTCGGGTTTACCTGCCGCCGCCTGTGACGGAACCGACGAGACCTTGGAGTCCCGTGCCGGTAGTGTAGCCTCCAAAGCCACCGAAGCCATTTCCGAAGCCTTGATCGAAACCGCCGAGGCCCTGACCGAGGCCTTGTCCGTAGCCGGCCATGAGCCCGCCACCCATCATGCCTCCCCCATACATCATCCGCATCATACCGGGGCTGGGCGCATACGAAGGGCGCCTACCAGATCGGTGACGTCGTACACGCGAGGCACGCGCTTGGGAACGGGCAGCGCGTCCGTCGTCGTGATGATGATGGCGCCGCCGTCGACGACGTAGCCAAGCTTCGCAATGCCGCCGGCCGAGACGGACAGCAGCAATGTGTCAAGGTATTGGCCCAGACGCAGGCCCGGGATGCTGTCGAAACCGATGGGCGTCTCACGGAAGATATCCGCGTTGTCGCCGATCTGCCGCCAGAGCACGATGATGTTCAGCGGTGGCTCCGTTGCATTCCGCAGGGCATCGATGGCGTCCCCGAACGGCGTCTCTCGCGTCCACGTCGCAGGACTGATCTTTGGCTTCGGTGCCGGCATGTTGCTGATCGGTTTGGGGGCAACCTTTGGCTGCGAAGTGACGGCCTTGATGGGAGTGGCTTTCGCAGGCGACGGGGTCTGCCCGGCACCAGCACCCCTATAGAGCACAGCTACCACGATGAGAACGATCCCTTCCCACCTCACGGTTCCCCGTGGTCCTGTGGGATTTGCCCTGCTCATGCCGGTCTTTTCCCCCATGAAATACATCGTCGGCCTTTGCGAAGCGACTAGCTTACTGGTACCAACTATAAGTCGCAGCCGCAAGGCCGACGTTTCATCTCAGACCGAAAAAAGCCCTTTCCGTATTGGATCTCCCGCCTCACACCGGCTGTTCGACGCCCGAGGCGAGCTTCTGAAGAATGCCTCGGATAAGCTCTTGTCTGTCTTTCAGTGTCTCCTTGAAGTCTCGGTGATACGTGTGTGATATCTCCGTGTGTAGTTCCGACAGATAGGTTTCCAAGACGTCGCAAAGGACCGTGGTCTCTTGTTCGGTCAGGTCTGTTGTCTCCATATTCGAACTCCTTTCACACCCGTTGTCCCAACCAGCGACCGGCCGGGATCGGTGTCTTATCCGCGGCGTTTCTCTCCGAAACACCGTAGTCGAATGCGTTTATGTTCACGTGATTTGATACGCCTTCGGCGTCCCGCCAGTTCGCGGAAATGCTACCGTTTCACTGGACAATCGCGAAGGGGAAGAATCATCGGACTCGCGCAAGATTCGACGGGCTCGGACGTCCGTGAAAGTGATAGGAAGCTTGTGACTGTGCGGGCAAGCCGTTTGGTGGGCGAGTGAACAGTAGCCAGGAAATAGCGACGTGCGGAGATAGCTGCCACGATCGCTTCCAATGGCCGGCCTGATTTCGTACAATCGAATGCACGGACCGATGTGCGGGTCTTTGAGGGTAGCTCAAACGGGCGGCAGAGGGGAGATTTCATGCGACGTATACTTGTTTTGATGCTGGTTTGGAGCGGTGGTGTTGGCGCATGGGCGACCGAGTCCAAGGTCGACTATATGGCGAAGCTCAATGGCCTTGTGACCAAAGGGACCGATGAGAATCTCAACGCCGCACCCCTGTATGAGCAGGCGTTCGAGTCCTACGTCGAATGTTCGATTGCGGTCGATGGAAAGGACATTCGTCGCTGGCCGACCGAGTTACCGGCTGAGAAGCGCAGGGCCCTGGCCGACTGGGTCCGATCGAATACCACCGCACTGGATCGATTGAAGCAAGGCACCCGGAGACCGGGCTATTGGTTCCAGTATCAGGGGGACATGGCATTCTGGAATACTGGAGAGGACGACCATCCTGCTGAGACGCGCGAATTGTTCTGGGCCCTGATCTTCCGAGCTAAATCAAGAGCGACCGACGGGGACCTAGCCGACGCTGTGGACGATATACTGACGAGTTACCGCTTTGCCGCTGATATGAGACAGAGGCTGTTCTTTCACGAGCAGATGGCTGCGAATTGCCTTTCTCAGTCTTCCCCTGGAGGCGACGTTTCAGATCCTCGAAAGAACCGACATTGATGCGGCCCTGCTGGAATCGCTGCAAGAGGGGATCACACGGATTTCAAAACGCTATGATGACCGGGTCGATCTGCGAGCCGAGGAACTGACGGCCCTGGATACGATTCAGCACGTTTTCGGCGGACTCAAGGAGGTAACGCCGTTCACTCGGACTGACAAGTCGGACCTCGCCGCAGCCCTTGTCTCCGCCGCATTTGACGTTGAGATGTCCGCTGAGGAGCTCTATAAGGGGCTCTTTACGCATTATCCGGGTGCATTGAAGGACCTTGCCATAAAAGGATACGCGCGTTACGGCGAGATTATTCGCAAGACACCGCTTCAGTGGAAGCGTCAGAGCATCGACTTCGATCTGGAGGCCAGCGAATGGACCGGAGGCAACCTGCTGCTTGAGGTTCTGGTTCCGGCCGTGGACCTGGGAGCGACGGTCTCTTTCCGCTGCCAGGTCACCCGCGATGCCCTGGTGACGACGCTGGCATCATTGCGGTACGAAGACGATAGGGGGCAATTCCCGGTCAGCCTGTCGGACCTTGTCTCGGCAGGCTACCTCAACGGTCTGCCGATGGACCCGTACACCGACCGGCCTCTGGTCTATCGGCGCACGCCGGACAGTTTCATTCTCTACAGTCTCGGCGCCGATTTCGACGACGATGGTGGCACCGCCAGCCGGTGGGGGCAGGGCGAAGACGGAGGCGATCAGGTCTTCTGGCCCGTCTCGGGAGACTGAACCCTGGGAGCGGAGAGCGTCACAATTCCCGCTGTTTTTGCGGGAAATGTATTGCCATCGGTGCTACGGCGGCTATAATGACAGGTAGATAAGAAGGGCGGACCAGGGAACTTATTCATAATCCGACTGCCATCATATTTTTCGTCTTTCATTTCATAGCGGCCCGACCTTCGAACGCGAACATGGTTCGAGTCTGAGGAGACCGCCAGCACTGACATCATCCTGATTGTTCGACCCGCCGCACCCGTTGCGCACGGGACCGTCCACTTGTGCCAATAGCGCATCAGGTGCGAGGTTCGGGTTGGCAATGCGCAAACACACGGGCTCGCGGCTGGTTTAAGGCTCGTCATCATAGCATAGCGCGATCATTGGAGGGAAGCGACATGGAGTCTCGGAGGAAGTATCAAGGCTGTGTTGGGGCAGTGACTCTTGTCTTGCTGCTGATCTCGTGCAGCGGTGCCCGAGCCGTCGACTTCGCCGGCGGAACGGGCGAGCCGAACGATCCGTACCAGATCGCCACGGCCGAGCAGTTGATCGGCATGGCCGACGACCCGAACCTATACGACAAGGACTTCGTTCTCACGGCGGACATCGACCTGGATCCGAACTTGCCTGGCCGACGGATCTTCCTGGGGTCCGTTGTGCCTTGGACCGGTATCAGGTCCCGTGGTGGAGGGGGGAGCGGCGGTCCGTTTAGTGGCGATTTCGATGGCAACGGACACACGATTCGCAACTGCCAGATCTATAACAAGAGCACATCATCTTATGCGGGACTCTTCGGTACGATTGGCACATCGGCAAGAATCCACGATCTGCATCTCGAGAACGTTCTGATCGCGGACGGAAGCGATTCCGGTGTGTATTGCGGGGCTTTGGTCGGCGGGAACTCCGGGTTCGTGGCCCGTTGCTCGGTCGCGGGGACGATTCTGACCCATTCGGAGGAGTCGATGGGAGGAGGTCTGATCGGAAACAACGCCGGAACCGTTGTCGATTGTCACGCTCGGTGCGAGGTCTTTGGCACACAGGTCGGTGGCTTGGTGGGCATTAACCGAGAGGCTGGACGGATCGTGTTTAGCTCGTCGAATGGGATGGTCTTGGGCGACCGGAATGCAGGAGGACTTGCCTGCACGAACGAAGGCACGATCCAATACTCCTTCGCGGAGGGCACCGCCTTTGGCTCCCGTGCCGGCGGTCTGGTCTACAACAACCGCGGAACCGTGCGAGAAAGCTACGCGGCCACGATCGCATCGTGGGCGGGTCTGATCGGAGCCAACTCCGGAATGGTGCTGAACTGCTATGCAAAGGGAGTCATTCTCTTCGGGACTGCAGGTGGACTCGTCGGGTCCAACGAAGGAACCATCGTGTCGAGCTACTGTACCACAGTCCTCGACGTCCCCGGCGCCGATCCGCAGCCCCTGCCTCTGGGTGGGACCTCACCTTTCGGAGGCGACATGCGACAATGCTACTACCTGGTGACGAAAGAGCCGGTGGATGTGGGCAGCCCCCGAACGGATGGGGCGCGGTTCGCAGAGGAGATGAAGCAGCGAGCAAGTCTTCCGGGGCTGGATTTCTATGGAGATCCGAACGATGGCATCGCGGATCACTGGTTTATGCCCGAGGATGGCTATCCGATCCTGACGTGGCAGGCGGACCTCCCGGGCGTTGCCTGCATCCCCGACGTTTCAGGTCTCACTCTTGAGCGGGCTCAAGACCTGTTGCTCAGGACGGGATTTACGCCGAGAATGGTTCGCCACGACTATGCTCATACCCGAGAAGTCTACGGTTACGGGGGTTGGCAGGAGGTCAGTACGGAAGGCGAGACACTCTACGCTTGCCCAAGTCATCATGCCTCGCCGGGCGATCCCGTGGACATCGTGGTCAGTCTCGGACCATATGATTTTGCCGAGAATGCAGGGGATGGGACTGAAACCAATCCCTATCAGATCGAGACACCTGGACAACTCGACACGCTGTCGAATCAGACGGGAGTCCGAACTCAGCATTTCATCCTGATGGCGGACATTGACCTCACCTATCGAACATACCCCGACGCGCTGTTTGGGAGTTTCGCAGGGACCTTCGATGGCAACGGTCATACCTTTCGATATGCTGGTGGGAACGGTCTCTTTAGGACGATTGAACCTGGGGGTGTGGTGCGGAATCTGACTCTGGAACAGGTTTCCATCATCGCCAGACCAGACTCCAGTCACATCGGCATGCTGGCGGGCCAGAACAGAGGCTCGATCGCGGATTGCAGCGCCAGTGGCCGGGTGTTTGCCGGGGATTCCTACATCGGCGGTCTGGTCGGTCGCAACGAAGGGCAGATATCACGTTGCACCGTCAGTGGTCAGATTTGGGGCGGAGAGATGTACATCGGCGGTCTGGTTGGTCGGAACGAAGGGCAGATATCGCGTTGCACTGTCAGCGGTCAGATTCTGGGCGGAGAGATATACATTGGCGGGCTGGTTGGAAGCAACTCGGGGCAGATCGTTGATTCCCGTGTTCTCACTCTGAGCCGATTGGAAACCTGGGGTTCCAACGTCGGAGGTCTGGTTGGGACGAATTATCAGTTCATCGCACGCTGCTGCGTCCTGCAAGCCTCTCTCGCCGGCGACCGTTCCATAGGGGGCCTCGTTGGTGTCAACTTTGGGACTGAGGCGTGGATTGAGAACTCTTACGCGCGAGGGGGCGTGCAAGGTGTTGAGTCCGTGGGCGGTCTGGTCGGAACCCATTCGGGCGCGTCGCTTTCGACGAAGCACGACCTTTCTGGCTGACAGGCATTTGACGGCGGTTCTTTCGAATTGCTACAGCATGTGTTCGGTGACGGGAGAAGGACTGGTTGGTGGTTGCGTGGGCGAGTGGGGCGATGCCTCGGTGCAGGAGGGCTGCTACTTCCTTGACGCGAGCGATGGGGGTGGGCCGGACAATGGCTATGGGCTTCCCCTCCTTGCCGGCCAGATGCGGCAGCAGGCGAGCTTCGCGGACTGGGATTTCCAGACGGTCTGGGCGATATGCGAAGGAATCGATTATCCACGGCTACAATGGGAGGAGATTGTATGTGAAGAGTGAGTCAATACCGGTCGATAGTAGGTGTATCAAAGGAAAAGAAAGGAGAAACAATGAACGGTGGTAATGGCATCAACAAGAAGCACCATGCGGATGATCTGTCTCGCGTGGCTGGTATGCGTGCTGGGCACGTGGGCGGGGGGAAGCGAACTGGATTTCGGGCAGTATTATGAGCCCTACACGGTCGACGTCGAGCCGAACGCGCCGGGGTATACGCTGCCCCTGGACGTCGAGCGGATCGTCAACCTCGAGGATCTGGATCGACTCACTGACATGGGGCCGATGTCGAATCTGATCAGGCTCAATGGCTTTGCCGTTGCGCTGCCCGAAGTGACGACCTGGTGGAGCGAATCGTACGATGACATGGTCGACGCATACCGGCATATCGACTCGATCAACGTCCCCTTCTTCGTCACGACGGATACCGTCCTGCACTTATACCATATCCAGTTCGACGAGACGCTGAAGGACGTTGAAGAAGGCCACTTCATCCCGGATATCGAGGCGATGACCGATGCGATGCTGGCGACCATGGAAGGTCTGTACGAGGAACTCGGAGGCGATCTCCAAGAGGCGGCCCAGCGAAATATCGCGTTTCTGGCGGTCGCGCAGAAGCTGCTCGATCCCAATGCCGTTGTCCCGGAGATGGTCGCCGGAGCGGTAGAGGGCGAACTGGCCAGGATCGAGGCGCACGCGGGTTTCGCTCCGAGTGATATCTTCATCTACGAAGAAGATTATTCGCAGTATGTCCCCCGCGGTCACTACACGCGCAGCGAAGCGCTGAAACGCTACTTCAAGGCGATGATGTGGTATGGGCGCATGGGCTTTCTGCTGAAAGGTTCGGATCCGTGGGGGCCGCGAAGCGAAGCGTTGATCAGCCCGGAAGATGCTCGAATCCAGACGCTTCAAGCGGTTCTGCTGGTGCGGGCGTTGTACAGCGAGGTGGACCAGCGCACGGCGCTGGCGGTGTGGGATCGCATCTACACCGTCACGGCGTTCTACGTTGGACTGGCCGACGACCTGACCCCGTACGACTACATGGGCGCGCTGGAAGCCGTGGTGGGCACCGACTGGATGCAGCGATTGGCCGACCTGACCGACGAAGCGACTTACCTGGCGCTGAAGGCGGAACTGGCGTTGCTGCCTTCGCCTCAGATCTTTGGTGGCACGGGCAACATTATCGTAGTCGAACCGGTCACCGACGAAACGCTCAACGAGGTGTTGGACAAGACCAAAGGCATGCGCCTGATGGGCCAGCGATTCATTCCCGATTCCTACATGTTCCAGAACCTGGTTTACCCGTCCGTTGCCCAGTACGCGGGCGATCCTGCCGAATGGCCCTTCACCATGGCCAGTGACGGCGTCCGAGGCTATCCGCGCGGACTCGATATCATGGCCCTGCTGGGTTCGCGGCAGGCATTGCACGTGCTGGTGGATGAAGGCGATACCGACTACGTCAACTACTGGCGCCGCTTCGGGGAACTGAAAGATGAGTTCGATGCGCTTGGCGCTGCCGAGTGGAACGTCAATCTGTACTGGTCCTGGCTCTACAGCCTCCGTGCCTTGATCGATGATCTGCCTGAAGGCTATCCGAGTTTCATGCGCACGGACGCCTGGCGGTGTCGCAGTCTCAATGCGGCGCTGGCTTCCTGGACTGAGTTGCGGCATGACACGATCCTCTACGCTAAGCAGAGCTATACCGTTGGTCGTTCCGGGCCGTCCAAGACGCCGCCGCCGGGATACGTCGAGCCGGTCCCTGAGTTTTACGGCCGCCTCTTGACGCTCGCTCGCATGACACGGGCCGGGCTCAGTGATATGCAGGTTCTGAGCGAGCAGGCCACGACGCGTCTGACGGGCCTGGAAGACCTGCTGGGGCGTCTGACCGGGATCGCGTCCAGCGAACTGCTGAACGAGCCGCTCTCGCAAGACGATGCCTCGTACATTAAAGGCCTGCCTCTGCGGTTGCAGTCGCTGGTCACGGGTGTGGACGCGCTCGGTGTCAAGACGACCCTGGTGGCCGACGTGCACACTGAAGGCTTTGAAGGGATGGTACTGGAGGAAGGCGTTGGGAAGGTGAACATCCTCGTGGTGGCCTGCCCGGCGGCCGACGGCTCGGTCTTTTTGGCCGCCGGACCGGTCCTGAGCTACTACGAATTCAAACACCCCATGGATGATCGGCTCACCGACGAGGCCTGGCGCGACTTGCTCAATTCGTCCCAATGCCCCAACCGCCCGGAATGGTATCAGCCATTACTGGCTCCGGGCCAGGAGAGCGATATCTCCGAAGACCAAAGCCGTTGATTGAAATGTCTGTATAGGCCGTCATTACGTCCTCCTTGCACGCGGGACGTCTCTGCACTACTATGCAGGGAACCTGAAATGATCCCGTCGTGCAAGGAGAGACGATGATGGCAAGCTGGAAGGTTCGTGTCCCGGTCGCTGGTCTGTTGCTTCTGTTTCTGTCTACGTGTGCGAGCTTCGGCGCCGAGACGGAACTTCCCCGCTATGGCGTCCACGAGGTCTCGTTCGCAGGACCGACCTGTGGCCCAACGGATGCGCCGGCGCGGGATGTGGAGCTAGTGACGCGGTGGCGGCATGAATCCAGCGGGACGACGCTGACGATCCAGGGCTTCTGGGATGGTGATGGCAAGGGCGGCGTGACTGGCAACGTGTTCAAGGTGCGATTCTGCCCGACGCGGTGGGCACCTGGACGCTTGTCGAAACCTCCTCGAACAAGCCCGAATTGGATGGACAGAACGAAGGACGCCGCGTCACTTGCATCGCCTCGGATCATCCGGGCTTCTGGCTGGTGGACCACGAGCAAGCCGGCGGACGATGGTACAAACGCTCTGATGGCTCGCATCCGTACATCTTTGGCAACACGATGTACACGTTCCTGTCCGAACGCAACGATACCGGCCCCAGTGGAGGTAACATCGCCGACGATGTGCGGGGCAACGCGAAATACTTCAAGAAGATTCGCTTCTCCATCACGGGAGGGCGTTATCCGCACCCGACCGCTAAGCCGTTTCTCGATGATGCAGGGGCCAACCGACCGACGATGGTGATTTCTCACAGCGTCCGAACCCGGCGTGGTTTCACGATCGCGTTGACTTAGCCGTGCGTATCGCATGCGAACGCGATTTGATCGCCGACATCATTATCGCCGGTCCGGACACCCAGGAGAATCGCGCGATCCTAAAGGCGAGTGCGAACGGGGGTGACGCGACGCCCGTCCTTCGCTATCTAGCCGCCCGGTATGGCAGCTACCCGAACGTCTGGTTCTGTCTGTGCAATGAATTCGATATCAAGGTGCCGAAGTATACGTGTGATGAGATCAACCATTTCGGCCGGACCATGCGGCGATTCTTGCCTTATCCGACGCCCATGAGCGTCCATGCTTTTCCGCGAGACTGGTATCCGGAACTGAACACCAATCCACCCTGGCACGACCACGTCATTATCCAGAAGAAGATCAAGAAGCTGCCCGTCGCGGCCGATTGGGTGTCACGCAATCATGCCATCGGAGGCAATGTCCCCGTCATCGACGATGAACTCGCCTATGAAGGAGCCGGGGATGGCTGGAGTGAGGGTGACGTGATCGAGTCGCACCTCGGCGCGTTCCTTGGTGGTGGCTACGGCACAACCGGACACAAGCCCGCAAACAAGAAAGGGCACTATTTCTTTGGCCACTTCAAAGCTTCCGAGCACAAGGCCGTCGACAACCTGCTTTGGCTCAGGCAAGTTATCGACCGAGACATCACCTTCTGCCAGATGGCGCCGGTCGACGATCCGGATTCCAGTGACAGAACGATTGGCATCTTCAACAACGTGCATCCGGACTTTCGCGTGCTGGCCTGGCCTGGTCATGAATACGTTCTCGGAACAAATCGACCCCGAGACAACGTCCGGGTCGAACTGCCGGCCGGGCGATGGCAAGTTACCTGTTACGACGCTATCGCCAAGAGCCGCAAGCTCCTGGCGGACGGCGCGTCGGGGGAATTCACCTTCGACGCCCCCGACAGCCGGGCTGGACTGATTCACTTCAAACGAATCGACTGACACGAGGATCGGCCGGAACCGCCAAAAATCTCTGTCGGCCGCGCAAGACAATGGCTTGTCGGGCGTCTATGGATGAGACGAGAGATTTCCGCCTCTGCGGGCTGGCCTTTAACCGGGCGAGCGGTATAATGGTGCGCGAAGCGGATTTGAAAGGACCGATTTATGAGTGTGTTGTCCGTCCAGTCCAGTGGCCTCGAGACCCTGTTCCTCGTCTGCGCCATTATCGGCGGGGTCCTGTTCGTGGTGCGTTTGGCCCTTCAGTTCATCGGGGGTGGCAGTGGGGGGCACGATGTCGGCGGCATCTCCGACGTTGGCGATGTCGATGTCGGCGGCGCGGATGTCCACGGCATCGATATTCACGGGGCCGACGTGCATGGAGACTTCGGTGCAGATGGCGACTTTGATGTACACGACACGTACCTGAGTTTCAAGATCCTGTCGTTCCAGGGCCTGACCGCGTTCTTCATGATGTTCGGCCTGGTCGGCCTGGCCATGATACGTGAGACCGACCAGGGGCCCACGGCAGCGGTGATCGCCGCGGCAGTGGCGGGATTCGGAACGGTCTGGATTATCGGACTGATCTTCCGCAAGGCCGGTTCCTTGCAGGCCAGTGGCAATATCAACGTTCGCAACGCCATCGGTCAGCAGGGGGAAGTTTACCTGACGATTCCCAGTTCGGGGACGGGCAAAGCCAAGGTCACGGTCCAGGAGCGACTGCGGATCTATGATGCCGTCTCGACGGGCAGTGAGAAGATATCAACGGGGCAGCGCGTCCGCGTCGTCGACGTGACACCGCAGGATGTGCTGGTCGTGGAGAGGATCCAGCCGGAACCGCCGGTGGAGTAAACCGTCATGCAAAGGACAAGTCAAACCTCAACGATAGGAGTGGAGAAATGGAGATGATGCTTTCGGGAATACTGGCTCAGGGCGTGCTGGGGAACACTCTCTGGCTGATCGTCTTGATTGCGTTCATTCTGCTGCTGGTTTCGACGATCCTGTTCCTGGCCTCGCGGTACAAGCGATGCCCCTCGGACCGCATCCTCGTAATCTATGGAAAGGTCGGACGCGATCAGTCGTCGCATTGCATTCACGGGGGCGGCACGTTCGTCTGGCCGCTGATTCAGGACTATTCCTACATCAGCCTGACCCCCATGACGATCAACATTCCGCTCCAGGGGCGCTGTCGCTCCAGAACATCCGCATCAATGTTCCGAGCACGTTCACGGTCGGCATCAGCACGGACAAGGCGATCATGAACAACGCGGCCGAACGTTTGCTGCGTCTCCAGCCTCGCGAGATCGAGGACATGGCCAAGGAAATCATCTTTGGCCAGTTGCGTCTGACGGTAGCGTCCCTGACCATCGAGCAGATCAACCAGGACCGGGAAAGCTTCCTGGATTCCATTCGCAAGAATGTCGAGCCCGAACTCAACAAGATCGGCCTGTACCTGATCAACGTCAATATCACCGACATCACCGACGAGTCGGACTACATCGAGTCCATCGGCAAGAAGGCGGCCTCCGAGGCTATCAACAGGGCCAAGGTCGATGTGGCCGAGCAGGTCAAACTCGGTGATATCGGTCAAGCCCAGGCCAATCGCGAGCGAGCCATTCGCGTGGCCGAGCACACCGCCGAATCAGAGAAGGGCCAGAAGACCGCTGAGGCGGACCGCCGCGTCTTCGTGCAGAAGCAGGAAACGATCGCCACGGTCGGTGAAGCCGAGGCGAACCGCGAGCGATCGATCCGGGTCGCCGAGAATCTGGCCCAGGCCGAAAAAGGCCAGAAGAAAGCCGAAGCCGATAAGCGCGTCTTCGTTCAGCAGCAGGAAGCCGAAGCCGTCAAGGGCGAGAAGCAGGCCGAGGCCAATCAGCGAATCTTCGTCAAGCAGCAGGAATCGCTGGCCGTCGATGGCGAAAACAAGGCTATGGCGGAGATCGCCGATTACAACGCCGAACTTGCGGCCAAGCAGGCCGAGGCGTTTGAGAAGGGCGAAGTCGCCAAGCGCAAGGCCGAAGTCGCTATCCAGAAGGCCCAGTACCTCGCGGAGCAAGAGCGTCTCAACGCCGAGGAAGTCGTGCGGCAGGAAACCGAGCGGCGCAAGGTCGAGATCGCGGCCGAAGCCCAGGCCGAGAAGTATCGTCGGGAGGCCAACGGCCAGGCCGATGCGACACTGGCCAAATACGAAGCGGAAGCCAAGGGGCTCCGGCAGGTGCTCGACAGTAAGGCCGCTGGCTATCAGGCCTTGGTCAAGAGCTGCAATGGCGACGCTCGAGCGGCATCGACTCTACTGATGATCGAGAAGATCGAGGACATCGTAGCTCGCCAGGTGGAAGCCATCAAGAACATCAAGATCGACAAGGTCACGGTCTGGGACTCTGGCAACAACGAGAAGGGTAAGTCCTCGACCGCGAACTTCCTCTCCGGCCTGATCCGGTCTATTCCTCCGCTGCACGAGGTGGCGGGTATGGCGGGTGTGGAACTGCCCCAGTATCTTGGCGATACCACCGAGAAGGGCGAGCCGCAGCGCAAGCCCCACGTGCCGCCGGCTCCGCCAACCGAGACGAAATCCCCGGAGAAACCAAAGTAGTCACCACCAGGGTCCTCGTTGCGGGTGGCATCGGCAATCGCTGGTTTTCCGATGCCACCCTTCTTCATTTCTGCACTGCCCACACCATGCCCCCGGAGTCTACCGATGCAGGAGGGGTCTCGGAGACATAGGTTCTTCACATCGGCGAACGGAAATCACCGAAAAAGGACGTCCCCGTAACAAACCGGTAACACCGCGATGTCATATTGCACTTGTGCAAAACGAGCCGTCACTGCTAATCTGGTTCTCTTGAAAGGAGTGGAGCTATGAGAAGAACAAAGCGGTTTACCGTCATATTACTGGTGCTCATCGGCGTGGTCGGCGCGATTGCCCTGGCCAAATCGGCGTCGGTCCTGCTGCGCGAGGGCCTGTACTCCGAGGAGGTTGAAGGCGATCTCGACGCCGCCATCGGGGTGTACAAGCAGATCATTGCCGATCCCTCGGCGCCGAAAGAGCAGGTGGCCCAGGCACTGTATCGACTGGGCATGTGCTACATGAAGCAAAAGGACGAGATTGCCGCCAAGGCTACGTTCAGCAAGCTGGTTGCCGACTATGGCGACCAGACGCAGCTCATCGCAAAGGTCAAGCCATTGCTGGAGGAACTGGGCAACGCAGACCCGGCCAGTCTGATGCCTCCCGGCACGATTGCCTACGTGGAGATCGGCAGCCCGGGCAAGCAGGTCGAAACCATTCTCAGCATGCTCAAAGATACCCCGTTCGAGAATCCACTGGCCATGATCGGGCAGAACCAGTCCGATGGTGGCCAGTATGGGCCTCAGCAGATCGTCAGCTCGCTGTTGAACCCCAGCATGATGGCTGAATTCAAGAAGATCCGGGGCATGGGTATCGGAGTCACCGAGCTGGCTCAGAACAACCCGCCCATGATCATCGTGCTGTACCCGGGCAAGAGCGATGCCCTTCGCGGCATCATCCAGATGGCTCTGGGCTTCGTCGGCCAGCCCGCTGAAGCGATCGAGGGCATGACCACACTGTCGTTTGGCGATGGCGGAGGCGCCGCCTATGACGACACCGTGATCATCGTCACCAGTCCGAACGCCAAGAGCGCGGGATTGCTCCAGTGGTCGGTCAAGCAGTACAAGGGCCTGATCAAGGAACCGTCACTGGCCTCCAGCAACAAGTCCTTCGCCAAGATCAACAAGACGGCCAGGCAGGACAACATGCTGACCGTCTGGGTCAACACCGACGAGGCGTACCAGAGCCTGAAGACGATGCTACCGGCCGATCAGATGCCCCCGCAATTGCTCATGGCCGAGGGAATGGCCGATCTCAACCACATCGACGACATCATCGCGTCACTGTCCATTCGCCAGACGGCCATAGCGCTGGATACGAATATCAATCTCAAGGAGGGGTACAACAGCCTGGCTTACAACATGATTCGCACGCCGCCTCTGAGTGCGGCCGCACTGAACTCCGTGCCTTCGAATGCGATCGCGCTGTTCTCGATCGCGCTTGGCAAGTCGGATACGATGCAGGCCCAGGCGGCCGGCGAGCAGATCAAGAATGCCACGGGCCTGGACATCGGCCGTGAATTGTTCGACAACATCGAGCAGATCACGCTGTTTGCCGTGCCCTTTGAGAAACCCACGGAGCAACTGAGCGACGATATCCCGCCTCAGGCGAGGTCGTTTGGTCTGGCGGTGACCAGTGCCAATCCTCAGCAGACCTACGAAATCCTGAGCTCGGTACTGCGTTCGATCAATGTGGTTATCGGCGAGACACAACCGGCCGGCGGGCGTTTCGATTTCACGCTGCCCAATTATCAGAAGCTCTTCGGGTACATGGACCCGGCAAAGAAAACCACCATCCTGTCGTTGAATTCCAGCTTGGCCGAGACGGCGATGAATGCGACCAGGCAGGGCGCCGGCGCGCCCAAGAGCGGTTTGCTGCAAGGGGCTTTGGCGTCGCTGCCCAGTTCGACCAACAAGCTGGTGGCGATCAACGTCGGCGGGGCGATTCAGTTCGCTCGAGGCGAATATGGAACTGCCTGGGGGCGATGCCGCCGATCGCGTCCGTGAGGCGATGGGGCAATTGGCCAACGCCAGTGCCAAGACGACCGTGCGTCTGCGGACCAGCGAAGAAGATAGCAGCTTTGGCGTGCATCTGAGCGTCGACGGCCTGCCGCCGATCGCCCAACTCGTCGGGCCAATCATGCAGATCGCTGACGGCATGTCGGAAATCGAAGGTCACGATGAATGGAGTGCTGAATCGGTGCTCTGCGCTGGCATCGCGCCGACGGACCGTGCACCGGTCATCGACGGCAAAGTCGACGGTGTCTGGGGCAAGGCCGAGGCCTATCCTCTGAAGCACAATTTCTACGACTCCGTTTCGGGCGACAACGATTGCTCGGCTTCGTTCAAGACCCTCTACGACAAGAATAACCTCTACGTGCTCGTCGATGTCACCGATGACGATCTGCGCAACGATTCCGATGAATTCTGGTTCGATGATGGCGTCGAGATCTTCATCGATGCCGACCACAGCCGATCGGGTGACTATGACGACAACGACTATCAGTATTTCTTCGTCTGGGATGCGACGTCGCCTACGATGGGCAAGGGTGGGCAGGAACAGACCGACGAAACCCAGTACAAGTTCGCCCGGACCGACAACGGCTATCGGCTCGAAGTAAGCCTCCCCTGGAGCATGCTGCAGGCCAAGCCCTCGCCTGGCCGGTCCATTGGGTTCGACGTTCAGGTCAATGACGATGACGGCGGTGGCGAACGCGATTCCAAGCTCGCCTGGAACGCCACGGAGGACGACGCCTACCTGAACCCGCGATCCTTCGGCGTCGCCCAACCGCTCGGACTGGTCGCCTGGTACAAGCTCGACGAAAGCGGTGGACGTACGGCCGCCGACAGCTCGGGCAACGGCCACGACGCGACGGTCCAGGGCGATCCAACGTGGGAACCCGCCGGCGGAAAGATCGGCGGGGCGATTGCCCTGGGCGGTGACGGGGATTTTGTCGATATTCGCGGTGAATCCGACTTCGACTTCATGGGCGGCGTCACTGTGGCGGCATGGATCAAGGTGAACCAGTTCGATAAACCCTGGCAGGCCATTGTGACCAAGGGGGACAACACCTGGCGCATTCAACGCAACAACGAAGAGAACACGCTCGAATTCGCCTGTACGGGTCTCGATATCCCCGGTGGTAACGACTACGGCAGTCTCTATGGGACCAAGGCCATCGGCCTGGGTGAGTGGCACCATGTTGCCGGGGCCTATGATGGCAAACGCATGGCTGTGTATGTCGATGGAACCCTGGATGCGTCTCAGGAAGCGTCCGGCACGATCAACACCAATGACACTCCCGTCCAGATCGGAGCGAATACCGATATGCAGGATCGCTTCTGGAACGGCATGATCGATGAGGTTCGTCTCTACAACTACGGCGTCAGTGCGGCTGAGATTGCGAAGCTTGCCGGCCGATGACGCTCGTTATGACTCAACGGGGTAGCCGGTGCGAAAGCGGCTGAAGCTCAACGCGGACTCAGGTCAGTATCGGTGGGTAGTATTGCTGCTTGCGGTGGCAGTAGTGCTGCCCACCGTCTGTTTGCTGTGGTTCATGAACGAGGCGATCAACAACGAACGCTTCGTAATTCGCCAGAAGCTCGTCTTGTTGCACACCAATCAACTCGAGAAAGCCCGGCGTAAAGCCGACGAAGAGTGGGCGAGGCGGTGCCGCCGATTCGAGCAGGAGGATGCCGCTGCCCCGTACGACCGCCTGATCTCCGTGGCCGAGCAGGCAGGCTGCGATGCCTTGTTGATGTACGGTGCATCGGGCCGGCGTCTCTATCCGGTTGTCTCCAGTGCCGCCGGCGCGAGCGAGCCTTCGGAAGTCTTGGCGGATGCCTGGCAGTTGGAGTTCGTTGATCGCGACTACGCTGCGGCCGCCCAACGCTACGAGCAGCACGCGCTCTCGGCTTCGGGCTACCGAAAACGGATCGCCGAATGGGTAGGCAAGAGTCCGCCTCTGGATGATCGTGGTTTGCTCGATGCCCTGGTGGGACAGAGCCGCTGCCTGGCCAGGCTCGATCAGATCGGCGAGGCGATTCGCGCGTGCCGGGAGGCGGCCTTCAGCGATTTGGCCGAGGGTTCCGATGTTGGCGTTCTCTCGCGGATCGCCAACGCCCGACTGTTGATGCTCTCCTGGATGCAGAACCGAGCGCAGTACGACGAGTTGTTCGAGGAGACCTTCTCCAAACTTCTCGATATGCTCTATCAGACGAATCAGGCGGGCGTGTCACTTACGGCCGATCAGAATCTCTTCACTGCCCAGAAAGCGATAAAGATCGCGAACGAAAGCTCTGTGCTGCGGTCCCAGTCCCTGCGAATCGACGGAGTACCGTTGCAGAGATTGGTTGAGATCGAAGAACGATCTCTGGCCTGGGCCGAGCGTTTCCCTTCGATGGACGACTTTGAGACTTGGAAGCCGGATCAGTTGCAGTCGATCAAGACCGATGATACGACCTCGTATGGGCTCCTTCACAAGTCCAGCCGTTTCGTCTGTTTCGCTCTGCTTTCGGATCAGGCTGTTCGCGCCGCGCTCGATGACTTCGTCAGCATCTTCCCAAGCGATTACATTCTCTGTCGGATCACGGATGAAGCCGGTCAGGTCATTACTGGACCGGCCGAACCTCGCACCGAGCCCTTTGCCGTCGGGACCATCGGGACGTATTTCCCGAACTGGAAGATCGAGCTCTTCTTCCAAGAGGGCGAGGTGCTCGACCAGGCCGCCGGCCGGCAGATTGCCGTCTATACCTGGACCGGGACACTGGTCATCCTGCTGATCCTCGTCTCGGGCGCTGCGGTGGCCCGTTCCATCGGCAAGCAGGTCAAACTCAACAGGCTCAAAAACGACTTCATTGCCACCGTGACCCATGAGCTCAAGACGCCGTTGGCTTCCATGCGGGTTCTCGTCGATACCTTGCTGGAAGGGCATTACCGAGACCAGCAGCAAGTGACGGACTACCTGCAACTGATCTCGAAAGAGAATGGAAGGCTCAGTCGGCTCATTGACAATTTCCTGACGTTCTCGCGGATGGAACGCAACAAGCAGGCGTTTCAGATGCACCGGACCTCGCCCGCCCTCATCGCATGGACGGCTGCCGAGGCGGTCAAGACGAAGTTCGACAAGCCTTTCTGCTATTTCGAGACGACTATCCCTGAGACGCTGCCCGACGTGATGGCCGACGAGGATGCGATGGTCACCGTCTTGGTGAACCTGCTGGACAATGCGTACAAGTATTCACGCGAGGACAAACAGATTGCCTTGCGTGTCACGAGCGAGAATCAATCGGTGCATTTCACCGTGTCGGACAACGGGATGGGCATTCCCCGCCGGGCGGTGAAACGCATCTTCAAGCGGTTCTACCAGGTGGATCGAACCTTGTCTCGCCGGGCCGAGGGTTGCGGCCTGGGGCTGAGCATCGCCAAATTCATCGTCGATGCCCATGCCGGAACCCTTCGAGTCGAGAGTCGATCGGGCGAGGGAAGCACGTTCACCGTCACACTAGCAGCGAAAGACTGAACCGTTTGCGGAAAGGACACTCCAATGGCAACGGTACTGATCGTAGAGGATGACCCGACCATGGTACGGGGCCTCGAAGACAACTTCAGAACGACCGGGTACGACGTGCTCATCGCGCGCGACGGCCCGCAAGCACTGGAAACGACGTTGAAGGAACGGCCTGACCTGATTATTCTGGATATCATGCTGCCTGGAATCAATGGCTATGAAGTCTGCTCGGGTATTCGAGAACGGGATCTGGATATGCCGATCATCATGTTGACGGCCAAAGGCCAGGATGGTGATGCAGTGCTCGGACTCGACGTGGGCGCCGACGATTACGTGCGGAAGCCGTTCAGCATCCGTGAGTTGATGGCTCGGGCCAACGCATTCATGCGTCGACGAGTACGTGAACCGGCGGTTTACGAATTCGCCCGCTGTCGGCTTGACGTGCGTGCCAGGACGCTTCAGCGGGCGGGTCAAGAGCTGCCCTTGACGCCTGGACAGTTCAAGATGCTCAGGCTATTCCTCCAAAAGGCCGGCTGTCCTCTCACCAGGGATGAGATTCGCACCGCCGTCTGGGGCTTTTCACATTTCATCTCGCTCCGCGACGTCGATAAGGCCGTCGTGGCGCTGAAGAACAAGATCGAGTCTGATCCGATGGCGCCGCCGCTCATCCAGACGCTCGGAGATGCGGGATATAGACTTAACGCAGAAGTGTTGCTTGACGCCAAGACTGGGGAAAGGGTGATGTGCCAGGTTTGAGGTCTGAAGTTTGAACAAGGGCTCTTGACACTTCAAACTTGTCACTTCAAACTCTACTTTCTATGGAAACCATTCTGATTGTTGAAGACGACCCCACGATGTTGCGGGGTCTCAAGGACAACTTCGAGTTCCACAGTTACCATGTCCTGACGGCCGAGGACGGCGAGGAGGGTCTGAACACAGCGCTGAACGCCAAGCCCGATCTGATCCTGCTCGATCTGATGCTCCCGAAGATCAACGGCTACGAAGTCTGCCGGCTGATCCGCAAGGAGGGGCTCGAAATGCCGATTATCATGCTCACTGCCAAGGGCGAGGAGTCCGACATTGTTCTGGGACTGAATCTAGGCGCGGACGACTACGTCACCAAACCGTTCAGCATCAAGGAATTGCTCGCGCGCACCGAGGCGTTGTTGCGGCGGACGCGGTCGGCCGAGCTGGAGGTCTATCGATTTGGCGACTGCGAACTGGATGTCACCGCCCGGAAGCTGACTCGCGGATCGGAAGAGGTCAAGCTCTCACCCAAGGAGTTTAAGCTGCTGGAGTTATTCGTTAAGAAGCCGGGCCGGGCGCTGCCACGCGACGAGATTCTCAACCTTGTCTGGGGTTACGATTCCATCTCCGGGCCCCGAACGATCGACCGCTTCGTCACAACGCTGCGGAACAAAATCGAGCCCGATCCCCACAACCCCGTCTACATCCACACGCTCCGCGAAATCGGCTACAAATTTGACCCGCCCCAATAGCCGGCGTCCGTCAATCAGTGCCAGGAGAGCCGCCTGTTTCCGGGCTTGGACGCCACGCATTACGTGTGTTCCAGCTACTCAGGTCGGAGTTGGTGGGATCTCCTATGACAAGAGAGAATCCCTGTCCGTCCGTCTCCTTGAACCAGCTATCGTTGTATCCAAATTTGAGGATAGTGTTGTTGCTGCGGTCTTCGAGCTTGATCGTCTCTCCACTATTACTGAGATTGCCTTCATAGGTCCCGGGGGCGAGATTGACGCCGGTTGTGCCGTAGCGTTTGGCGAAGGCTTCGCGATTCTTGACGATCACGATGCACTGGCCGGCACCCAGTTTCGCACTGCGGCCTTCTTCAAAGGCGTAGGCGACTCCATTGGTCAATCTGACGCCATCCAGCAGCAAAGGAGCCGAGCCGATATTCTTCAGTTCGATGAATTCGAATTCGTCGTTGTCGAATTCATCATCTCGGGCCGGGTTGTACATGATCTCAGTGATGCGCAGGTAGCGCCGTTGGTCGCTCGGGTCGCCCGGATAGGTCAGGGTGGCGACGAGCCGCCCCGACTGGTCCAGCAGGTCGACGGTTTCACCCCAACTGGAGAGATGGCCTCGATAGTTGCCCTGCACGAACAGGCCTTGTCCTCCGGTCGGGCTGGTTTGGCGCTGGCGAAAAGCCCTTGCGTTGGGTGAGACGTAAAGGCTGCTACCTGAGATGATGACAGTTCCGGGTGCGAACTCATGCTCAATCCCTCCCGTGAGTTTCCAGCCCGAGATATCGACCGCATAGGTGTTCGGGTTGACCAACTCGACGTACTCTTCGTCCTGGTTGCCCGAGCTTGGGTTGTCGTCATAGTCACCAAAGGTGATGAGCACATCATCCGGCTGGGAATCCGGGATTCCCGCACAACCTCCCACGGGAGGATCTATCGTGTTGTGAATGCTGTGGTTGACGTACAGTTCTATGCGGCGAGGCGGGAAATAGGCTCTCAGGGATGCGACGGAGCCACTGAGATACCCCTGGGTCTGAGTGATCATCTCGTTGATCCGGTTCTCGAAGAGTAGTTCATCGAAAGGCGTTTCGGGCGGCTGGAGTTGTTCGTCCATCACCGTGCGCAACCTTCGCAAAAACATCTCGCGTGTTTCGGGAAGACCATACATGACGCTGAGATAAACGCTCCACTGCGAGCCCCCGGCCTTCGGATGCGTGTCGGCGCCGAGGAAGGGATGGGTTGTATAGGTGCCGCCGTCTCCGACGAAGCCAAAGGTCCAGTCCTTGTCCCAGGGGAAGATCGACCATTCCCCGGTCCCGTCACTGTCGCAGTAGAAGTAGAAGTTCTTGCGAATGTCGTCGGTGTCCTGGAGCAGACATCGAGCGGCCAGATAGCACATCATCTGCGGCAGATTGAAGTGGTCGAACACGAACGCCTTCTTCTGCTGATCGGACGAGGCGTTCAGTCCGGTCACGACGGAGGCGATATCGTCGTAGCCTTCACTCTCCCGTGTCTTCTTCTCGATACCTGAATTGATATCGTTGAATACCGGCGCCGACGACGAACGTTGCACGAACTTGTAAAGGGCGCCGGCCGGGTCCAGGTCGTTGCGTTCCAGAAATTCCTCATCGACCTGTTCGATGAATATCCCGAGTCGATCGACGTTGCCGTTGAGCACGGACAACATCAGAAACGACAGCGAAGCCGGACTGCCTGCCTTGCGCATGGTTTCGAAAGCCAGCGGCTGACGCAGATAGCTGGAGTCCGAGCCACGGCTGTTCAGGTTGAACTCCCGGACGCGTGCTTGATCGGGTGAGAAGCGGAACTTCTGTCCGCGGTTGAAGACGAATTTCTGTGAATCGCCCGTCGTGTACGCGCCGCGCTGGCGGACGAAAACGTTGTCGTAGAATTCTCCGTCGAAGAAGACAGAGGCTCGGCCTCCGCTTCGCGTGCGGGTACTGCTCGGCCGTTCCGAGAACCAATAGAGTATGGGCAGATCGGTGTGAAGTGATGAGTCCGGCACGACGGTCCCGTAGTATTCGGGTGAATCATCGGGGCGCAGAAAGAGGGGGTTCCGTGCCGCTCGGCCCTGGGCGTCGACCGCATCGACGCGCCAGCGGATCATGCTGCCCTCCTGGTAGGAGAATGCCGGGATGATCGCGGTATACACGCCGTCCCCGGCTACGACGTCGCCGTTTGTGCCATCGTCGATCATAGGCACGGTGCCGTTCGTTTGCATTCGACTGGCGACGTCGAAGTCCACACACCAGGTCAACTCCACGCCCAGAACGGGAGCCAATGTCTCAGTGACTCGGGCGGTGATCACCAGGTCTTCGTTGGGGCTTGGAGGCGGAGGATTCTCCGTCACATCGCGAATGAGCGGGCTGATCTGAGCCAATACCGCCTGGTTGGGTGCGCCCGGGGTTGGCTGTGCGAGATATCCTTCCAGGACGTCCGACAAGTCAATCTCATGCACACGAACCCCGACCAATTCCGGCAGGACCAGGAGATCGGAACTGATCAGGTCGATATTGAGGCCTTGAATGGCGAGAATGTTATCCCCCGGGACCAGAAGGTGAGCGTGTGCCGAGATGTCAAAATCCTGGAATCCGATGGCCTCGCTGTCCGGGCGGATGCCCGAAGCCGAGGCGTTCCAGGCGAGGTCCGTGCCCTCCGGGGCGTTGGCTCGCGCCACCTCGAAGCCGTTCAAGTAGGCCACGAAACCATCTTCGTACTTCATACGCAAGGTCAGTTGATCGAACGAGCCCTCGTCGTCGACGTGGAACGGAATGCGAACGTACACCGTGGTGTTGACCCCTCGCATCGCCCACACATCGAGCCCGACGTATCCGGGATAGTCGAATCCGACACCGGTGGTGCCGGTGAGCCATTGCGAATCATCGAATTCTGCCAGCATCCAGTTTGTGCCCAGAGACCCGTTGGCTGGGATAAGTGCCTTGGCCTCGGCGCCTTCGGGCACGAGGGTGACGTCACTCTGAAACGGCTCATCGGAAGCACTCAATCCATAAGAGATGTCTGCAAACTGTGTGGGATAGTCCGCATAGACCGAGACAATCGTTTCGTCCGGTTCAACCAGAGCAATGGATTCGCCTCTGGCGGCCAGAGCGAAGTTCGTGTGCAATTCACCTCCCGGGTCGCGCTCGTTCTTTCCCGAAGCGAAGACCACGAGAAACGCTCCCGGAGCCAATTCAACGGCCGGGAATTCCCATTTCGTCAGGTTGTCCAGGTTGTCTGTGAGGAACCAGCCTTCGAGATTCACTGTTGCGGAAGATGGATTCCAGATCTCGATCCAGTCCGAGGACTCTCCGTCCTTGTCGAGAAGCTCACCCTGGCTGGTGTTGGCGGCCACAAATTCACTGATGACCGGCGTCCCCTGTGCTGCTGCGAATCCCGCAAACAGCAGCAGCATCACTGCGATGAGCCATCCGCACTGTCTCATGACGCATCCTCTCCTAATCGGTTCCCGGCGAACCTCCCGTTTCGGTGCTGGAACGCCATGCGACGAGCGTGCCCCAGCTATCGAGATCGGCATTGGCCGCGTCCTTGACGGTCAGGGAGTGCCCCAGACCATCCGTCTCGCTGAACCAGTCATCATCGTATTCGAAAGCAAGGATTGTGCTGTTGGTCTGATCTTCGAGTTTGAGTGTCTCTCCGTTGTTGTTCAAGTTGCCGGTGTAGGCCCCGGGGGCCAGATTTATCCCGGCGATGCCGTAGCGTTCGGCAAAGGCCTCGCGGTTCTTGGCCACCACGATACAGTGGCCGGCAGCGAGCTGAAGATTGCGTCCTTCCTCGAAGGCGTATGTGATGCCATCAGTCAGTTTGGTGCCGTCCAACAGTAGCGGCGCCGAGCCGATGTTTTTCAACTCGATAAATTCGAATTCATCATTGTCGAGTGTGCCGTCGTCAGCCGGGTTGTACATGATCTCCGTCACGCGCAGGTAGCGCTGCTGATCGCTCGGATCGCCCTCGTAGGTCAGGGAATCCACCGTGCGGTCGTACCGGTCGATCAAGGTCACAGTCTCTCCCCAACTGGACAGATGCCCCTTGTAGTTGCCCTGCACGAACAGTCCCTCGCCACGGGTCGGACTGCTCGAGCGGTTGAAGAACGCGCGGGCATTCGACGTAACGTAGAGACCTCCGCCCGGAACGATCACGGTGCCTGGCAGGAAGGTGTGCTCGACGCCTCCGGTGAGTTGCCAGCCGGAGATATCCACGGCGTAGACGTTCGGATTGATCAACACGATATATTCTTCATCCTGGTTGCCCGAAGCCGGATTGAATTCGCAATCGGCGATCAGGATGGTCGCGTCGTCCGGCTGGGCGTTGGGAATGCCGACTGAGTACGATCCTGCGATGTGATAGTCGGCGACGCGATCGATGTTGTGCGTGATGAACAGATGTGTTCGCCGAACCGCCAGATAGTCGCTCTTGATGACGCCGATCGCGTAGCTGAACGACTGGTCGCGTGGGTAGCCTTCCTGCCCGCCCCACGTCCAGGGATTCGCCCACTTGGCGTAATCTCGCCCGACGTCCGGTGCCATCATCGTCACCAGTTCGTCGATCCGGTTCTCGATGAACAAGTCCTCGTAGGGTGTCCCCGGCGCGTTGAGAAAGTCATCCATGACCGTGCGAAGACGGCGCAAGAACATGGTCTGCACGGTCGTGTCATTGAGCAGCGCGTTGGTCAGGTGGTTCCAGTGTGCGTTCCATTCCTGGCAATCCTGCTTGCCGACGAACGGATGCGATGGTTTGACGACACTCGGCCGGCCCGGGACCTGATCGTCGTCGGCGTAGATCACGTCGCCATAAGACCCACCTTCACTGCCGATCCAATTGGAACCCCAGGTCAGATCGTGGTCCCAGGGCAGGAAGCACCATTGTCCCGAGCCATCCGAGTCACAGTAGAGATAGTGGTTCTTGTGCGGATGATCGTTTTGGTGGCAGAGGATTGTGGCGGCCAGATAGTCCAACGTCAGCGGAAGGTTGACCAGATCGAAGATGTTGTTGTGCAGCGTCGTGCCGGAAGCGCTGTTGATGGCTCGGCGGAAATCACTCAGGTCCTGCTGATTCTCCCATCGCCGCGTCTTCTTCTCGGCACTGCCCGACGCATTGAATGTGTCGTACATCTTGTAGAGGGCTCCGTCCGGGTCGAGCCCTTCGCGTTTGAGCAACTCCTCTTCAGGCTCCTCGATGAAGATTTGCACGCCATAGAACTCACCGTTGCTGCTCGGCGCGAACCGGGAATGACTCGCTGCCCGGGCAGCCGCACCAGTCATAGCATTCGAAGGCCAGGTTCTGCCTGAGATAGGCTTTGTCGCTGTAGGTGCTGTTGAGATTGAATTCGTTCACGCGCGGGGCGTCCTCGCGGTACTGGAACTTCGCACCGTGATTGAACCGAAACTTGAAGTGCTTCTTCGGCGCGCCCGACGTGCTCCCCCCGCGAATGTGAATGCCCACGTTGTCGTAGAACTGCCCCAGATAATAGACCGAGCATCGCGTGCCGCCGCTCGTTTCCGATGCACTGACGTTCTCGACGAACCAGTACAGCACGGGCAGAGCCGTGGTGATTTGTGGGTCCTTGACCACAGTGCCGTAGTATTTCGGAGAGTCATTCGGATAGGGATACAGCGGAGCCCGTGACATCTGTCCTCTGGTATCGACGGCATTGACGGCCCACCGGACCATGTCGCCTGCCCCAAAGTACTGCGAAGGGATCGTCGCGGTGAAGACGCCATCTCCGGCCACGGCGTCGCCCTGTGTCCCATCGTCGACCATCTGCACCGTGTCGGACGACATGAAGCGGCTGTCGGAATCGAAGCCGATCACCCACGTCAGTTGAATTCCGAGAACCGGGGTCTGGGTCTCAGTTGCCCGAGCCTTGATGACGATGTCTTCGTTGTGGGCCGGCTGCGGCGGATTCTCGGTGACATCTCGAATAGCCGGACCGATCTGTGCCATGGCGGTTTCATTGGCGGCACTTGGCGTCGGCTGGAGCAGGTATCCCTCTGCGATGCCTTCCAGATCGATGCGCTCGATGTGAACCGACGTCAGTTCGGGCAGCGCCAGGACATCGGAGCTGATGAGGTCCACGTTCAAACCGTGAATAGCCAGCAAGTTATCACCCTCAACGAGCCAATCTCTGAATTCGGAGATATCGAATTCCTCGGAGTTGACGGCATCGCTGTCCTCGCGAATGGCGGTCGCCGATGCGTTCCACGGCACCTCGTCCCCGTCCGGGGCGTTGTCTCGCGCAACTTCGACGCCATTGAGGTAGGCGACGAAGCCGTCTTCGTATTTCATGCGCAGGATCAGTCGATCCACGGAGGCGGTGTCTTCGAGATGGAACGGAACGCGGACGTAGACGCTGGTGCTCACGCCCCGCATGACACCGACGTCGAGCCCGACATAACCGGGGTAGTCGTATCCGATGCCCGTCGTGCCGCTGAGCCACTGACTGTCGTCGAACGCAGCCTGCATCCAATCCGACCCGAGTGATCCATCGGATGGAATCCACGCCTTGGCGGGGGCCCCTTCCGGTACGAGGATCGTCTCGGTCTGATCGCTGGTGCTTCCCGTGCTCAGCCCGTAGGAGATGTCGGCGAATTGAGGGGGATAGTCCACGTATGCGTGAGCGACCGTTCCGTCTGGTGCGACGAGCGCGAAGGATTCTCCGGAGGCCTGGAGCGCGAAGTTGGTGTGCAGCTCCGCGTCCGGGTCGCGCTCGTTTTTGCCCGAGGCAAACACGACCAGAAAGCCGCCCGGTGCCAGATCGATGCCCGGGAACTCCCACTTCGTTAGATCGTCCATATCGTCGGTCAGAGACCATCCATCCAGATTCACGGTCTGAGCCGATGTGTTCTGGATCTCGATCCAGTCAGGGTAGTCTCCGTCGGCATCGCGAGGGCCACGTTCATTCGATGCGACGAACTCACTGATCAGAAGTGGCGTCCCGTCCATATTCTCCTGTGCAGCCCAGGAGCATATAGAACCCGACCATAGCACGGCCACGATCAGGGAAATCAGACATGCGCGCATCAAACCCGTCATCTGCAAGCTCTCCTACCGACCGAACGACTCCCGATACCATGAGCCTCAGGCCGATCCGCAATATCTCGCTGGCCCGGAGGGCCCGTTCAACGGAAGCCATTATAGCACATCTCGCTTGCGCAGGCAAATTGAGCAAGGCTGAATCCCTGCCGGCGCGTTCGCGGGCAGCAATCCGCCCGAGAGGGCCCGTATGGGTGGAATGGAGGTCGCCGCCTATTTCTTCAGCGGGTCGATCGGCAGCACAATGTCCGTATCCTTGGAGGTGGCCTTCTCGGCAACCGACGGAACGGCCTTCTGAATGTTCTCGAGGGTCCTCAGAGCGGCTGTCACGACCGCCGCATTGTCTTCCGTCGCCACGATCTGCTCGAGCAGAGAGCACGTCTCGGCACTGGGGTAGTTCTCCAGGGCGTAGATCGCCGCCGTTCGGCCTTGTTCGGCCGAGACATTCTTGCTGCCGGCTGCTGCGTACAGCAGAGCCGACTGGGCTTGTGGGGCGCTGATCTCGGTGACGGTGTTGAACAGAGAGCCTCCTTCACCTGGAGGAGCCGCTTCGAGTCTGCTCAGGAGATAGTCTACCGACTGGGAGTCGCCCACATTGGCTAGGGCGTCAATGGCGGCCTGCTGCAAGCTGTCCATCGGAGAGGACGAGACGTCACCGGCCAGCGTCCTCAGGGATTCACCGGCCTTGGGCGAACTGATATCGCTGACGAGTCGGGCCAGACGCGCCGCTTCCTCTTCGGTCAATGCGGCGTCGTAGCGTGCGACGATCTCATCCACAACCGGTGTGTCGGCCATCCGCGACAGGGAGGCGCTGGCCGCTCGCTGAACGGTGGGGTCTTTGGTGTCCTGGAGCGTGTCCAGCAGCAGAGGCCAACTGTCATGATTGCTGATGTTGGATGCGGTCTTGGCGATCTGCTCCTTGTAGGCGCTGTCCTTGACCTGTGAAAGCGTGTCAAACAGAGCGGCTGTGGCTGTCGGCGTGCCGATCCGAGCCAGTGCTTCGGCCGCCCACAGGGCGGTTTCATCCTTTCCGCTGGCGACCAGATCGCTGAGCGGTCCAACGACGTCGTCGCCGAGTGCAACCAGATCGTTCATGGCTTGCTTGATCCGGGCATGGTCCTGAGACCGAATGGCCTGACGCAGGGTCGTCAGTATCGCGTCAACGCCCTGGAGCTCTGCTGCTTCGCTCGCGCCGACGGCGAAGCCCTGCGCGTCCGTGGACTCAGCGCGATTTCGAAGCTCCTGGATCTTCTTGAGCCGATCGTTGATCTCGGTGGCACCCATTCCAGGGGCTGGAGCGGGTGCCTGCGCGACGGTGTTGGGGGGCAAGGTTGGCCGGTCTTCCGGCGACGGTATCTCAGCCGTGTTTTGCTCGCCCTGTTGCGTCTGGGTCATCTGTTGTTTTGGTGATTGAGACGGTTGCTGCGAACGCGTCGCATCATCGTCGACGGAGCGGTTGACCACCTGGAGCAGGGCGATGGCAGCGACCACCAGGGCCGGATAGAGAAACAGGGGCCATTCCGATTTGATGAAACTCTTCGTCTTTGCCTGCTTATCGGTTTCTGGTGCCGGTTTGCTCTTTCGACGCATCATATCCGCTCCGTACATTCAAACCCGATCGGTCCGGTGTTGGCCGGACCGATCGGGCACCATGGAATCAAGTTACTTTTCGATCGACTCCGAGGGCTTACGGTTTCCCGTAGCTGCCCTGCTGAATCTGATTGATCTCGGCCGGCGTCAGGATGTCTTTGAAGACGACGACTTCGTCCAGCAACCCGTCGAAGCGCGAGCTGCTCCAGCGGAGGACACCCAAGGCCAGCGGAGTATCGAAGACCGGAATCTTCGCCGAAGCCACGGTCGAGGTGACCACCGTGTCGTCACTGGGGTCGTATACGTACAGCTTCAGAGTCCCCGACGTCGGGGTCAGTTCCTGGTAGGTAACCGTCAGATGATACCAGTGGTTTCTCTGGATGATCTTGGGCGGGTTGGCATCGTAAAGATACAGGTTCGTGCCATCGCTCGTTCCGACGTTGAGGATAATCGTCCCCGTCCCGGCGCCGGATGGCTCATGGAACCCGATGGCGAAGGAATAGGCTTTCGGGCCGAGTTCCGCGCCTTTGGCGTACATGACTGCACCAGTGACTGCGTCGGTCCCGGCGCGGGCCTTCATCCAGAACGCCACCGAGAACTGGGTCGTGGCGGCGCCGCTCTTCAGCGGGAAGCCCGCGTCCAGATCGGCATCGTCCATGCGGAAGTATCCGTTCTCGGTGTCACCGGAGGCGTCGCCTTCCTTGTAGTCGCCTGTGTTCGCCTCGGGCGCCCCGGAGATATCCAGGGTATTGGAGCCGATGGAATCGGCGGTGAGCTGGCCGCTTTCGAAACGCCACAGGGCCACGCAGTCGGGATCGCTCGCGAAATCGTTGCCGACGGTGCTCGTTCCGTACGAGGCCACGAGGGTGAGTCCCGAGTAGGCCTGATAGGCCCTGAGCATGATGTACCAGGTCGCGGCAGCGGGATTCTCCACTTCGACGCTCTCGTTGCTGCCAATCAGGTACGGCCGGTAGTCATAGCTGGACGTGGTGGGCTTGGACCCTTTCTTGACGTAGAGGTCGCAGTCGCCCACGGTGCCGGTGATGGAGATATTCAGGAAATCCTGTCCGGCCGGGACCACGATCTTGTAGAACTTCTCGTTGCCGGCCGCTGCGGAGATTCCGGTCACCGGAACGTTGTTGCTCAGTGTGACCACGGTCGTATCCGATATGGGTACGTATGTCGCGACCAGAGTCACGCCGGTATAGGCCTGATAGGCTCGCAGCATGATGTAGTACGTACCGGCCGCCGGGTTGTTGATTGTGACGGTCTCGTTGTTGCCGCTCACATATGGACGGTGATCCCATTCCGTGGTCGTGGGCTTGCTATCTTTGCGGACGTACATGTCCAGGTCGCCCGTGCCGCCGGAGGTCTCGATCTCCAGTTTCGACTGCCCGGCGGGCACGTCGATCTTGTAGAAGACCTCGGTGCCGGTCGCACCGGACAGGCCGGTCACGGGAACGCCATTGCTCAGCGGGATCACGGTTTCACCACCGCCACCGCCGCCACCGAAAGTGGCCACGAGAGTCACACCGCTGTAGGCGTGATAGCCGCGAATCATGATGAGCCAGTTGCCACCCTGCGGGTTGTCGATCGTTACGGTTTCATTGTTGCCGGGCAGGAACGGGCGATAGTCGTAGTCCGACACGGTCGGAGGCGCATCCCTCTTGACGTAGAGATCGGCGTCACCGGTGCCACCGGACATCTCGATCTCGAACTTTGTCTGGCCACTGGGCACGATGATCCGATAGAACCGTTCGCTGCCTTCAGTGCCCGCGATGTTGTTCACCGGCACGCCGTTGCTCAGGAGCGTTACCGATCCGGTGAACCAGTAGTCGGCGTTGAGGGTGACCCCGCTGTAAGCCGTCCGGCCTCGCAGCATGATATACCAGGTCCCACCCTGCGGGTTGTTGACGGTGACCGTCTCGTTGTTGCCCGAGAGGTAAGGGCGGTAGTCCCACGTCGACGTCGTGGGCTGAGCACCGAAGCGGACGTATAGATCGCAGTTGCCCGAGCCACCCGAGATGGTGACCTCCAGGACGGATTGTCCGGATGGGACGTCGATCTTGTACATCCTCTGGCTGCCGCTGCCGCCGGAGAGCCCGGAGACAGGGACTTCGTCTTCGAGCGTGACGACGTCGCCGTAACTGGCGACCAGCGTCACGCCGCTATAGGCGCTGTATCCGCGAAGCATGATGTACCATGAGCCGCCTGCGGGGCTGTTGATCGCTACCGTTTCGTCGTTGCCCGAGAGGAAGGGCCGGTAGTCGTATTCGGTCGTGGTCGGAACGGCACCGAGTCGGACATAGAGGTCGCAGTCACCGGTTCCGCCGGAGATCTTGATCTCCAGATTGCTTTGGCCTGATGGAACGTCGATGCGGAAGATCTTCGCACTGTTCAACGCGCCGGAAAGGCCCGTGACGGGAACGCCGTTGCT
>CAVSCO010000077.1:0-20089 GCA_963726475.1 uncultured Phycisphaerae bacterium | reverse complement strand
AAGACCCTGGAACGCGTGGAAGTGCCGGCTAAACGCACCGTCAAGTTCAAGATGGGTCGGCTCATGCGGGAGAACCTCAGTAACTCGTCCCCCGAATCCGCTGATGCCAAGCCGGGGCTATGAGCGCTGCCCTTCTTCGATCTGCCAGCCCGGCTGACATCGCCACATAGCAGCACAAGCACAGACGCATCATACCAAGCGTCGTCCAAAAGGAGCGTTTTCCATGTTGGAAGGGAAGGTCAAGTGGTTCAATCCACGGAAGGGATATGGTTTCATTGCGACACCCGACGGTCGCGATATCTTCGTCCATTACTCCAACATCGGTGGAGAGGGATTCAAAACGCTGGATGAGGGAGATGCCGTCACGTTCGACGTCGTCGAGGGAGAAAAAGGCCCCCGTGCGACCAACGTCATGCCGCTATCGCCTCCGGAGTAACTCCAACTGCCGCAGAAAACCTCAAATCGCGTGCAGAAATCCATCCTGTCCAATTTATCGCCGCGTCCCGTCGCCTAACTGGATTCTAACCGGATTCCAAGGAAACGGTAATCGCCAAAGTGCATACTGACGCGGCAGGCGTTCGTTTTGCCTGTGCCCCTTGCATCGCCGGCCGATCTGGTGTATGATCGAAAGTGGCGGCTTCGGAAGGACGTTATGACCTTTGGGCAAAGTCAATCCGGCTTGAGTTGCAGCGTGCTGGTGCTGAACAAGCACTACATGGCAATTCGTATCATCGGCGTCAAGCGGGCTTTCTCCCTGTTGTGTCGTGAATTGGCGGAGGTGGTCTCGCTTGAGGAGGGAACTTACGCCAACTACGATTTCCGCAGTTGGTGCGAAGTCAGCCAGTTCCGCCGACAATTCGAGCCACAGGGTCACGATTGGGTCTCCACGGTTAATCTCAATATCGCTGTGCCGCGAATCATCCGGTTGTTGTTCTACGACCGGCTGCCGCGAAACGATGTGAAGTTCAACCGGCGCAACATCTTCGCCCGCGACCGCAATCGCTGCCAATATTGCGGCAAACATTTCCCCACCAGCGAACTCTCCCTCGATCACGTCGTTCCCCGCAGCCTCGGGGGCAAAGCGACCTGGGAGAACATCGTTTGCGCGTGTACGAAATGCAACGTCAAGAAAGGCGGCCGCACCCCCAAACAGGCGGGCATGGACTTGTTCCGCCAGCCCAGCAAGCCCAAACACAACCCCCTTGTCCGAATCCATCTCGGACACGACCGCTACCGCTCCTGGAAGCAATTCCTCGACCACGCCTACTGGTCCGTCGAACTGAGGTAGAAACACGAGGACGCATGATCTGCCGGCCACGCGCAGGGCAAATCCACAGTTGCATTCTCGGCATCATCACCGCCACCCTTCGCGCTTGATCTTCTCCTGATCTTGTGGGACAATCCCTGCCCTATGATGTCACGATGGCGCAATCGATGGGTTTGGACTTGTGTTTTGTCGCTTACAGTCGCCGGCTGGGCGGCGGAGCCGAACGAAGTCTCTGTGTCGAGTTGGATGGACTCGGCCAAGGTCGATCTTCGTGCTTTTCCGGATCGATTGAAGGCCGATGCGAAGGCCACGTTCTTCAGCCAAGACAACCTGGCGGCGCTGGCCTGGGCGGGACTGGCGAGTGTGGCGATGAACAATGGCAACGCCGACGACGACATCGCCGATCACTTCGCCAAACATGAGGCATTCCACAACTTCGGGGGTGAAACGCTCAAGGTGGTCGGCTCCCCCGCTTTTCATTTCCCGGCCGCAATGCTCTGGTACGCCGTCAGTGCCGACAAGCAGGATGATCTCAACAGGCAGCGAGCGCTGACGATGCTCTCGGCTCTGACGATCAATGGCGTCACCACCACCATTCTCAAGGCCGCCCGCCACAACGACCAGCCCGATGGCGAGATGTGGGCCTGGCCCAGCGGCCATACGTCGAGTTCATTCACCGTCGCCTCGGTTCTGCATGAATTCTACGGTCTTAAAGTCGGCATCCCTGCCTACGCGGGAGCCAGCGTGGTCGCCTGGCGCATGATGGATCAGGGGGACCATTGGGCCAGCGACGTCGTCTTCGGCGCAACGCTTGGCTGGGTCGTCGGCCACACGGTCGCTCGAAACCAGAAGGCCCCCGAGATTGCAGGGTTCGATGTGCTTCCCTACTACGGCAACCGCAAGGAATCGGCCGTCGGAATTGCCTTGTTTCGCCAATTCTGAGGCGGTCGACAGCCAAGCGATTCTACGTCCATTCGCAGATCGCTCTACAAGCCCCCGCCGTTAGCCTCCCAGATGTCTCGCTTGACCACCCAGATCCCCGGCTGATACGGCTTGACCTCGGCATGCTCCGGGACCCACAGCTTCTCTTTGCGCCAGCTTTCCACGTGACCGTCGTAGAAGGCGAGGTTGACCGATCCATTGTGCCGATACATGGTGGGCCCTCCACAGCCAACCTCCTTGTACGCGTTGACGCTGCCGTCCTGGCCCAGCACATCCCAGCCATCGATGTAATTGGCACCGCTCCACTTGCTCCACCAGTCCTGCGCTTCGTTGAACTGCAGCTTCTGCGCCGGCTGTTTGATCGTCGACATCTTGTATCCCAACACGGCCATATCCATCGTCGCCGTCCAGGATGGGGTCCCGACCGACGGATACCAGTCTTCAATATTATAGCCGTAGCTGACCAGCGTGCCAGTGGTGCTTCCGTTCTCCACATCGTAGGCGTGTTCCCAGGCCTTCTGCCGGTCGCTCGGGCACCTGTACTTCTTGGGCGTCTGCACCACAGACTGATCCGGGTAGTCTTCGGCTCCCTCGTAGCCAATGTAGGTACGATACGTGGGATTCCCCGTCCACAGCGTGGTGCCCTGGGCAGTCGTAATGCGACATGGCACCGCCCAGTCGTCGTTGTTGGTGGCATACAGACCGTTGGCCAGTGCGAGGCTGTGAAGGTTGTTCGCACAGACCATCTTGCGGCCCTGGTCGCGGGCCAGATTCAATGCAGGCATGAGTATGGCCATCAGAACGGCAATCACGGCGATAACAACGAGGAGTTCGATCAAGGTGAACGCTTGTCGTTTCATCATCTGGCTCCCGGCGATGCATCCTCTACGTGCTCTCGACAGACTCACACGACGACTTCTCGCTGCCCCTGAGTGCGCCATATCCTCCACCTCTGTATGATACTGGTTTCGGGCATCCGATATCAAGTGTACAATGCTCTGATAGCTCGATTCTCTCGGCGGATCACGATCGCCATTCCGGACATCTCTTCCCTCATCCTTGACAGACGAGACTGAACTGCTGAGCATTCGAGCTTGCGTCGGGGGCGATCTTGGGCCACAATGGCGGTCCTGAGGAGTCTTTCCTATCTGGTACTGGAGGTATACGACAATGACTCAACTGGCAACCATTCTACTAGTTCAGATCTCAGCGGTCTCGGCCATGGCACTGAACCTGCCGACCGTCAATCTGCCTTTGCCCACGCTGGGCAGTGAGATACGCGTCACCGACCTGCGGTGCGAATACCTGTGCAATCCCCTGGGCATCGACGTGATGCAGCCCCGTCTGAGCTGGAAGCTCGAATCACAGTGGCGAGGGCAGAGACAGACCGCATACGAGATCCTCGTTGCCAGCAACGAAGAACTGCTCAAGGACAACCGGGCTGACCTCTGGAACACGGGCAAAGTCACCTCGGATCAGTCGATTCAGATTGCGTATTCGGGCCGACCGCTGACGTCGCGGACGCGCTGCTACTGGAAGGTCCGCGTCTGGGACAAGGATGACAAACCCAGTCCGTTCAGCGAAGTCGCCACATGGGAGATGGGACTGCTGAAGCCAGACGACTGGCAGGCGAAGTGGATCACCGCACCCGATGACAAGCCAGGCGAGATGCCACCGGCCCGATCTTCCGCAAGACGTTTGTCCTCTCGAAGCCCGTCAAACAGGCCAGGGTCTACATCTGCGGGCTTGGCTACTACGAATTGCACCTGAATGGCTCCAAGGTAGGCGACCACGTCCTGGACCCGGCGTTTACGCGGTACGATCGCCGCGACCTCTACGTGACGTACGATGTCACCGAACAATTGAAGAACGAATTCAACGCCATCGCGGTCATCCTTGGCAACGGCTGGTACGACATGGACGCCAAAGCGGCGTGGAACTTCAACGAAGCCGCATGGCGGGCTCGGCCCACGCTGCGCTGCCAGCTCGAGGTAACCTTCGACGATGGTTCCACGAAGACGATCGTCAGCGACGGGACCTGGCGGTTCTCGCCCAGCCCCATTGTGTTCAACTGCATCCGCAACGGCGAGACCTACGACGCCCGGCGCGAAATCGCCGGCTGGGACACGCCGGAACTCAGTGATGCGAACTGGGCCCTCGCCAAGATCGGTCCCGGCCCCAAGGGCGTGCTCAGCGCTCAGATGACGCCTCCCGATCAAGATGGTGCGGACGCTCAAGCCGGTGAAGCTGACCGAGCCAAAATCGGGCGTCTATGTCTTCGATATCGGCCAGAACCTCGCGGGTTGGGCCTGTCTGAAGGTCTCCGGGCCAGCCGGTACGAAGGTCGTGATGAAGTATGGCGAGCGTCTGAACGACGACGGGACCGTCGACCAGAAAGACATTGCGGTGCATACCAAGAGCGGCCAGTTCCAGACCGACACCTACATCCTAAAGGGCGAGGGCACGGAAATCTGGGAGCCGCGATTCGTCTATCACGGATTCCAGTACGTCCAGGTGACGGGTCTGCCCGAAGAGCCCGACATGGACACGATTCGGGCCTGCGTCGCGCATACCGCGTTGGACCGGGCGGGCATCTTCGAATGCTCCAACAATCTGTTCAACAAGATCCAGCGTAACACACTCTGGTCCTATGTCAGCAACTTCCACGGCTACCCGACCGACTGTCCCCACCGCGAGAAGAACGGCTGGACGGGCGATGCCCACCTGGCCGCCGAGACCGGGCTCTACAACTTCGACCCGGCGGCCGCCTACACCAAATGGCTGACCGATCTCAAGGACGAGCAGCGGGATAGCGGCGAACTGCCCGGCATCGTCCCGACCGCCGGATGGGGCTACGCCTGGGGCAACGGCCCCGCCTGGGACAGTGCCTATGTGCTGATCGCGTGGTATCTGCATCTGTACGATGGCGATACGCGGATCCTGGCCGTGCACTACGACCGGCTCAAACGTTATGTGGATTACCTGACCAGCAAGGCCGACAATGGCATCGTCTCGATCGGCCTGGGCGACTGGGTGCCCGCCAAGACCGAGACGCCCGCCAAGGTGACCTCGACCGGGTACTACTATCGCGATGCGCTGATCGTCTCGAAGATCGCCAAGCTGTTGGGCAAGACCGAAGACGCTCGCAAGTACGCCGACCTGGCCATGAGCATCCGCGACGCCTTCAACAAGGCCTTCTTCGATCCGAAGACCGGGCTCTATGACGGTGGAACGCAGACGGCCATGAGCTGTGCTCTCTACCATGGGCTGGTGCCCCCTGCCGAGCGGCAACGCGTCGTGGACAAGCTCGTCGAGATGATCGAGAAGAATGACGACCATCTCGATGCGGGTATCCTGGGCACGAAGTACCTGATCGATGCCCTGACCGCCAACGGCCGGGCCGACATGGTATACAAGATGGCCTCGCAGACAACGTACCCCAGTTGGGGGCTCTGGATCGAGCAGGGAGCGACCACGCTCTGGGAACAGTGGGATGGCGGCGCCTCCCGCAATCACATCATGTTCGGGCACATCAGCGCCTGGTTCTACGAGGCCCTGGCAGGGATCGATCTCGATCCCGATGCCGTCGGGTTCAAACATGTCGTCATCAAGCCGCAACTGCTGGGCGATCTGACCTGGGTTCGAGCCGAACATGAATCGATGTACGGCACGGTCAAGAGCGCGTGGGACATCAAGGGCGACCATTTCACGTTGAAGGTCGCCATCCCGGCCAACACGACCGCCACCGTCTACGTGCCCAGCGACAAGGAAGAATTCACCAACGAAGGCCCGAGCTATATCCACTCGGGGGACCACGTGCATTTCGACCGTGTGGAGGACGGCTACGTCGTGTTCGAGGTCGAATCGGGAACCTACGAGTTCAACTCCAAGCTGTCTCGCTAACGACACGTTGCGAGTACTCTTGAGGAACAGACCATGAGAATAACGGGCTTCTCCATCGGCCTGATCGCAATTGGCGTTCTGGTTTGTGTCACAAATGCGACGGCCGCTCCAAATGACGGCGCGTCACTGGGCATCAACCTGGGCGGCGTGACCTATTGGTCGTCGGAGATCGTCTTCGTGGACCTGTTCAAGCACTCGCAGACGTTCAAGAGCCAGGCGCCGGGCAAGAGCTACGGTCAAGGCGGTCCGCTCGACCTGACCGAGAATGGCTGGGTTCGCTCGCTGGCTCCGGGAGGCCAGTTCGCCGACTCGATCGTCCTGAGCCGGCCCAGGCTGGGCTATCCCGAAGGCATCTACACTTGCCTGTACGATGGGCGGGGCAAGGTCTCATTTGCACACGGCGTCGAAACCGTCGACGAACAACCCGGCGTGGTTCGCATTCACGTGAAGGCAGATCAGAACCTGCTGAGTTTGCGCGTTACGGAGACCGACCCGAGCGATCCGGTCCGCAATATCCGTGTGATCCTGCCTGGATTCGAAGAGACGTATGAAACACAGCCCTTCCATCCGGACTTTCTCAAACGATGGGAACGGTTCAGTACGCTCCGCTTCATGGACTTCCAGCGCACCAACAACTCGAAGCAGACCGACTGGTCGGACCGCGCGACACCTGCGCTGCAGACTCAGGGTACCGATGCCGGTGTCGCACTGGAGTATCTCATCCAGTTGAGCAACACGCTCGAAGCCGATCCGTGGTTCTGCATGCCGCACCTGGCGACCGATGACTACGTCCGCAGTTTTGCCCAAATGGCTAAGGCCCGAGCTCGACCCCGATCGGAAGATCTACATCGAATATTCGAACGAGTGCTGGAACGGTATCTTCGCGCAGGCCCGTTACTGCCGGGAGAAGGGAAAGAAACTGGGCCTAAGTGACAATGACTACCAAGCCCAACTTCGCTACTACTCCAAGCGGGCCATCGAGATATTCCAAATATGGGAAGAGGTCTTCGGCGGTACCGACCGACTCGTCCGCGTGCTGGCCGCTCAGAGCGCCAATCCCTGGACCAGCGAGCAGGTGATGGACTTCGAAGAGGCGTACCAACATGCCGATGCGCTGGGCATCGCCCCCTACTTTGGCAACGCTTTGGGCGATCCCAAGAAGCAGGACCAGACCGCAACCATGACCGTGGACGAAATCCTCGACAAATGCGCCGAGTACATCGCCAAAGGCAATGAGACGATTGCCAAACAGGCTGAGTTGGCAAAACAGCGAGGCCTGCGACTGGTCGCCTACGAAGGAGGGCAACACCTCGTCGGCCATGGCGGCGCGGAGAACAACAAGCCGCTGATGGAACTGTTCCACGCCGCCAATCGCCACCCACGTATGAAACAGCTCTATCTCGACTATCTGACCGGCTGGAAACAGAACGGCGGCACGCTGATGGTCATCTTCTCCTCGATGGGCAACTACTCCAAGTGGGGCTCCTGGGGCCTGCTCGAATACCATGGCCAACCCACCGCCGAAGCTCCCAAGTACCAGGCCGTCCTCGAATTCATGGAACGCCAATCCCATGTGGTGGTAGGAGCCTGAGGCAACAGCACCCCGGCGAAGCGGTCACGGATTGCAGGCAACCTCCTCCCACCGCAACCGCGGGTAGTCCGCCCCTTCGCAAATGGTCCAAACATGCTCGAAGTCCCATCCAACGAAGCTGGCCTGCTGCCGCATCGCGGCGTCGGTCAGCGCGACACCAAGCCCATTGTCAGGCCCACCACCGTCCGCCTCCGCCAGGAAGTATGCGTCAGCTACAACACCCGCCGAATTCTCGCCAATGAGCCCTCCGCTGGCCAAAACGATGACAGCATTGGTGTAGCATCGGCTCACGATCGCCGTGTTCGAACCGACCAAACCTCCCAGGATGGGGGTAACCGGCGTTCGCGAGCGCGATCGGGGACGAAGCCGTAGAGGTACCCCTCGGCGTAACAGTCCGTGATATTCCCATCGTTACGGCCAACGAGCCCTCCGACTCGGGTGGTTCTGTTATGCACAAAGATGGATGCACGGCATTGGCTGACGGCGCCAGTGTTGTGGCCGACAAGACCGCCGCAATCGTAGAGACCGCCGCTCGAGTCGGGAAAGGCCAGACGAGCACCGCACTTGCGTATCTCTCCGCCGTCGTTGAAACCGGCCAAACCTCCGATGTAGTAGATCGAACCATCTCCCTGCATTGTTGTGGCTGCCGTGCAGCCCACCACGCTACCGCAATTGCGTGCGGCCAGCGCCGCTATTTGCCGCTGGCTGCTACCTGTCGTCTCGACATGGACGCTAGGCAGATGAAGGGCGACCACCGTCGCTCCCGGATACACCACCCCGAAGAGACCTACGTCCTCCTGTCCCGTGAGCGTGAAGTTCGATACATTGTGTCCGGCCCCGTCAAAATGTCCCCACAACGTAGGGACAACTGAGTGAGAGAAGGAGCGGCCGGCCAGATCGATGTCGGCCTCCAGACGATAGCAGGCCTGTGGCTCGCATGCGATTGCCATGAACTGCTGGGCGGTTTCCACAAGATATGGGTCGTCAGCAGTGCCGTTCCCTGCCCACCCGAATGCATCGATTGCTGTCAGCAGAGGATAACCGCCATCCTCGGGCATGATCCAGGCATCCAGCGATCCGTCCAACGGTGTGCCAGCGAAATCCCATCCGACGAAATTCTCCTGCCGCCGCATCTGGGCATCCGTCAGCAGGATGGCCTGAGCCGCACCTGATCCGGACCCCTTGACCGGAGAAAGGGCATAACAGTTCGTAACGGTTCCCTGCCACAGGTCGTGGTTGGCGATAAGTACTGGCGCCGCCCTGCCCCGTGGCATAGCACCGTGAGATCGTTCCAGTGTTGCTCCCCACGAGCCCCCCCGCATCCCCTTCTGCTCGCACGTCTCCGGTGGCGTAGCACTCTGAGATTGTTCCTTCGTTAGTCCCAACGAGCCCACCGGCCAATTGACCTGCTGTCGACACAGCCCCCGTGGCACAGCACCAGCGAATCGTGCCAGTGTTGGTGCCTACCAGACCAGCCGAACCATCAGTGACATCACCGGTGCCGTAGCAGGCTACGATCGTCCCGGAATTCGTTTGCACCAGACCGCTGCCTCCCGCGACGATGCACGTCGAATGCGAGCACATGATCGTCCCTGAGTTGCTCACCACCAAGCCCGCAGCCGGAGCACCAACGATACTGCCGTCGACAGCACAATTGAAAATCCTCCCCGTGTTCTCGAATGCGATCCCCCCTGCACCGGTTCTTAGTGAAAGCCCTGTCTCCGGCCCCAAGACATCGGCCGTGACACGGCAATCGACGATGATCCCTTTATTCGTCCTCACAAGTCCACCGATACTCGCATCTTCACTCCTCCTGACCGCAGACGAGTCGCCGAACGTACCGCCTTCAGCCGAGCAGTTCATAACAAGGCCTCTATTCTCAATGGCGAGCATCGCAGGTCCTTGGAGGATGGTCCCCTCAAGATGCAGATTGCGAACGACGGCATCGGTATCAATGAGTTCAAAGAGACTCGAACCGTAGGCATCTTGATAATAGACCATGCCATCACGTCTCGTCGCCTCAGTGACCGTATGGCCGCCAAGGTTCACTATGCTGTGCCCACACCCGTCGAGGCTGCCTGATAGCAGGATCAGTCCACTCTCCAGCAACTCACCACCGGGAAGGTTTGGGTCCATATCGATGTCTGCCACCAGGATGAAGTGCCTGCTTTGCAGGTTGGGGTCGGAGCCCAGACTGAGCAATTGGGCTGGCAGTCGCGATCTGGTAGGGATCGTCCGGCTCGCCCGTTCCGCCCGCGAATTCGACGCCTTGGGCTGGGACGTGGAGTCCCAAGACCACAAGAGTGACACAGACGAGACAAGCCTTCCAGAGATGGCGTATTGATTCCATATCGCTCCCTTCGCACATTGCAGATGATCTTATGATGACAAATCACGGCGTCGTCACGTTGTCTCACAGGTACGGATTCAGTCTGGAGCCGCTCTGTTCCGTGTTTCGGCCGGATTTCCTCCACCGTTAAGATATGGCATGATCCGTGGCCGCGTGAATTCGCCTCAGGGCCCTGCCGTCGTTCCTCGACACTCCCCATTATACCATCAGAGCCACCGTCATGGCAAGCGTCCTCCGCTTTGAGGTGCACGCGGACGGCCGAATCAGTATACTGATAGAACACTTGAACATAGTCAGACAGGAGGATCGATATGGTTAGCAGCCGTACGAAGATCACTGGGACAACTCTTGTTGTTCTGCTGATGGGCTTGCTGTTCGCGAGCGGCGTCAAGGCAGGACAGGACAACGCGTTGACATTCTTGGGCTGGTCGGACCAGCATGTGCAGGTCGACGGCAATGGCGATCACCTGATCCCGGCGATCGATGCGATGAACGCTCTGCCGGGCAGGGACTGGCCCGAGGCGGTTGGTGGCTCGGTCGCTAAGCCGGCTTTTGTGTTCGGACTGGGCGACATGACCGAATGGCCCAGCCATGCCGCCAAGGAGACATACGAGAAACTCATCACGAAGCGGCTCAACTTCCCCAGCTATGACGTCGCGGGCAACCACGATATCGGGGGCAACTCCCCCACTCGCACCGTCCTCGATTGGCTTGTCGCCCGTCATGGTTCGCTGCGGTACACCTTCGAAAAAGGCGGCGTGCTCTTTGTCGCGCTATTCTCCGAGTACGACGAGAGTCTCAACAGCCCCGCCCAGCCCATCTCTAAGGAGGCGCTGATCTATCTCCGGCAGACGCTGGCAAAAGTACCCAAAGGCAAACCCGTCATCGTCGCAACACACCTGTGTCTTGACGCGATCATCAATCGCGATGAGTTCGTCGACGCGTTTGGCGATGCCAACATCCTCTGCGTCCTCGGAGGTCACTACCACCAGGCCAACGTGCGGCAATATCGGGGCATTCACTTCGTCCAGCTTCCATCCCCTGCCCCGGGCTCGCCCGATGAGGTCACAGCCTTTCGCATCACATCAGACCGCCTCGTCGCCATCCCCTTCGACTACAAGAAGAACGAATGGGTCACGAAGGAGGGCAAGATGCTCGACATTCCCATCAAAGGACCGGTGGAGGTGAAGACGGAGGCACAGCCGTAGCGTCTACGCGTCAGCATGGTAGGCGCGTTTCACCTCTTCGGCGATGATCTCGATGCCTCTCGCGACGAGATCGTCGTTCTGGGCGTAGCTGACGCGAATGCACTCGTTGGTGTGCGTCCATGACTCGGCCAGACCGGGGAAGAAGTAGTGCCCCGGGACAACGATCACGTTGCGGGCCTTGAGCCGTTCGTAGAGCTGTTGGCAGGAAATCGGCAGGTTGGGCAGCCAGAGCCACAGGAAGAACGCCCCTTCCGGCCGGTGCAGGCGGTAGTCGATCCCTTCGAGACCACGGGCGAACTGCTCGACGGCCTGCCGGGCCTTTCGCTCATAGAACGGGGCAATCACTTCACGACTCAGACGAATAATCTCGCCCGAGCGGACCAGGTCGGTCACGAGCGCAGTGCCCACGCCACCCGGCGCCAGGCTCATCACCGAATTGACCCGCGCGACCGTCTCGATAATCTCCTCACGTGCGATGATGATGCCCGTGCGCGTCGCGGGCAGCCCCAGTTTCGACAGGCTCATACACACGATTGTATTATCATTCCAGAGAGGTTCCGCCTCGCTGAAGACGATGTGCGGGAACGGCAGCCCGTAGGCATTGTCGACGATCAGGGGAATGTCCTTGTCCCGGGCCAGGCCACTGAGACGGGACAGTTCCTCGTTCGTCAGTACGTTCCCACTCGGGTTCGTCGGTGCGAAACGCAGATCGCGCCGATATCGTCACCTACTTCGAGCCGATCGAAGTCGATGTGGTACTTGAAGAGATGCTCGTCCAGCGTCTCGATTCGAGGTTTGATCGCGGTGAATACTCCGGGCGTCAGCACGACGTCACAATAGCCGATGTATTCGGGTGTCAGCGGAAACAGGATCTTCTTCGTGGTCCCATCATCACATTCACCCGCGAACAGATTGAACAGGATGAAGAACGCCAACTGGCTGCCGTTGGTCAGGGCAATGTTCCGTGGGCCGACATTCCAGGCGAACTGCTGGCGCAGCAGGCCGGCAAGAGCAGCGATGAACTCGCGGTTGCCCTCGGGCGGATCGTAGTTGCCCACCGCCTTCTCGAATCGCGTGCCGTCCTGGAGCAACGCCGTCATACTGCGACGAAAGTATCGTTCGACCTCGGGGATGTGCGCCGGATTGCCCCCGCCCAGCATGAAGACCTCACCCGGCTGCGACAGCGCGACACCGAGATCGTCCATGAGCTGCCCGATGCCCGACGGCACCGCCATCCGTTGACCAACTTTCGACAATCGCATCATGTCTCTACCGCGAAAGGCACCCGAGGCGCCAGGAAATACAGCCATTTCTGGTGGACGGGACACTGAAGAATGTCACTGCCAGCTCGCCCATACAGATCCAACTGGCCTCGATAGGTCTCAGCACGTTCGGCGATCTGGTCCCCCGCGACGCGGTCACTCTTGAAGTCGATGATGACCAGGCCCTCAGGCGTTCGCACCAGCATATCAACGATTCCCTGCACGACGATGATCTCGTCGACCCCCTCACTCTTGGCGTCACCACGTTGCGGCGTCACACCATCCGATTCTGTCAACTCCGAAGCGGGCAGACCATACGTAAATGGCCACTCCCGCAGAACGGCATTGTCTTCATCCAGCACTAATGCACAAGGGGACTATCGAAAAACGCAGTAATCGCATCGATGTCGATCCTCTCGGCGACGTCGGACGCAATTGCCTCCTCTCTGAGGAGTTCATCGCGTGTCTTCTCGATGGACTGACGCGTGACAGATTGGGACAGATCGATGCTCGAGATAACCAAGTGGGTGGCCGTACCGATCTGCCTGGCCGCCCCCGGGATCGCCCCCGACGCATCCGAGGCAATCAGAGCCAATGGCTGGCGATCCAGAGCCCGGGAGTAGTCCAGCCGAGCGAACTCATCGTCGTGGTGCGTAAGAGCGGTGACCGATCGCTTCGCCGGTTCATGAACCGCTTTGGAGAACGCATATTGCCAGTCCAGCCGTCTCTTCAACTCGGCCAGCAGTTTCCGGCCTTGCGAACCGCAGTGTCCAGCCTTTGACGTCGCAGCGGGACGTTTCTTGCGATCGCGAAGCTCCTGCACACGACGAGAAAACTCTCGCAATTCCTCGGCTCCATACACACGCAAATCGAACAAGCCCTCGTCGCTTGCATCCTGCGTCAAACCGGTGCCAAATGCCTGATGCAACACGCGCTGATCGGCCAAGCCATACAACAACCATTCCAGTGGGCTTCTGCAACTCCTTAGTAGCCAGGCCGGGACGACCGGATCGCCCAGCAATAAGCCCTGCGTCAGCACTTTGCCGCAGTCGGTCCGCTTCTGAGACGCCGTGACGATAAGGCGGTCCTTCGCACGCGTCATCGCGACATAGAGCACCCGCATCTCCTCGGCCAATGTCACCGCACGTTTCGTCTCACCGATCACCTGATGAGCCAGCGATCGCAGCTTCGTATTGGTCTGCGCGTCGATAATTCGCAAGCCGAGCGTGTGATCCGTGTCGGCTACGAGATCGTTCTGGGAATCACGCTGATTGAACTCGCCGTCCACCTCGGCCAGGAACACCACCGGGAATTCGAGCCCTTTGCTCTTGTGGACGCTGATGATGCGCACCGCATCACCCGCCGCACCGGCCGGCTCCGCGGGCGTCCAGTCCTGTCCGGCCTCCTGCAGCTTCTCGATGAACGCGACAAATCGCGTCAGCGATGGGACACCTGCACTACTGGCGAATCCCTCGAACTGAATGGCACGATCGTGCAGCTTGAGCAGGTTGGCCTTGCGAGCCTGTCCGTTGGGCAAAGCACAGACGAACGCAACGTACTGCGTCTCCCGATAGATGCGCCACAGCAGATCGGCGAGTTGGCCGCGTCGGGCCAGACGACGCCATCGGTCCAGCGTGGTAAAGGCATCTCGCAACTTCTTCACCAATTCTGCATCCGCTCCTGTCTCACGATACCGGCTCGCAGCAGCATAGAAGTTGACAGGCAAGGACTTGTCCCGTGACGCGATCCGAATCGATGCCAGATCTGAATCGGCGAACTGGAAGAATGGACTTCGCAACACCGCTGTCAGTTCGATGTCCCGCTGCGGATTGTCGAGAACCTTGAGCAGACACAGCACGTCGCTGATTTCCGTCGTCTCGAAATACCCTGCGGTCGCGTCGCAACTGACGGGGATACCCGCCAGACGCAGAACTTCGACGTAATCGTTGGCCTTCTTCGCCAGCGAACGCATCAGGACGACGATGTCACGGTATTCGACGTCACGAAGTCCGCCCGCATCCTTGTCGAAGATCTTCATGGCAGGCTGACCCGGTTCAGCGCCGACAATCTGCTGAATTCGCTGCGCGATCAAGGCGGCCTGCCTCTGACGAGGACGTACCGCGTCGACGCCACCAGCATCGTCTTCGTCTCCATTCTGCGGACGAACGTCCCCAGCTATCGTCGGCCTTTTCGTCGAGGATGTGCAATTCGACAAGTGGCGTCTGTCCGCCGGCCGATCTGGCCTGCGCTTCGGCGTCGGGCCCGGGTCGCAACCGCGCCGTCTCGTCGTAATCGATGTTTGCCAGCGAAGCGGTCATAATCCGTCCGAAGACCTTGTTGACGAAATGGAGAAGCCCGGCGGCCGAGCGGAAGTTGGTGTTCAAGTCGACGCGGAACCCGTGAGACGTGTCATTGACCTCCCCCGACGCCTGCAATCGCTGCAGGAAGATCGTCGGCTCGGCCCCACGCCAGGCATAGATGCTCTGCTTGACGTCACCGACGACGAAGACATTGTCACCCGAGCCGAGCGCATCGAGGATCGCCTGCTGAACCGGGTTGATATCCTGGTATTCGTCGACGAAGATGTACTTGTAGCGATCGCGAAGCCCCAGTGCTGTCTCGGACGCCACCGCGCCTTCAGTCGAGTCATCCTGCGTCGTCAGCAGTCTGAGGGCATAGTGCTCCAAGTCGGCAAAATCCAATCCGCTCAACGCCTTCTTCCTTTGGGCGTACAGTGAGTCGAACTTCTGAACCAGATCGATCAGAACGCGACTCTGCATGTTGGCCGACCGCCCCACCGCATCCATGTAATCCGGGTTGATGACCGCAAGATCGTCCAGCGAAACAAAGTCGCTGATAGCCCGCGTGCGAAAGTCTTTGATCAAGCCTCCGAGAGTCTCCGGGAACCCTCTCAGTGCCGGTGCTCTCGGCTTGTCGAAACAGCGAATCGCGTCGACGCAGGCCTGCCAGTCGCCCGCTTCGAGTCGGTCACGGCAGACCTCGATCGGAGTGATCACATCCGCTTGCAGCGAGGTGCCCCACTTGCCGCCGGGATCCTCACCTTCGTACAGGCGAAGAGCCGCGTGCAAGCGTGCCAGGATCGCGTCGAGTTCTTCACGAACGATTCGCTTCTGCGCCTGGCCCAGTTCGCTCAATTCAGGATCGGTCGCCTCGGTCACTAGACGGGCTCGTTCGCACCATCGGTCGCGGGAAGCGACTCCATCGAGAAACTCGTGGAGACGGATCACGCTCGACAGGAATCCTCCGCTGTCTCGTACATCCCGACGGCGCAACAGCGACTCCAACGCGGGTACCAGATGCTCCTGACCCCAGGCCCAGTCGATGGTCTCCTCCAACACTTCGGCCTTGAGCAGCATGGCCTCGTCCGCATCGATCACGCGAAACGCCGGATCGAGCGCGACCTCGTGGAAGTTCTCGCTGATGAGCCTTTTGCAGAATGCGTGGATCGTGCTGATGTCGGCGCCCTGGAGCAGCACGAGCTGCTTGCCCAGACGCCAGTCGCGCGTCTGCTCGAAGGTGTCCTTGAGCCTCCGGCCGATTCGCGACCGCATCTGCTCGGCCGCCGCTTCAGTGAACGTCAGCACGAGCATACTCAGTACATTCGGGCACAGCGCGGCGTCGGAGATAAGATTCACGGCCCGGCCTGACAGCACGGCGGTCTTGCCCGTACCCGCTGATGCCGTGACGAGCACGTTGGCTCCGAGCGTGGCGATGGCCTTCTGCTGCTGATCCGTCCATTGGATCTTCTTTTCGCCCGTCATGATGTCACACTCGCGCCGATGACGTCGAGCTTGCCCTTGGCGTCCAGAAAGCGATAGTCATTGATCTGCCAATCGAAGCGACACACCGCCTTGAAATCGCAATGGGAACAAGCGACTTGCGTGCCCAGGCGATAAGGATGGACTTCGATCTGTCCGGCGACAATACCGACCGCCAACGAGACGATCATGTCGCGTGCGAACGCCAACACGCGTTCGAACTCGTCGGGCTTCAACGATCCACTCGTCGCATATCGCCCATACTGCTCATCGCCCTTTGTCGACACAGAAGTTGTACAACCGACTCCACTGCGATCCCGCCTCGGGATCCAGATCAGAGGCATAGATGCCGTTGAAGAGCCCCTTGGCCTTGCGCCGACCGATCCGCCTTTTGAGCGAGTTCCTCGATCGAGGCGCTGTCGGGCGCGTCTTCAATGGGCAGGCAGAACGCTCCGGCAACGCGGTCAACCTTTGCACCAGCCGTCCGCGAAAGCGCCAACAGGTACATCGGAAGCTGAACGTTGAGGCCGTGGTAGAATTGCCCCCAGTTGAAAGTCGCGGCGGCTTTCGTGCGTTTGTAGTCGAACACCAGCCCCACACGTTGGCCATCAACCTGTGCGATATCGAGCCGATCGATCTTGCCGTTCAGGGTCAGCACGCCGCCGGTGGGCAGGGGCAGTTCGAAAGCCCCCAGACTTTGTTCGTCCCCGCGGACCTCGCCAAAGGCCACCTCGGACAAAGTCGGTCGGAACGACCCGGCACGGGCCATCCGGGCGAGATCGAGAACGCATTCGGCCAACATCTCCCCGGCGTTGTCGATGATGAACGCGTTGTGATCGGACCGGGCACGGAACTTGGAGATGAACGGATCGCGAGAGGCATGGTCCTCGATCTGCTCGTGCAGCAGTTCGCCAAGCCGATCGTCATCGACGTCGGCGAAGTTCTGCCCGTCGGCAGCCAGCCTCTTGTGCAACGCATCGAGCACCGCGTGGTAGAAGTTGCCCAAATCGAGTGGTTCGAGCTTGAACTCGCGTCGAGGCCTGAGATCGAGCGAATACCGGGCGAAGTATTTGTACGGACAGGCGGCGAAGGTTGCCAGCCGCGTGGCCGAGCCTTTGAGCGGTCCCTTGAAGAGCTGTTCCACGACGACGGGCTCCAGGGCGGCCTTGTTCTCATAGCCCAAGGCCCCGACGACTGAGGCAGCAGTGTGACGATGGTCGGTGTCCTGCCCCATCGTCTCCAGCAGTCCTTCGAGGGGATCGTCGGCCTGCTCATCGTGAACAAAGACATCGCGACCCAGCCGGCTGCACAGTAATTCGGCCAACTCCGTCTCGTTGTGGATGTCACCTGCTAGATTCCGATCATCCGTCAACAAGGGCGAATGATCGTTGGCCTCTACCTCGGTTAGATCGTCGAACAGAGCTCGCCAGTTCGTCCACGAAATGTGAGCGCGAGACGGGACTGCCCTTCTCGTCGACGGATGGATAGCTGATGCAAAGAAACTCCGATGGACGTGTGAAAGCGATGTAGGCCAAATACTGACGCTCGGCCAGCGTCTGCGTGGTCGGCGGAGCCAGGTGGAAGCCGGTGGACTCGGCGACCTCGCGGTCCGCATCGGTCAGCACGCCGGTCGAAGGCACAGGAATCGGAAACTGCTTTTGCGTAGCGCCGAGCAGAAAGACGGCCTTGAGGTTCGGATGACGGCTCCGCTCGATCGAGCCGACGAGCACCTGGTCCAGGCTCGGCGGGATGAAGGCGAGCGTCATCTGCGAGAACGCCAGGCCCAGGATCGCCAGATAGTCCTGAGCGTTCATCTCATCGCGGCTGAAGACCTCGACCAACTCATCGAAGATATCCACAAACTTATCGAAGAACTGCCTGTGCTCATCGGCGGCCGACAAGTCGCCTGCCTCATGAGCTTGGTCGACCCAGCGGGCCACACTCTGGCGGACTTTCAATTCACCGAGAAAGGCAAATACCGCCCGCGTGAATTCCGACGCCGTCAATGTGGGGCAAGCGTCCCCGCTCGCCTTGTCGTGCGTGGACGCACGACCTACCAGCGCCGCTCTAAGACTCAGCAGAGGCTCAATCGCCTTGGTGCGAATCTTGTGGATCGCCTTCTCATCGAAGTCGGGGTCGCTGGAGCCCTTGAACTGCCATGGCTCGGTCTTGGTCCAGTCGCGTCCATCGACACCGAACGCCAGGCAGTAGTTTTCCAGCGTGTCAACCTGCTCTCGCGTCACCGGCACGAGATCGCTCTTGAGATAGGCAAAGACATCGGCATGTGCAAATCCGCCGGTGACGGCCGTCAGGGCTGCCGTCACCAGGTCAACCACCGGATGTCGATCGAGAGGCTTGCGTTGGTCGATGAAATACGGAATCCCGTGGTCCTCGAAGTAGGCCCGCAGGTAGTGCTCGTAGCGGCCCAGATCGGATGCAACGACCGCGATGTCCCGATAGCGATGCCCTTTTTCCTGCACCAACCGGCGGATCTGCCCGGCGACGAATTGCGCCTCGGCGCGCAAATCAGGAGCCGAAACAAGCCTGATGTGTTCGCCCGCCTGCGCTTTGCCTGCATCCAGACGAAAGATGTTCTTCTCGACATGCGCAGGGGCGGACAGCCCGAGAACCGCTCCGCAATCTTGAGCAAGAGCGGCTTGCGAAGCTCGATCTGGAAGGCCTCAATCTGCTCGATCAGTTCGTGGTAGGTGCGTTCGGTCGGCTCGAAAAGCCCATCCGATTGGTGTGCATCGCGTCCGAGGCGAGCCGGGTCCAGGGCCAAAGCGATATGCGCTTCATCGACCGCGCGGAGCAATCCAGCAAGGATCGCGATCTCGGCCCCGGTGAAACTGGCAAACCCGTCCACCCAGAGCTGCGCCCCTTTGAGGAAGTCCGCCGAAGCGATCTCCTTGCACGCCTGGCGGACCTGGGCATCGGGATCGACGAAGCGCCCCTGGATCAATTCAGTGTACTTGCCGAACACCAACCCGATATCGGCGAACTTCATCGCCGACAGACGAGAGCCTTGTCTTTCCTGCTCGTCCGCCAGCAGTGTCTCGAAATCCTCCGGCGTCTTGTCGTACCGATGCAATTCGCGGATCGTCTCAGCAATCTGACGGGCGAACCCGGGCAACAGGGCCGACGAGCGGAAGACCTGCAGCCGTTCGGCGTTGTCTCGAAGGATCTTGTGGACGATCATCTGCCGGCCGATCCGGGAGATGCTGGGCTTGGCCATGCCTTTGTCGGCCAGGAAGAATTGCAGGCGATTGAAGGACAGGATCCGCAGGCGGTGGTAGCCTCGAAGCCGGCCGCTGGACAGAACCGCCCGCTCGGCCTCGTACGTCGCCTGCTCCGGAACCAGGAAGATCAGAGACTGTTCCGAGGGAGTTTGCAGAGCTTCTACGATGGCCTCGACGCAATGCGTCGTCTTGCCCGTCCCACTCCTGCCAAAAATAAACTGAACCGTCATAGAATCCGTCCGTGAACGATACTGCCCTTGAGCGTTCCTTGTATCAGAATCCGGCCCGCTCTTCAACGTTCACACTGTCAAAGTCCCAGGTATCAGGTCCGCCGCACCAGCCCGGCCGCGATCTATGAAGACCGCCGCCAGTCGAGCTGTCTGTCAGGCCTCGACTGGCGGCGGCTTTTGATTGCCAAAGGGTTGAGCTAAGAACCGCGATGTCAGTTGGTGTTCGGCTCGTCGATCGGTTCATCGCCTTGACCACGATCCGTGTCGCGTCCATCGCGGGGACCAAACCCCGGACCGCGTCCCATACCGCGTCCATCC
>CAVSCO010000076.1:0-13655 GCA_963726475.1 uncultured Phycisphaerae bacterium | reverse complement strand
CGAATGTCGGCGACATCGGCGGTCCGGCCCCACTTCACTGTCGGCCAGACCCTGCTCGACCACCTGCCGAACGTCGATTTCACGGATCAGGTCGTCCCACGTTGAGCCTTCCGGCATCCGATCCACCATTTCGTGAGCCTGATCCTTCCGCATCGGCACAGTCATAAGCAACTCCAACGATTCTCACAGTTACCAACCACCGGATTATACCACACGTCTGCTTGGGCCGGAAGGCTGAAAGAGGCTTCCCAAACCCCCGCCTGCCCGCCGCCGTTTTGCCGTTCGATCTCTCCTACCGTGCAAGGGGCGATGATAGAGAACGTTGTGTAAGCGACGACGATTGCACTATCCGCCATCGACGAGCAGTGCTCCGAACCGGGCCCAGAGGTTCCATCGGTATCCTTGGTCACATAGATCGGCTGGACATGGAGCCGAAAGAGGCGAATAATGCCTTCCTGTTCGGCGTAGCTACATTGCGTACATACAAGATGCTCATCAGGTTTGTGTGGGACGAGAAGTGGTCTTCGTCGAATGGGACGATGACGAAACGATTCGCGTTATCTCGGCGCGAAAGGCGACGGCGTATGAAACGAAACAGTTCTGCAAAGAAATCACGGACTGACTGGGAACGGCTCGCGAAGATGTCCGACGAGGACATCGATACATCGGGGATTGCGGAACGGGATGAAGACTTCTTCCGCAACGCTCAGGTCCGTCTGCCGGCGGGCAAGCAGTTGATCTCCCTGCGTCTCGACCGCGACGTCCTGGATTGGTTCAGGCAGCAGGGGAAAGGCTACCAGACGAAGATCAACGCGGTCCTCCGCGATATCAAACCGCGCTTACGCCCGGTGACATCCTCCCCGACGTGAGCCATCCTATTGAATGCTTCCGGGAACCTCCAGGGCGATGCGGAGGTTGCGGAGTTGGATGGCGGCGTCGAAGGCGCCGGGGATTTCCCAGCCGAGGTTCATGTTCGCTACGGCGTAATGGTGCGGGTCCGCGTCGGTGAGGTACTTGCGGTTGACTGCCTCTTGCAGGCCAGTGCGGATCAGGGGCAGCAGGTCCACGTCGAGGGCGAGCCATTGGCCCGTCTTCAGGGGCGTGACGCCCACGCGCTGCCCGGCGACGGTGTAGATGAACTTGCCCGTCGCATCACTCTTGCCCCCGTCCTTGGCCATGTAGGCAGGCGGGATGTCGTGTCGGTTGTCGAAGAAGGGCACCCCGAACCAGAAGAAGTCGCGATAGTCGGGCGAGTTCGGGTCGATGTTCTTGACGATGAAGAACATCTGAAATTGAGCCGCGTGGAGGCCTGGGTCGTACTGGTCGAGTGGTATTCGGTTCGTGCAGTGCAGCAGCCTCAGCGAGACGGTGAAGTGCACCGCATCCAGTTCATCGAGTGGGCGGATCACGACCGCGTCCTGCTCGATCAGAAGGTGAGGCCAACCTTGGCCCGCACGTCGCGCCTTGACACCGTACTCAACGCCGCCACGGACGTCGAGGATCAGGTCCCGATCGGGCGAGTCGGGCCCACCGACCACGACCTTCTTGCCTTCGTTCTCGTAAGACAAGTCACCAGCCGGCCCGTGCGTGCATGGCACACCGGCCAGGCTGTACTTCGTCGCCCACTGGCACAGCCTCCAGGCCGGGGCGTTGTTCGGATCGCCAAGCGAAAGGACCGCCTCGACCGCCCGGCCCTTCGATGAACTCGGATAGCTCAGTAAGAAACCCTGCCGGAACTGCCAATCGGCGAACAGCGCCTGCCCCTCCCCGGCCCGGGCCACCAAGCCGAGGTTCAAAACCGCCAGAATCACCACACAGATTCGGATATACGTCATGGCTCTCCTCAGAACGCGCGCATACCGCCACAGCAACGGCCGGATGGCCTTGTCACAATCCAACCAGTTTGATTATGCCCCACACAGCGCGGATGTCAACCGCGATCGAATTCGTCGGTTTCCACTCGACTCAAGGAGTCGTGCGGGGACGCACGACCTACAAGGCTATGTCACGATGGGGGCGGTGAAAGTGTATTGGAGGGCGAGGTGTGGCTTGCTACTACGATTTGAGGATCGGGTCTGATGGGGTGGTCAGCGGAGGGCGATGAGGATTTTGGATTCGAAGGGGTCGAGGATTACGGTGTCGGAGAGGCGGTTGCCCTCCACGTCGCAGTATGCGTTTCCTTCCAGGTCGACGGCGGCCACCTCGAGGGTGGGGTTGTAGACGATTCGCGATTGTCTCGGAGTGGCCAGGACGATTCCGTCCAGGGATTCGATGTGAGAGAAGTCTCTGGATTGCAGGTCGTACCCGGACAGGGCCCGCCAGTCGGCGAGCGTCAGATTTTCGTGGACGGTTCCACGGTCTGGGAAGTAGCGATTCATGAAGATGTGGCGGGCATCGTATGGATGATAGAAGCCGTTGCGGTCGGACCATCCGAACTGCACGTCACTGTAGTTGATGCCCAGGTAGAACGTCTTCTGACCTGCGTCCGCGGCGAACAGGATGTTGTCGAGCAGCGTGTCATCGAGGAGCCTCTTTCTCGTGTCGTTCTTGCCGTCCAGGCGAATCTGAGCTTCCGTGTTGCCATAGAGCGTATTCCGCTGTACGAGGTTGGAGGGCGCCCAGTGGAAGTAGATGCCCGCCATGCGGGAGGCGATGACGGTGTTGTCTTCGATGATGCGATTGTTCCCCTCCTCGTCCACGTAAATGCCCGAAGATTCGCCTGAGTACGTGTCGATGGTGACCGGCATTCCTTTGTCGTGGTACCGATCCATCGACAGGCACCCGAGAACATCGACCAGGATGTTGTGGTGGATGTGGTCCTTCTCGGGAACGTCGGAGAAGCCCGCTGTGTAGATGCCGCCACCATCGGAGAGGGCCAGGCCCGCGTTGGTCATGTAGTTGAAGGAGATGTCCCGGTCGAAGGTATCTCCGGCCACGTAGATGCCCGTGTGGCCCGAGCGGTCGATTCGATTGTTGAACACCCGCGTGTAGGGCCCGCTGACGTAGATCGCCTCTCCCCGGCCGTGCATCAGGTCGTCGCCAAAGGACTCGACTCCCGTCGCGTAGACGGTATTGCCTTCGACGTTGGTGTGGGAGCATACACTGTCCACGTTGATTCCGCGATAGGCGCAATGCCGGACCGTGTTGCGGAGAATCTGCGTGCGGTCGCCCGTTCCTCCGGCGCCCGCGTAAACCTCGATGCCAAAGTCATAGGCGTACTCGATCGTATTGCCCTCGATCGTCATGTCGTTGGAGCGGTACAGGAAGACACCGTTTGCGTAGGCGTTGCGCAGGGTGAATCCGCGAACGACGTTCCAGGCGGCGCCGCTATAGGAACGCAGGGAGTATCGCCGATACGAGAACTCCACATCTTCGGGGACGTCCCCCTGGGGCCAGAGGTAGATTCTCTTCTGCGCCGGATCGTAGGCCCATTCGCCTTCCTCGTTGATCTCGCCTACGATGCTGGTGATGTAGTACCCGAATCGTGTCGTGATCCCGTACCGGGGACTCTCCGACAGCGTGATCGTCCCCCGCGAGAAATCGGCGATCGGAATCTGATCGATCTGCCAGACGGCGGTCTTGACGTGGCAGACGGCACCGTTGAAATATCCGGCGGATTTGGCCAGGCCGCCATCGACAAAGCTCTTGGTCGGCTCCGGCACGCTCGTAGGGTAACGCCACCCGGTGTTGGGGAAGCGGGAACGGGCCAGCCGTTCGCCATGCTGAAACACCTGCCTGACGGCGAACCCGCGTCCGGATGGGACTGGACCAGGGACGCCACATCCACCCAGTAGATGTGCGGCCAGTTCTCGTTTCCGTCGCAGTCTTGTGGGCCCGTGCAGGGATGCCAGTCGGCAACCGGTTCGGCTGCGTTGATGACGACCTCGCCCTCATGTCCCGGGTAGGCCATGAACGTGATGGGGGACGTGACGGTGACGGGGCCGTATCTGCCAGGGCGCGTTTCGGAGGTCCCGCTGCGGCTCAGGATCACGGTTTCCCGGTACACGCCGGCTTTCACGAAGACGGTGTCGCCCGCATTGACCACGGAGGCGGCTTTGCTGATGGTCTGAAACGGAAGTGACTCGGTCCCGGGATTGCTGTCGCGGGCGCTCGCGTGATTCGTATCCACGTAGTAGATTGCCGCCCGAGAAGGCGAGGAGATCAACCACCCCCAAAGAATCGCGGCAAGGACCGCACAGATACAACGGCAGGGATGCTCAATACGCGACCGGCCCTTCATGGTTCTCACCTCCGCTCTTGGCCACCACGGCATTCTCGCCCGTCCGAGGCTCACATCCCACAGGCCTCTACACTATTATACCTCAAAGGTGGGGTCCGTTACAAAGAAGAATGAAGGATGCGACGATGCGCATAGCTCTTGCGTTGGGCCCTCCGATCTGCTTTCATAGACCCGCCGGGCCGATATCCGTCGATGCCCGGGGCTTTTTTGACAGTGTCGAGGCCAGATTGCAGGAGGTTTCCCATGAGCAGGCCAATCTCGATTGTATTGATGATGATTTCGTTCGCTGCCTTGGCGGTGCCGGCCGGCGCTCAGGTGGGCGACCAGGCGTGGCTGTGTCTGTTCGATGGCAAGAGCCTCGACGGGTGGAAGGCCAGCGAGCATACCGGGACCTTCACCGTCGAGAACGGGGCGATCGTGGCGCACGGGGCGCGGAGCCATCTGTTCTACACCGGGCCGGTCGAAGGCGGTCAGTTCAAGGACTTCGAGCTGATGGTCGACGTGATGACCGAGCCCGGCTCCAACGGAGGCATCTACTTCCACACGCAGTATCAGGACACCGACTGGCCCAGAGCGGGATTCGAGGTTCAGGTCAACAACAGCTATATCGTCGATCCGCGGAAGACGGGCAGTCTCTATGGCATTCAGGACGTGCGCACCGCCGAGGCCAAGGACAAGGTCTGGTTCAACGAGCACATCATCGTGAAGGACAATCACGTGACGATCTTCGTGGACGGCAAGAAGGTCGTCGATTGGAGCGAACCGGGCCGCGATCTCAACGTCGGCACGTTTGCGCTTCAAGGCCACGACCCGGGCAGCACCGTCCGATACACCAACATCTACGTCAAGCCTTTGCCTGTTCTGGACTTTCCGATCGTGGATTATCACGTCCATCTCAAGGGCGGGCTGACGCTGGACGAGGCCATCGCCATTTCGCAACGGCGGGGCGTCACGTTCGGGATCGCGGAGAACTGCGGCGTCGGTTTTCCCACGACCAATGACGCGGCGCTCGAGCCATTCCTGAAGAAACTCGAGGGCAAGCCAGTCTATCGTGCGATGCAGGCCGAGGGGCGGGAATGGGTGACGATGTTCTCGCCCGAGACGATCGCGAAGTTCGACTACGTATTCACGGATTCGATGACGTGGACGAACGACGCCGGCAAGCGGATGCGTCTGTGGATGCCTAACGAGGTCGAGGTGGGCGACAAGCAGAAGTTCATGGACACGCTGGTGGCCAGGACGGTCGGGATTCTGACGAACGAGCCGATCGATATCTATGTCAATCCGACGTTCCTGCCGGCGGAGATCGCCGACGAATACGACACGCTGTGGACCGACGAGCGGATGGCGAAGGTGATCGACGCGGCCGTCAAGAATGGCGTCGCCATCGAGATCAATGCACGCTATCGCTTGCCGAGCGAGCGGTTTCTCCGCAAGGCCAAGGACGCCGGCGCGACGTTCTCCTTCGGGACCAACAATGGAGGCAAGGACTTGGGCCAGTTGGCATACAGCCGCATGGTGGCGCGACGTCTTGGCCTGACCGCCAAGGACATGTTCGTGCCCAAGCCCGACGGGAAAAAGCCCGTTCAGGTCAAGGGCCTGCCCAAGTAACGCCTGGATCGCGGACCGTTTAGAACTGAAGGTGTGGGCACGCGCTGGTGAGGACCTTGCAGCCGTTCTCGGTGATCAGGATGTCGTCTTCGATGCGGACGCCCAGCTTGTCGGGGATGTAGACGCCTGGCTCGATGGTCACGACCTGCCCGACTTGCAGTGTCCCCTTGGCGTCTTCCCTGAGGAACGGGTCCTCGTGGATTTCGAGTCCGAAGCCGTGCCCGGTGCCGTAGCCATAAACGGGCAGTCCACTGTCGCGCACGACCTGCCGGGCGGCCAGATCCACGTCGCGAAGCGTTGCTCCCGCCTTGGCGACGGCAATGGCGGCGGCCTGGGCCTTCTCGGTCACTTCATAGGCCCGCCGATAGGCGGCGGTCGGCTTGCCTAGAACGAAGCATCGCGTGATATCGGCACAATACCCGCCGTACCGGGCGCCGAAGTCGATCAGGATGGTGTCCTTGCTTCTTAGTCTGCGCTGTCCGGGTTGATGGTGCGGGCGCGAGGCGTTCGGCCCGAAGGCGACGATGGTTTCGAATCCGGGCTTGCAGCCCAGTCGGCACATCTCCAGATCGAGAATGCCGGCCAACTCTCTCTCGGAGGCCCCCGGTTTGAAGAACGCGGTTGTCTTCGCCAGTGCCTTGGTCGAGATCGCGATGGCTTTCTTGATAGCAGCCATCTCCGTAGCGTCCTTGATACTGCGGAGTTCTTCAGTGATCCCGGTCACGCTCTTGAGCGGGGCGTTGAGCTTCTTCTTCAGGGCTTCGTAAGCGGCCAGGGAGACGGATTTGTGGATGGCGACGGACCGCGCACCTTTGAGCTTGTTCAGAAGTTGGGCCGTGGCGGCGGTGATGGGCCCATCGCGCTGCACCAGGTTGGTTCGCACGCATTCCTTCTGGGCCTGCTCGATGTACCGGCTGTCAGTGATCAGGTACACGCCGTTCGGGTCACGACCGCCCAACTGTCCTCGCCGGAGAAGGCGGTGACGTAGGTGACGTCCACGGCTTTGGTGAGAATCAACCCGTCGATCCCTTTTTCGCGGAGGCGACGGCGGATCTTGCTGACACGCTGCTGAATTGGCTCGGTCTTCATACGTCTCCTGCGGACTCCTGGTCGTCTTTGTAGCGGACAAACGATCCCTTCGCAGAAATACCTATCAGGAAATCGCCCCGGAAGAAAGATCTTTTGGCGGCGCATTTGGACCTGCCCGCATCTATTTCTATACTTTCTATAGAGGCGGGCACCATGCGGAAGAGGGCGGCTGCACACACGTGGCTTGCGATGTTTTCCGTGAGGGGGAAAACTGCTTTTCTTCAAGATTCATTTCCACGAGGAGGACGGCATCGGCCGTCCTTTTTTCTGTCTTGCCGGATGCCCGTCGAGGCATTAGAATGGCCGCCTGTTCTGATAAGATTCTCTAATTATCCATAGAGTTGTCTCTCTTATGCTATTACCGATTCGGGTCAACATCCAGCCGCGACGTACGCCGTACGCTAATTATCTGCTGATCGCGGCCAATGTCGTGGTGTTCCTGATGGAGTTCACGACTCACCCCGAGACCGGACAACTGATGTTCCGGCCCTGGGTCGACGGTTTCATGCTGGTGCCGGGGATCTCTCCCTGGTGGACGTTCGTGACGTATGCCTTTCTCCACCATGATTTCTGGCACATCCTGTTCAATATGTTCTTTCTCTATCTCTTTGGGAAGAACGTCAACGACAAGCTGGGCAATCTGGCCTACACCGTATTCTTCATCTGCGGCGCCGTCGTCAGCGGATTCGGACAAGCGTGGCTGCACGCGGCCAACCCGGTGCCCACGCTGGGGGCCAGCGGGGCCGTCGCGGCTGTGACCGGCGCCTATCTGGTGTTGTTCCCCCAGACGCTGCTGACCATCATCTACTGGTTCTTCTTCATCGGAACGATCGAGGTGCCGGCGATGTACTTCATCGCGCTGAAGATGATCTTCCTGGACAATATCCTGGCCCGGGGCCAGGGCAGCATCGCCTACGACGCCCACTTAGCTGGTTATGCCTACGGGATCGTCATCACGATTCTGCTACTGGTAACGCGGCTGGTCAGCACCAACGAGCTGGACCTGTGGTCCATGATCAAGCGGTGGAACCGGCGTCGCCAGTACCGGGACGTGGTGGCGGGCGGGTACGATCCGTTTTCCGGCACGGGGCCCGTTCGGCCCGTAGAGGCCAGAGAGGTGAAGAAGACGGTCGCGGAGATGCAGAAGGACACCGAGGTTCGGGAACTTCGCAGCGCGATAAGCCAGCGGTTCGACGAGCACAACCTGGCGGCGGCAGCCGACCTCTACATCCAGTTGATGAACGTCGACAGCGAGCAGGTTCTCCCACGCCAATATCTGCTCGATATCGCCAATCAGTTAGCCAGCAACCAGAAGAACTCGGAGGCGGCCTGGGCGTACAGCCAGTTTCTAACCCACTACGGCAGCTACGAGCACGCCGAACAGGTGGAGCTGATGCTGGGCATCCTGTATTCCCGCTATCTTCACAGGCCTCAGGATGCCGTCAAGCATTTGCAGCGGGCGGCCGAGCGGCTTTCCGACCCGGCGCAGGTCAAGCTGTGCCAGGAGGAGCTGGCCAAGCTCCAGGCCTGATCGCTCGACTTTTCCGATCCGCAGGGCACCGGCTCACTTGAGGCTTGACAAAATCGCCCAGATCCGGTAGTTTCACGCTCGAAGGATCGACCTGCCAGCGGGCCGCTTCTGACGCATCGATGCAAACATCTGAAATAGGAGGCAAATAGGATGCAAGCTCGCATGAAATTTCCCGAACGTGCGGCGCAGATAGCATTTGGGGGGCGTTTGTCATTCACCTTCCTGCTGATCTCGATACTGACTCTGGCGGGTGCCGTCTCGGCCCAGCCGGACACGAATCTTCCGGTGACGACGGAGATGGCGTCGGCCGGCTCGCAGGGGGCCGAACCGTTTGTGGCCGATGTGACCGGCAACGACGTGTACGTCCGCTCGGGGCCGGGCACGAACTTCTACCATTGCGGCAAGCTCTACAAGGGCGATCGCGTGCAGGTCGTCAAGTCGCAGCAGGGCTGGTCGTGCATCGTTCCGCCGCCCGGCTGTTTCTCCTGGATCGCGATGCAGTACGTCAGCATCAACATGGAGAATCCGACGCTGGGCATCGTTACGGGCGACAAGGTTGGCGTGTACGCTGGGTCGGACTACGTCCTGCCCATTCACTCGACGAGTAAACAGGTCGTCCTCAATCGTGGGCAGCATGTCAAGCTTCTGAGCGAGGAGAAGGACGACTACTACAAGATCGCTCCCCCTGACGGGGCGTATCTTTGGGTCAGCAGTCAGTTCCTCCAGTCGGCGCGGACGCCGATGGAGACGATGCCGGTCGAAATCGCCGCCGCGGCACCCAATATGCCCGCCGAGACGCCGGTGACCCCCGAGCAGGCCAAGAGCGAGTCCGATCTGGTCGACGCTTACTACGCGATCAGCAAGCTGATCAAAGAAGAACGCAACAAGCCGATGGCTCAGCAGGACTATACCGAGATCAAAGAGCAACTTGAGAAGACTCGCCAAGAATCCGGCCGGCGGTCGGGCGGCTCGGTATGCGGACTTCACGCTCAAGCAGGTCGAGAAATTTGAATTGGCCGGCACGGTCGCCAAAGAGGTGGCGTTGCAGAACAAGGAGTTGAGTGAGGTCAACGAGAAGATCGGCGAAGCCCGAGATGCTCGACTGGCCGAAATCGAGGACATGGGCAAATATGCCGTCATCGGCAAGCTTGAGAATACGAGCGTCTATACGCCGACGGCGGGCCAGGCCAAGCGCTACCGTATCCTCGACGAATCGGGCAAGACGATCTGCTACGTGGCGCCGACCGGCGCCGCCAGAGGCAAGGATTTGAGCGAGTTAATCGGACACAAGGTGGGGCTGGTCGGCGAGATCCAGCCGCATGAGGCGACCGCCCGGGCGTTTATACAATTCTCGGAAATCGTCCCGCTCGATTAGCTGCCGCTGTTAGACTCACCCCATGAACCTCCCGGGGTTCATGTTTCCGCAATGACAAAAGAAGAAGTCGCGTCCCCGAAAGGACGCGACTTCTTTTCGTTTCGACATACCCAGGCGGATCAGGCCGCCTGGGAGAGTGTTGACGGGACTACGCCTTGCCCGGAACGGCACAGATGTCGTCCGGCGGTGCAACCACTTCGCCCTTCTCGAAGTCCAGTGCGGTGGGCTTGAGCGTGAGGTTGTAGTAAGGCGAATTCTCGTTCTCCATGATGTCCTTCCAGCGAACGAGCTTTCCGGTGTAGGCCGAGATGCGGCTCATGATGGCCGTCAGGGTCGACGTGGCGACGTTGTACGCCTCGTTGATGGGTTTCTCGTCCATGATGCTACGGAGCAGATCGACGTGCTCCTGAACGTACGGGTTGCGGTCCTCGAATTCGGGAACCTGGATTTCCTTGGCGGCCTTGAGTCCGCCACCGCCCCAGGTCTCGCCCTGGGTGCCACGGAAGAACTCGCGGACGGCGCCGTCGGTGCCGTTGATCTGGCGGCACATGCTGTGGATGCGAAGTCCGTCACCGTAGTCGAGGTCAATGCTGAAGAAGTCGAACTGGTCGCCGGTCTTGCGGCGGGCGCGGCCACCGAAGCCCAGTGCCGAGGTCGGCGTGCGGCCGATGTACCAGTTGGCCACGTCCAGGTTGTGCACGTGCTGCTCGACGATATGATCGCCCGACATCTCAGTGAAGCTGACCCAGTTGCGGACCATGTAATCGGCGTCGCTCTCGTTGGGGTCTTTGGTCTTGTACCAGAGGGCGCCGCCGCACCACCAAACCGCACCACCGGCAATGTCACCGATGGCACCACGCTCCAGGGCGTACTTGACCCGCTGGTAGGGGGCCTGGTGACGGCGCTGGGTGCCGGCCACGACGGACAGGCCTTTCTGCTTGGCGATCTCACCGGAGGCGATGATCTGGCGACCACCGGGCGGGTCGACGGCCACGGGCTTTTCCATGAAGACGTGCTTGCCCGCACGAACGGCGGCGTCGAAATGCACCGGGCGGAAGTTCGGTGACGTGGCGATCAAGACGACCTCGACGTCGGTGTCGAGCAGCTTCTTGTAGGCGTCGGCCCCGCCAAAGCAGCGCGATTCGGGGACGTTGTACTTCTTGCCCGTCGCTTCGGCTTTGTGCTTGAACCAATCGGCGGTGGCTACGACTTCCAGCTCGACGCCGATGGCTTGGGCGGCTTCATGCTGGTTACCCAGGGCGCCGTTGCCTCGGCCGCCACAGCCGATCAAGGCCACGCGGAACTTCTTTTTGGGCTGGGCGGCAAACATTACGTTCTTGCCGGCCAGAACGGCTGCCATGCCCGCGGCCGAACTCTGGATGAAACGCCGACGGGAGAGGTCTGTAATCATGCTCTGAGTCATTGGTTGTTCCTTTCGCACAACGGATACTACGATAACTGCATCTGCCGCGTCCGACCGAGGGATCAGACCTCGAAATCGTCGCAGGCTCGATAGGCGTCGATGACCGCTCGTTCGCCTTCCTTGCCGCCTTTGCTCTTGCCGTGCTCCATGCACAGAACGCCTTGATAGCCCTTCTTGTGGATGTGCCGGAAGATATTCTTGAAGTTGATCTCGCCCGTGCCGGGCTCCTTTCGGCCGGGATTGTCACCGAGATGGAAGGCGCCGATTTCGCTCCAGGCCATGTTGATGTTCGGGATGAGGTTGCCCTCGGTGATCTGTTGGTGGTAAAGATCGTCGACGATCTTGCACGAGGGGCTGTTGACCGCCCGGCAGACCATATAGGCTTGCGGGATCTTCTGGAGGAACAGCCCGGGGTGGTTGGCCCACCAGTTCAGCGGTTCGAGGACAATCACCACGCCGGCCGGCTCGGCGATCTCGACGCATCGCCTGACGTTGTCGATCAGGTTGGCCGTCTGGTAGTCCGGTTCCACTCGCTGGCTGATGCAGCCGGGAGCGATCAGCGTCCACTTGGTGCCGGTCCGCTTGGCAACCTCGACCGCCTCCTTCATGCGCTTGACGATGTAGCTCTGGAAGTCCTTGTCCTGGGTGACGAACGTGGGCTTGCCGAACTCGGCGTACATGACGAACGGGCCGATGGTCATGTCGAGCCGGTCCATCTCCTTGGCGATCTTTTCCTGGAGCTCCGGCGGCTTGCCCATCAGGCCATTGTCGAACATGGCCGAGAAACCTTCGTCGGCCATGAACTTGAGGTTGTCGATGGGGTCCTTGCCGGCGTGTCCCTGGAACATGCCCAAGCCCGGGGCATACTTGAGCTTGAACTTCTTCGTTTCGGCGGCCTTGACCCTGGCAGGCATCGCTGAGGCGGCCAGCGCCGCGGCCGCTGCCGTGCCCAGGAAGGCACGCCGCGACACGGGACTCTGGCTCTCGTGGGGATTGGACTGCGGGTTGTCCATGGTGAGGCTCCTAACTCTTACGACTGAAACACACCCCTCCGTCGCGAGAACGTGACTCGCGGTTTGAGTGGCCGGGCCTGTGAGCGATCCTCGTCCGGCGCACCCGGGATGGGGATGCGCCGAACGAAGTCGTTTGCTCAAGGCACGGCTTGAGATGCTATTTCTTCATGGCGGTCCACTTCTGCTTGCTCTTGCTGCTGGCGACGACGGTCTCGATGAAGAGCATGCCGCGTACGCCCTCGTCCACGCCGGGGAAGTCGGTCGCCAGCGCATCGGCCTTCTTGCCTTCGATGGCGCACTTGACGGTCTCGGCGAAGTTCCGGTAGTTGTTGGCGAAAGCCTCGAAGAAGGCCTCGGGGTGGCCCGACGGCAGACGTGTGTTCTTCGCAGCCGCTTTGCTGTAGGCGGCGACGTAGTCGTTTCCACGCTTCCACACCTCTTCGGGCTTGCTCGGACGGCGGACATAGAGATAGTTCGGGTCTTCCTGGTGCCATTCGAGACTGGCCTTCTCGCCATGGACCCAGATGGCCAGGTTGTTCTCCTCGCCGTGGGCGATCTGGCTGGCGTGGAGCACGCCTTTGGCGCCGCCTTCGAGCTTCAGGAGGCAGTTGCAGTCGTCGTCGAGCGGCCGGCCCGGAACGAACGTCGGTCAGCTCGGCGCAGATGTCAGTGATCTTCAGGCCCGTGATGTACTCGGCCAGATTAGCCGCGTGCGTGCCGATGTCACCGACGCAGCCCCCGGCGCCGCTCTGCTTCGGGTCGGTCCGCCAGCTCGCCTGCATCTGCCCGGATTTCTCGATGGCGGTGGCCAGCCAGCCCTGCGGGTACTGGACGACGACCTTGCGGATCTTGCCCACGTCGTTCTTCTTGACCATGTCTTTGGCCAGCTTGACCATGGGATAGCCTGTGTAGTTGTGCATCAGGCCGAAGACCAGCTTCTGCTTGACGAGCTTCTGGAGTTCCTTGGCCTCTTTGCTGGTCAGGGTCATGGGCTTCTCGCACATGACGTGGAAGCCGGCCTTGAGAAAGTCACGAGCGATGGGGAAGTGCCAGTTGTTCGGCGTCGTCACGGCGACAAAGTCGATGCGCTCGCCCTCGGGCAGCGCAGTCTCGGCCTCGATCATGTCCTGATAGGTATTGTAGACGCGTTTGGGGTCCAGGTAGAGCTGCTTGCCCATCTGCTTCGACTTCTTCGGGTCGATATCAAACGCTCCGGCCACCAGCTCGATTTCCCCGTCCAGACGGGAGGCTTTGCGATGTACGTCGCCGATAAACGCCCCAGGGCCTCCGCCAACCAAACCCATTTTCAACTTGCGGTTGATTGCCATACCTACTCCTTTCAATTCTGCTGCGGACGAAGACAATGCGTGGAC
>CAVSCO010000075.1:0-16934 GCA_963726475.1 uncultured Phycisphaerae bacterium | reverse complement strand
CGCCGCCTTGCTGTACAGTCGATGAACGCAAAACCTGTAAATCCGGTCGTAATAGAGCTCATAGAGCTCCGCCAAGGCACTGGCCTGCGTCTTGGCTCTCACTACCAGATCGTCGTAAGGTGTTTGCTCAACAGGTTTTGTCATAGCACCGACCATCGACATACGTTCAATTGCGCATCAGGTGCCCATGTTACAGGGCCCCGCGCCAAAAATCCTGGAAAAACACGCGCGTAGGGGCGCCCCACCGTGGTCGCCCTGGCCTGGGATGCACAATCCGCCCCGGTCGCTTCAACGGCAGAGGGCAGGCACGGTGGCCTGCCCCTACAGGGCGATGTCTATGACTCGTCGGGCACCTCGTCCTGGATGTATTCCTTGACCGGATAGCGCATCGCCACGGGAATGTACAGGGCCAGCGTCACCAGCATGGCGATGGCGAAGAACCAGTAGTAGCTGGCGCCGGGCAGCTTGCTGGAGCCGTCCGGATTTTGAATGAAGTAGTTCACCCCTGCCGAAATGAAGTTGCCCAGGGAAATGGCGAGTAGGTAGAGACTCATCACGAAGGTCTTGAGCTTCTTGGGTGCCTGGGTGTAGGAGAATTCCAGGACGGGGATGGAGGTGAGAATCTCGCCGGCCGTCAGGAGAACGTAGGCGAAGAATTGCCATCCAATGCTGGGCTTGCCCCCCTTGCCAATCTGGATCTCGACCCAGGCCGGCACGATGAAGCAGGCGGCGGTGACGAACATGCCGATCCCGATCTTCCGCAGTGGAGTCAGCGGGAACACCTTGTTCAGAACCGGGTAGACCACGTAGGAGAACAGCGGAATCATGAGGATGATGTAAAGCGAGTTGACGAACTGCACCTGGGCGGGCAGCCACGTTATTGGCTGCAGATGCAAGCCTTGTTCTGCGTTCCACCACGGGTATGACAGCCACGTGAGATTCATGTTCTCGGCCTGGAGAATCCAGGCGCCCTGAGACTGATAGTACAAAGCAAAGAACATGGAGACAAACAGGAAGATCACGCAGACGCGTGCCAGAATCTTCAGCACGCCCTTGTCCAGTAGCTCACTCGAGCGTCTCCTTGCCTGCCGGGAGGAATGTGAACGTACTTCCGTCTGCCCATCACGAAGGCCACCGTGGCAAAGACCATCAGCAACGCAGGCACCCCGAAACCCGACGCCGGGCCATACCGGTTCAACAGCAAGGGGCAGGCAAACATGGACACACAAGCACCCACGTTGATCGCGAAATAGAACCAGCTATACATCTTCGAGATCAGGTGCTTGTTACGCTGGCCAAACTGATCGCCCACATTGGCTGAGACACAAGGCTTGATGACACCGGAGCCCATCGCGATCAGCACAAGCCCCCACGCCAACCCTGTGTCGCGTTTGGTCCCATGCCAAAATGACAAAGCCCACGCAATACACCACCGAAAACAGCACGATCGTGCGATACTTGCCCAGCCAGATATCGGAGAGGAATGCACCGATCAGCGGGGTGAAGTAGACGGCGCCCGTGAAGAGATGGAACCATTCCTTGGCTTTCTCGTCGCCCATCACGGCCAGAGCACCGTCCTTGCCCAGTAGGTACTGCGTCATGAAGACGACCAGGATGGAGCTCATGCCGTAGAAGGCGAAGCGCTCGGCGGCTTCGTTGGTCAGGATGTAGGGGATGCCGGCGGGCATCTTCTCGGAGGCGGGCGGAGCCGTCAGGTACTCACGTTTGGCCATAATGATCCCTCAGGTATCGATAATCCACGTAGGGCGAGCATCCCCACTCGCCAAGAGAGTCGTGCGAAAACGCACGATCTACCGGTCACGATCTGGCGGCAATGGTACATTCCAACGGCCCCGGCATCAAAGAAAACTCGCTGCGGCAGATGATTCGGAGGCGGCCTTGATTCAGAGGCCGCGGGCGAGTACCATGAGCGGGCTGTTTTCTCCCGTTGTCGAGGGCACGAGGAGATCACATGGGCAGGTGAGCTGTCCATCCCACGACGTCTTATCTCGAGGGGTACGATGGATACAAAAATGTGCATGATCGCGCTGGCGGCCGCCATGCTGGTTTCAACCGTGGCCATCGCGGCCGAACCCGACGACCTGACCCACATGCCCGATGCGCGCATGTTGCGCTTCCCCGACGTCAGTGCCGAGCTGATCGTCTTCTCCTACGCGGGCGACCTCTGGACCGTCCCCAGGGAAGGCGGCACCGCCCGGCGGCTTAGCTCGCCCAAGGGCGACGAGATGTTCCCGAAGTTCTCGCCCGACGGTCGGCTCATCGCCTTCAGCGGGAACTACGACGGCAATACTGATGTCTACGTGGTCGGCGCCCAAGGGGGCCAACCCTACAGGCTGACGCATCATTCGGCTTCCGACCTCGTCGTCGAGTGGTATCCCGACGGCCGGAACGTGCTCTACCGTTCGGGCATGGTCAGCCCATCCAACCGCTTCAATCGCTTCTTCAAACAGTCGATCGAAGGTGGTTTGCCCCAGACGCTGCCTTTGCCTTATGCTGAGTTGGGCTCGTTCAGCCCCGACGGCAGCCAGATCGTCTACCAATTCATCTCGCGCGAGTTCCGCACGTGGAAGCGCTACCATGGCGGCATGGCCAGCGATCTGTGGCTGTACGATTTTCTCAACAACAGCGCCGAGAAGCTCACCGACTTCGCCGGTACCGATGCGGTGCCGATGTGGCACGAGGACACGATCTACTTTCTGTCCGACCGAGGTGACAACCAGAAGTTGAATATTTGGGCCTATTCGCTGCGGACCAAGCGATTCAGGCAGGTGACTGATTTCGACGAGTACGACGTGAAGTGGCCCAGCCTCGGACCCGACGCCATCGTCTTCCAGAACGGGGGAAAGCTCTACCTGCTCGATCTGGCGACGGAGGAATCGAAATCGATCCAGATCAAGGTCCCGGACGATCTGCCGCACGTGCGGACGGAGCTGAAGAGCGTCTCGAATCTGATCCAGGACTTCTCCCTGTCTCCCACGGGCAAGCGGGCCCTGTTCGAGGCGCGGGGGGAGGTGTTCACCGTCCCCGAGAAGCACGGCAGCGTGCGTGACCTGACGAATACGTCGGGCATCGCCGAGCGGTATCCGGCGTGGTCGCCCGACGGCAAGTGGATCGCGTATTTCGCGGATACGACGGGTGAATATGAGCTGTACCTGCGCTCGGGCGACGGCAAGGGCCAACCCAGGCAAGTCACCGAAGGCGGCAAGGCCTTCCGGTATAATCCCGTCTGGTCGCCCGACAGCAAGCTCATCGCCTTCAGCGACAAGACGGGCAGCCTGTTCATCGTCGACGTCAACGACGGTGATGTGACCTTCGTCGACAAGGACGAATGGAGCCGAATGTCGTCTTATGCCTGGTCGCCCGACAGCCGATGGCTGACCTACTCCAAGAACGGCGCCAATCGGCACGGCAACATCATGATCTACGACGTCAACGACAGTACCGTCCGCCAGGTCACCAGCGATTTCTATGAGGATGCCCGGCCCGTCTTCGACGTCGAAGGCAAGTATCTGTTCTTCCGTTCGAATCGTTCATTCAGCCCGGTCTATGGAGACATGGACTCGACCTGGATCTATCCGAACTCGGCGCAGTTGTATGCCGTGACGCTGAGCGCTGAGACCGCCAGTCCACTGGCGCCGCGCAGCGACGAAGAGGAGATCAAAGGGGAAGAAAAGAAGGCAGAGAAGGGAGACGAAGGCCAGAAGAGTGAGAAGGGAAGCGATGAGGTAAGCGATCCGAACGATACGGGCAAGTCCGACGACGCAGGCAAAGAGGACCAGAAGAAAGACAAGAAGAAGGATGAGCCTGAACCGGTGAAGATCGATTTCGACGGCTTCGAACAGCGCGTGGTCGAGCTGCCGATCCGGGCGGGCAACTATGGCGGTCTGGCATCGGTCAAAGGCAAACTGCTGTTCGCCCGGTACATGCCGGCAGGCGCCAGACGATCGGGTGAGCCCGGTGGCACGCTGCTTTACTACGATCTCAAGGAGAGGGAAGAGAAGACCGTGGTCGACAACATCGACAGCTACGATCTGTCGGCCGACGGCAAGAAGATCATCTACAAGAGCCGCTCCACCTACGGGATCATCGACGTGGGCGAGAACAAGAAAGTCGGCGACGGCAAGATCGACTCGGGCGATCTCAAGGCCTGGATCAACCCGCGCGAGGAATGGAAACAGATCTTCACCGAAGCCTGGCGCGTGGAGCGGGATTTCTTCTACGATCCGAACATGCACGGCGTGGACTGGCCCGAGATGAAGGAACGCTACGGGGCGCTCCTGCCCTATCTCGCCGACCGGGAAGACCTCAACTACATCATCGGTGAGATGATCGCCGAGCTGAATTCCTCGCACACCTACGTCCGAGGTGGCGACATGGAGCAGCCCGATCGCCTGAACGTAGGCCTGCTGGGCTGTGACTTCGAACTGGACAAGGACAACGACGCCTACCGTATCAGCAAGATATACGAAGGCGCTACGTGGATCGCCGAGCCTCGATCTCCATTGAAGGCGCCGGGCGTCGACGTCAACGAAGGCGATTATCTGCTGGCGGTCAACGGTCGGCCCATGGATACGTCGCTGGACCCGTGGGCGGCCTTCCAGGGGCTCGCCGGGCAGACTGTGACATTGACCGTCGGTCCGACCCCCGACGTCAATGACGCCAACGATATCCTCGTCCAGCCAATGGGCAGCGAGTTCCGACTGCGAAATCTGGCCTGGATCGAGAGCCATCGCGAGAAAGTCGACGAGGCAACGCAGGGCCGGGTCGGGTACATCTACGTCCCCGATACCAGCATCAATGGGCAGAACGAACTCGTCCGCCAGTTCGTCCCCCAGTGGAACAAGGACGCACTGATCATTGACGAACGTTTCAACAGCGGCGGTCAGATCCCCGACCGTTTCATCGAGCTGCTGAATCGCCCGATCTACAACTACTGGGCCCGCCGGGACAACCGCGACTGGCAGACACCCTCGCTGGCCAACAACGGCCCGAAGGTCATGCTCATCAACGGCTGGTCGGGTTCCGGTGGCGATGCCTTCCCCTACTACTTCCGCGAAGCGGGCCTGGGCCCATTGGTCGGCACGCGGACCTGGGGCGGCCTGATCGGCATCAGCGGCAATCCGCAACCGATCGACGGCGGCTCGATCACCGTCCCGACCTTCGGCATGTACGAAGAGGACAGCCAGTGGAGCGTCGAGGGCTACGGCGTCGATCCGGATTACGAAGTGGAGAATGCGCCCGACGAGATGGTCGCCGGGCACGATCCACAACTCGAGACGGCCATCGCAGTGGCCTTGAAACAATTGGAAAAGCAACCGCCCAAGCGGCCCAGGAGACCGACGTATCCGAACCGCTCAGGTAGACAATGATCGTGGGATCGCAGATGGGTGGCCGCCTCAAGCTTGTAGGTCGTGCGTCCTGCGCACGACAAGGCGAGCGGGGACGCTCACCCTACTCGTTGAATGCCGCACAGAGAAGTCATAAGGGAGTGTGCAACGATGAGGCAATCGTGTAGAACATGCGTGCTGTTGCTGGCCGCCGTGGCCATCTGTGGCTGTGGACAAGATAAGAAGGAGAAAGACTTGCAGCTCTTCGTCACCAATCACGTCGCCAAGATCAAGCCGCTTGAGAAGGAGGCGGCGCTGGCCTCATGGAACGCGGCGGTCACGGGCGATGCGAACGACTACGATCTGTCCAGCGAACTGACGCTCCAGGTCCGCATGATTTACAGCAACCCCGACGATTTCGCTTTCCTCAAAGCGATGAAGGAATCGGGCGATATCAAGAACCATCTGCTCGCTCGGCAGCTCGACGTGCTTTACAACGCATATCTGTCCAACCAGATCAGGCCGGACTTGCTCGAGAAGATCGTCGCCTTGAGCACGGAGATCGACAAGAAGTTCAGCACGTTCCGGGGCACCATCGATGGCGAGAAGGTCACGGACAACGAAATCAAGACCATCCTGAAGGAGCAGACGAACCGCGATATACGCAAACAGGCCTGGGAAGCCAGCAAACAGGTGGGCCCGGTGGTGGCGCCCGACCTGATCCAACTCGTCAAGCTGCGCAACGAGGCGGCTCGCTCGGTGGGCTTCGACAATTACCATACGATGGTTCTGGCCACGGGTGAGCAGGATGTCAACGACCTGGACCGCCTCTTCAACGATCTGTACAAACTGACCAACAAACCGTTTGCCCGGCTCAAGGCCGAGCTGGATCAGAACCTCGCCCTCCGCTATGGCATCCGCGTTGAGGAGATGATGCCCTGGGACTATCACGATCCCTTCTTCCAGGAAACGCCAATGGTCTACAGCCTGGACCTCGACGTATATTACGAAGACCAGGACATCAAAGAGTTGGCCGAAACGTTCTACGACGGAATCGGGTTACCGGTCGAGGCGATCCTGGCGCGAAGCGATCTGTACGAGAAGGAAGGCAAGAATCCGCACGCTTTCTGCACCGACATCGACCGCGAAGGCGATGTGCGCATCCTGTGCAACCTGGCAAACAACGAAACGTGGATGGAGACGCTGCTCCACGAACTCGGACACGGGGTCTACGATCTCTACCAGGACCCGGATGTACCTTATCTGCTGCGTGAACCCGCCCATCCATTCACGACGGAGGCGGTCGCCATGTTCTTCGGCAGGCTTAGCCGGGATCCCGCCTGGATGCAGGCCATGCTGCATCTTTCCGACACGCAACGGGCGGAGATCGCCACGGTCAGCGGCAAGTACGCTCAGCTCAAGCAATTGATCTTCGCGCGGTGGGCGATGGTGATGTACTTCTTCGAGAAGCAACTTTACGCCAATCCGGATCAGGACCTCAACGCACTGTGGTGGGACCTGGTTGAGAAGTATCAGTTCGTCCACCGTCCGCCCATGCGTTATGAGCCGGACTGGGCCGCCAAGATTCACTTCACCATCGCTCCCTGCTACTATCACAACTACATGCTGGGCGAACTGTTGGCCTCGCAACTGCATCATCATATCGTCGCCAAGGTGCTCAAGGTCAAGCCGGGTGAAGACGTCAGCTATGTGGGGCAGGAGAAGGTGGGCAAATTCTTCAAGAAGAATGTGTTCCAGGCGGGCGATGTCTACTCCTGGAACGCTATGATCGATCGCGCCACGGGCGAACCGCTCAACGCACGCTATTTCGTCGAGCAGTTCGTGGACAAAAAGAACTAGAAATCAAGAATCAACATGGCGGAATCCGCCGAAGGCGGATGACCTCCTTAATCTTGCGTTTTGCATTTTGATCTTCCTGATAAAGAGGTGTCGATGAGTCTGAACGAGAAGTCGCTGCCGGAAATCACCATCAAAGCCGTGATCCTGGGCATTCTGCTCTCGATGATTCTGGCGGCCGCCAATGCCTACCTGGGCCTGTTCGCAGGCATGACCGTCTCGGCGTCGATCCCCGCCGCCGTCGTGTCGATGGGTATCCTGAGGCTCTTCCGCAAGAACAACATTCTCGAGAATAACATCGTTCAGACCGCCGCCTCGGCCGGTGAATCTCTGGCAGCCGGCGTGATCTTCACACTCCCCGCCCTGGTCATCATGGGTTTCTGGAAGGAATTCAGTTTTCTCTGGGTGACCATCATCGCCGGTTTCGGCGGGTTGCTGGGTGTATTGTTTACGATCCCGCTGCGTCGCGCGTTGATCGTCGAAGACAAGCTCCAGTTCCCCGAAGGCATCGCCACCGCCGAAGTGCTCGAAACCGGGCAGAAAGGTGGATCGGGCGTCAAGCACATCGCGGTCGCTGCCGGAGCCAGCAGCCTGTTCAAAATCGGCGCCGGAGGGATCGGCCTCTGGCCCGACGTCGTCGAAGGCGCCAAAGCCATCAAAGGGTCCATCGCCTATTTCGGATCGAACCTCAGCCCAGCTCTGTTGTCGGTGGGCTACATCGTCGGACTCAATATCGCGGTGCTCATCTTCCTCGGCGGCGCTCTGAACTGGTACCTCGCCATTCCGCTCGTGGCCGCTCAAGGCCAATGGCCCCAGTATCAGCTCGTCAATAGGAACGTCCCGGAAGATTGGGACCTGGCCAATGCGGGCTATGGAGTGCTCGATCCAAACGATCCAAACGTCTGGGATGCCAAGGCCGACGCACCGAGACAGTGGAATGCCTTCGCACTGGAATGCAAAGCGGCCGACCCGAACGCCTCGCCCGAGCAGATCGAGGCCGTCCGCACGCACAATGCCACGGTCCAGGCCCAACTGGGTGTGTCTGTGGGAGCCGTGGATTACGCGGGAAGGATCTGGTCGAAACGAACACGCTACCTTGGCGTCGGCGGCATGCTCCTGGGTGGACTCTGGACGATCTTCGCCATGCGCAAGAGCCTCCTCAGCGGCATCATCAGCGGCATGCAAGCCTACCGCCGAACTACCGGGAGCGCGACCACGGTCGAGCGGGTCGAGAAGGACATGTCGATGAAGTGGATCCTCGTGCTGATCGTCGCATCGATCGTCCCGTTGTTTCTGGTCTATCAGCACTTCGTCGAGAACGTAGCCATCTCCCTGCCGATGGCGGCCATCATGCTTGCAGCGGGTTTCATCTTCTCGGCCGTCGCGGGCTATATGGCCGGCCTAGTTGGTTCATCGAACAACCCCATTTCGGGCGTGACTATCGCGACAGTCACAATCTCCGCACTGCTGTTGTGCCTGCTGATGGGCGCGTTAGAAATCGGCGGGCCGAAGGACATGGGCCTCTGGGCGTGGTCCAAGGCCATCTTCGCGGCGGGCATGCAGGTGGGCGCTGAGAAGGGTCCGGCCGCCGCGATTATCATCGGTAGCGTCGTCTGTTGTGCGGCCGCCATCGCGGGTGACAACATGCAAGACCTCAAGGCGGGTCACATCGTCGGCGCCACACCCTGGAAACAGCAGGTCATGCAAATGGTAGGAACCGGTGCCGCCGCCGTGGTGATCGCCCCGGTGCTCATGTTGCTCTACAAGGCTTATGGTTTCCGAGGCCAGGAAGGTGCGGGCCCCGATGCTTTGGCGGCCGTTCAGGCCAATCTGATGGCGTCGGTCAGTCGCGGCGTCTTCAGAGGTGATCTGCCCTGGACCTTCGTCTTTATCGGCATGGGCATTGCGGCCTTCGTCATCGCATTGGATCTCTACCTCAAGAAGATCGGCAGCTTGTTCCGCACGCCGGTCCTGGCGGTCACCATCGGCATCTACCTGCCTCTGGAACTGGCGATCCCGATCTTTGCGGGCGGTCTGATCCATCACGCCTGTAAGCTCTACCATCGAAGGCGGGGCACGTCCAACGAACAGATCGAAGCCTCGGCCCGCAACGGGCTACTTTTCGCATCGGGTCTGATCACAGGGGAGGCTCTCATGGGCATTCTCCTGGCGATCCCCATCATCGTCCTCAGGCCGTTCAATATCAGCCTGCCTCTGCTCAGTATCCACCCCGTCGTCGGCAATGCGTTCGGTGTTGTCCTGATCGTGGTGGTCGCCTACTGGCTCTACCGTACCGCCCGAGGCAGCCAACAGCCGGCATAGGACTACTGCCGAGAAATGCACCATCTTAGATGGCTCTTGAGCAACGAAAGTGGATGTTATCGGAGCAACCCAGTCGGCTGCGAAATACTAAATATATACTAAAATGTTGAAAATTAGTATTTTAAAATGTATCGCCAGCCGATATACTAAAAATGAAGATCTTAGTATATAATTAGTATCTTCATAGCTGTCGCATCCGTGGGCGGATCAAACGATGAAGGTGCCCGAAAAGCCGCCGGAAATGCACGATCTCTGGAGCAAGCTCCAGGAGACGCCAGAACGCTTTGCAGCCATGTTCAGTGCAGACGTTGAAACACCTCTCCACGGCAGGTATCTTCATTGGGACAAACTTCAATACTACACACCTCCGGAAGGGCTTTCTCATGAGGAATGGTGGTTTGGACTGAAATTCAGGAGACGCCAGCAATCCAGAAGAGTCCCCCTGTGTGACGAAGCAGGCAGCCCTTTCTGCTACGCACAGGTTGATCCCATTCCAGAGATGCTCCAGAAGATCGACCAAGGTGCGGGCGGATTCATCCGCATGCCCGACCAGATCACCAACCCTGAGACCAAGGACCAGTACTATGTCAACTCGCTCATTCAGGAAGCAATCACTTCGAGCCAGCTCGAAGGAGCGGCGACAACCCGCGAGGTCGCAAAGGAGATGATTCGGACGCAGCGACCGCCGCGTGACAAGAGCGAGCGGATGATCTTGAACAACTTTCGCACGATGCAGCGAATCGGAGCACTCAAAGACCAGCCTCTCTCCAAAGAGGTCATTCTCGAAATCCACCGAATCATCACAGATCAGACCCTGGATGACAACTCGGCGGCAGGCCGGGTACGCCGCGCGGACGAACAGGTCGTCGTTGGCGACATGTACAACAAGGTGTTTCACAAGCCGCCGACAGCAGAGCAACTTGACGACCGAATGATCGCCATGTGCGACTTTGCCAACAACGCTAAGGCATCCGAGAAGTTCGTTCACCCCGTCATTCGTTCGATCATCCTGCACTTTTGGCTGGCCTACGATCATCCCTTTGTCGATGGCAACGGGCGCGTGGCGAGAGCTCTCTTCTACTGGTCGATGCTGCGACATGGGTACTGGCTCTTCGAGTTCATCTCGATTTCACAGATCATTCTCAAAGCGCCGGTCAAATACGCACGTGCATTCCTCTACACAGAGACCGATGACAATGACCTAACGTACTTCATCATACAACAACTGGATGTCATTCGTCGGGCAACGAAGGAACTGCACGAGTACATTCAACGGAAGACCACATCGCTGCAAGCCGTCGAAAGTAGATTGCGGGGCATGACCCAGCTAAACCATCGTCAGCAGGCACTGATCAGCCACGCTCTGCGCCATCCTTACCAACGATACACGTTCCGGTCGCATCAGATGAGCCACGGAGTGGTCTATCAGACGGCGAGAACAGACCTGATCGACTTGGAGAACCGAGGTCTGCTGAGCAGCCGCAAGGTGGGCAGGACATGGCATTTCACACCGGAGCCCGACATTGAGGAGAAACTGGCGCATCTGGATTGAGGCGAATCCAAGTCGCATCGCAACAGTACAGCCCGTGGCATCCTGCAATAGAGTGCGCTGAGCCTGCCTTCGGCCCGGATGGTGGCCAACATTGGAATATCGGAAGTCGCAGCATGTGGCGGGCGGCAGTTTGTTTCCTATAGTTTATTGAGGGGGGCACCTCTCGGCGGACCGAAGCGCAAGCTTGCGGACAAACCGAAGTGCCCCTGCCCTTACCCATTTCCCGCTCGCCGCACCGTCCAGGAATGACCACCTTACCCTCCCGGCCGACCGGGAAAGTGACATAATCGCGGTGCGGATTCCTTGGCATACGCGAGGAACTGCACGAAATCTGGTAAAGCGTCGTCGCGACCCGGACGATCAGAACGCAGGCGCACCCCAGAAGCAAACAGCCATCACGTGATACCCAGCGAAATAAAGGAAGTACTGATGCCGATGACACCGGTGACACACGTCCAGGTGGACGCATTGCCTTGTTCGATTCAAACGGGGTTGCGAGTCAAGGACGTGATGCGCGAGTTCCGGATCGTCGTCACACCGGATACCCCCATGTCGGTCGTCGTGGCCACCATGGACGAACAGCGCGTGTCGCTGGTGGCCGTGGGAAACGACCGCACCGTCTGCGGCGTTATTACGGACTATGAGATCATCGGCGGTTTCGCGAGACAGGGCGCAGGCTTTCCCGGCACGAAGGCGGTCGAAATCATGGCCCCGCTGAGCCGTGGAATTGAGCCGGATACGCCCCTGTCCGAAGCGGCCAGAACGATGCGCACCGCCCGGATGAAATGGCTGCCTGTCACCAGCGGCCCGAACGTTATCAGCGTCGTGACACAGGAGGAGTTGACGCGAGCCGCGACGCTGCCATCCGAACTGGGCTGCGTCTCTGATATCATGAGTCACGAGGTTGTCACGCTGGCGGCTACGGCCCCGCTGCTGGATGCCGCGCGGATCATGAACCGTCGGCAAATCTCGTGCATTGTCGCCGTACACGGCAATGATCCCGTCGGGGTATTGACGGCGAAAGACCTGCGCAGGCAGTTCGTCCTCGACCGTCGTGCCTTCGATGACGCGATCGTTGCGGACGTCATGGGCTTCCCGATTGTCCACGTCGAGCCGGGCTGCCCTGTTGGAGAGGCCTGCATCACCATGGGCCGGGCAAACATCCACAGACTTCTCGTCATGGAGGATGGCGCCCTTCGCGGCATCGTAACTCAGACCGACGTGGTAACCGCCCTGGACGAAAAACGCACAGAAGAAGACCGAGCACGGCAACAACGCCTGGCAAGCTGTCAGGCGCCGGTCTTCGCCGTCAATCTTGAGGGCATCACTACCCACGTCAATCCGGCCTTCCTGAGGTTCTTCGGCTGTGAGCGCGAGGATACGTTCGTCCAGCGTCCCTTCCTGCCACGCGAGTTCTGGGCCGATCCCGCCGACCGGACCCGCATTCTCGTGCGCCATGCAGCGGATCGATCTCAGCGTCCAGCAGGCGGACTTGAGAACCGATTCGGGGCAGCGGGTCAGCACGGTCATCTTCTCGGCCGCCACGAGGAGCCTTCGTGGTGAGATGGTCGGCCGGCAAGGCATCCTCTGGACTGAGAATCGCTCTGCATAGCCACTAAGCCTACCATTCAACTGGCGAATCACTCGAGCGGTGTTCAGAAAACACGTCGAAACTCCTTCCTTTTTCAATTATCGCATCCACACCGGGGCCCTTTCGAACGCTCTCAAAAAGGAGTTGTTGTCGGCGCACATCTCTCGGGCGGAGGGTGGAGAACTGAGCCAGCAGCAACAGCGCCTCGCCTGAGGCTATGGTGCCATGCGTTGGCCCACTGGATCACATGGATATGAGGCTCTGTCGGAGATGTGTGCCATATGGAAGAGGGATTCCCGCTGCCTGAGGAGGTATGTGGCCTTTTCGAGTGGATCGCCCGATCCTGCAAGGGCCGAACGACCTCGCAGACTATCCGCTTTGCCGTCGCGATGGCGGGATGCGGCATCGCCGACGAACGGGACTTCCTGGCCGCTTTGAACGTGCTGCGGAGTTGTCCTGGTTTCGGAGGGCGCATCGTCGCCGGCATACACGATGATCGAGGTGGCCGGTACTTCATCGCGAGCCCCAAGGCATTTCAAGCTTGGGAGGCGTATTGCCGGCACGTACACGAGACCGTTTGCCCCACGTGCAGAGCACAATCGCTCCGGACGATTACCAGACTGCAATGCACCAAGTGCGGCTATGAACGGCCGATCGAGGGGCCCGATGCCCCCTGCCCTCCCAGTCCATGAAACGATCAGACACCTCTCCCGGCCGATTCCCTGTCGGAGCCCGCAAGTCTATCCAGGAGGGGATGAACTACGAGATGGTCTGGGGCGTTCTTTGGGGCTGCGCTGCGGCTCAATACAGTCGTGCGGACGAACATCACGATGACACCCGGGGCAGCGCAACACGGCTCGGTTCGTGTTGACCGATGGGCCATCGGCTCTATAATAGCGGCGGGTTGCGAATCGCGGTGACGCGGTTCGCCGATGAGAGATGAGCAGACCGCTGTCACGAGAGGCCATGGAGAACCGACCGACATTTCGCATCGCCCGTTCGCTGGACGATCTGATCAAGGTTTTTGTTGTTCGTGGCATCGTCTTTCTTGACGAGCAACACGTCAGCTATCGAGAAGAGATGGACGAGCACGAACACGCCGCGGTCCATATCCTGGGCGAGATCGATGGCGAACCCATTGCCGCCGGACGAATTCGCTTTCTCGACTCCTTCGCCAAACTCGAACGGCTTGCGGTGCGAAAACCCTATCGCGGGAACGGCCACGGCGACGAGTTGATGCGTTTCGCGATGGAGGTCGCTCGTGACATGGGTTTCAGCAAGTTCAGGCTCAACGCCCAGGTCACCGTGCGTGACTTCTATGCCCGGCACGGATTCCAGGTCTGCGGCGAGAACTTCATGGAAGCCAACATCGAGCACTGCCCCATGATTCGCGAAGACTAAATCCACCTGGAGCTCAGACATGACGACAATGGCAGCGATTCTGTGTGGTATGTTGCTGATCGGCAACACTCTCTTGGCTCAAGACTCTGCCAAAGCGTATCACGACCAGCCTTTCATCCAGGACTACAGCGAGAAAATCCCGGTTGGAACTGAGGTTCGCGGAGCCCAGTTGATGAAGGTGGCGCACCGACCGCAATGGTCGAATCCTGGTGCTCTCGGACAAGGGGCTGCTCCAGATCTATGAAGGTCGACTCAAGCCGGACAAGCTCTATCGTCCTCTGGCCGACATGCAGATCCGGGACTTTGACGTTCACCAGGGCCAGTTCGTCTATCTCACCGACGAATGCGTTCTGAGCAATGCCTGGGCAGGACGACTTCTCAAGGACCACAACCTGCCCGATGCAAAACTTCTGGCGATGGGAGACGACCTTGATTCCATGGTCGTGGGAGGTGACACGAAACAGATCGCGTTCGATCGACAGCAGCACCAGTTTCTCCATCTGACTGATGGAGCGCTTTGGCGTGTGACGCCTGATGGAGACGAATCTGTCATTCTGCGCCGTGAGAACATGACCTGCTTCGCGCTGACAGATACTGATGAAATCCTGATCGGCAGCTCGGACGGCTATTTGCGTCTCGAATCGGGCACATCAGAGCAATCACCAACAATGGAACGGAAGTTGCCCTGCACGGATATTCGCTGCATCAGACCCATTGATGGCAAGATCTGGTTTGGAACGCCTCACGGCGCCTTTGCCATGAATCACGACGGCGAGATCGACTACTACGCGTCGAAGCGATGGCTCGTGGACGGTGCGATCGTTGACATCGCTCCTGGGCCGGACAATTCAGTGCTGGTCCTCTCGAAGACTGGACTGAGCATGATTCACTTTACAGAGATGACACTAGCCCAGAAAGCCGAACATTTCGACCGACTCACTCGACAACGGCACATTCGCTATGGCTTCAACAGCGCGTTCGTGATGACCGAGCCGGGAGACCTGTCCACCGGGACACTGATCGACCAGGACAACGACGGGCTCTGGACGGCGATGTATCTGGCGGGTGAGCTGTTTCGCTACGCCGTCACGAAATCGGACGCCGCGCTTGCGCAATTGCTACGAATCGTTCGAGACCATGGAAAGGCTCACCGAGATCACACCGATGCAGGGTTTCCCCGCCCGCTCGTTCGATCGCGCCGGCTATCACGTGGCCGACAAGTCACGCTGGCAACAGACCGCCGACAAACACTGGGTCTGGAAGGCGACCACCAGCAGTGACGAGATCGTCGGGCACTTCTTCGCGTACGCGATTTTCGCCGAGGTCGTACCAGACAAGGCCTGGCGGGACCGGGCCATCACGCTGATGGATGCTATCATGGACCACATCGTGCGGAACGACTGGTACCTGATCGACTACGATGGCAAACCCACTCAGTGGGGCCGCTGGAATCCGGAATACGTGAACCAGTTTCCACGTCAGGTGGGAGACCGCCGACTCAACTCGGTCGAGATCATTGCCTTCCTCCAAACGGCCTGGCATTTCACAGGCAAGGAACGTTACAGGCAGAAAGCATTCGAGCTATTCGAGAAGCACGGCTACCTCGACAACATCATGATCCCAATCTCGGAGATCGGCCACGTACCGGGAATCGACCTGACGTCGGACTGGAATCATTCCGACGATGAACTGGCGTTCCTGAGCTACTGGAACTTGTACCGGTACGCCTTCAATGACGACCTGCGCGACAAGTACCGCGAGACGATCAAAGGCCACTGGCAGATCGAGCGGCCCGAGAAGAACCCCCTGTGGAGTTTCATCTACGCCGACACAGGGGCCAAGGACTTCGACCTGGCCGAATCGGTCTGGAGCCTCCAGCAATTCCCGCTCGACACCATAAGTTGGGACATCCGAAACAGTGACCGCAAGGATCTCTTGTTTCTCGAACCGAACTTCCGCGAGCAGACCACAGCCAAGGTCTTGCCACCCGATGAGCGGCCGATGAGCAAGTACAACGGCAACGCCTTCCGGCTGGACGGCGGCAGCGGCGGCCGGCGCGAATTCAGCGGGGACATCTACCTGCTGCCCTACTGGATGGGCCGATACCTCGGCGTCATTGAGTGAATCACGTCTCCTGCATACCGCACACGCCCGACGTGAAGGGCATGGCTGTCTGGGACTGAAGATGGTACCATGTTGCGTCAGTGGGTTTGTGCACGTAGGTCCTGTGGTCAGCGAGGACCGATTCAAACACAGGAGAAGGCGTCGAGATGAGCTTTGATTTCGATACGGTGCCGGACAGGCGGGAGACCGACAGTCTCAAGTGGCGACGATACCACGGGCGGGACATCCTCCCGATGTGGGTGGCCGATATGGACTTCCCATCGCCTACGCCCGTGTTGGAGGCCTTGCGTGCGCCGGCGTCGAACATGGGGTGTTCGGCTATGCCATCCCGCCTAGGGAATTGGCCGAGGTCGTGGTCGCCCGGATGAGCCAGATGTATAAATGGAAGATCGAGCCATCGTGGATCGTGTGGCTGCCTGGGCTCATCCCGGCCCTGAACGTCGCGTGCCGGGCTTTCGGCGGCGATGGCGACGAGGTCCTGACCTTCACGCCAGCCTATCCACCGTTCCTGGCGGCCCCATCACTGTCACGCAAAGAACTCAAGACGGTTCCATTGTGTCGACAGCGTGATCTGTGGACCTTCGACCTCGAACGATTCGAGAACGCGCTGTCGGCCCGGTCCAGGGTTCTGCTGTTGTGCAGCCCGCACAATCCTGTCGGCCGGCGGTACGAGCCCGATGAACTGCGGAGCATCGCGGAGATGTGCCTTAAACACAACGTGGTCATCTGCTCAGACGAA